>JACJZV010000004.1 GCA_020635395.1 Flavobacteriales bacterium
AGAACATACGTTCACTCACTCATAAGAAAAAAAAGACAAAAATTATGAGTTCAAAAATAAAATATAGCGTTTCAATCTGGTTGCTTTTGGTGCTATTGGTAGCAGGATGTAAAAAAGATACTGAAGAGTTTATTTATGATGATGAAACAAAGTACAGCACCACGATTAGAGGTGTGGTGCTCGACAATCAAAACAATCCGATTATGGGTGCAGTTGCCTCTTTTAATGGCAAGAAAGCTTCAACCGACGAATACGGAGTATATGAATTTGCCAATGAAAAGGTGGGTAGTCAACACAATTTTATTACAATAAATAAGGCGGGGTATTTTGAAACCTGTCGGACTTTTAGAACAGATAAAACGGGTGTAATAAATCTGCAGACAAAATTAATCCAGGCTTTTTTCAACAACAGCTTTGTGGCCACCAACTCATCAACGCTGACGGCGGGTGCAGTAACCCTTGATTTTCCGGCAAATGCTATTGTTACCGAAAACGACAATCAACCATATAGCGGAACAGTGCTGGTGGCCATTGCACATATAGACCCAACCACCATAGATGGCACGTATCAAATGCCCGGCGATTTGTCTGGGTTGAATGCCAATGACCAACTGTTGGCACTAAACAGTTATGGAATGGTGTATGTTGAAATGCAAACCCCGCAAGGTTTAAAACTCCAAATAAAACCCGGCTCCACCGTAAAAATGACTACCGAAATTCCACCATTAGCACTTGGCGAAGCACCATCAAATGTGCCTATGTGGCATTTTGATATGTCTGCTGGCCTTTGGAAACAAGAAGGTGAAGCCACAAAAAATGGCACCTCTTATAGTGCCGAAATTCCGCACTTTAGCTGTTGGAATTATGATGCCCGAGAAGAATCGGTTGTGGTATGTGGCCGCTTGGTAGATGAAAACGGCAACCCTATAACCGGTATTCACTTATTGCTTTCTGCCATTGATGCCAATTGGGGAGGTCACGGTTTTGTTAATGCCGATGGAACCTTTTGCGGAAGAGTTACCAAAGGTAAAGTGTTGAATGTAAAAATTCAGGAATCAACCATCTGCTCGGGTGGTAAAGGTTTTGAAATTTTTGGTCAAATTGGCCCATTTTATTCAGAAACAAAGTTGGGCGATATAGTAATAAAACTGCAAGGTACTTCTATAAAAAAGCTAAAAGTAAAAGCCCAATTTGAGGATTGTAATGGCAACAAGGTAACAAATGGTTATGCTTTAATAAATCATGAATTGGTATGGATAAATCAAAATGGTGAGGCAAATGCCATAATCCAGTATTGCATTAACAGACCAAGTCAAATAACATTATATGCCTTAGACAGAGGCAATAAAAAATATGTTCGCGATTCGTTTGCTGTTACATCTGACGATATAGATTTAGGGTTAATCACAATTTGCCAAGACATTGTCGATTTTATTGAAATAAAAAGTTCGGGTTTAAATACAGATACCGTTGCCTACGACGAAATGTATGCATCTAACAAAGACACCAACATTATCCTGAGCGGGTACATTTTTCATTCAAAAACATACATTAATTTCAGTTTTAACCCCGGTACCAACACCAGTGGCACGTTCCCGATTGGTCGCACAAACATTGCCATAGATTCCAGCCAAAGCAATGCTTCTACCAATTTATTCTTCTCTGCCAACCCCATTGGTTCGGTAACCTTTACAAATAATACAACAAAAAAATACTATTCCGGAAATTATTCTGTAACATTGAGTACGGAGAACAACTCCCGAACTGAAACCTTTACAGGAAATTTTAAGGTATCGTATAAGTGACAATAGATGAATGCCTTTCAGGGTGTATCAAGCACGACATAAAGAGTCAGAAATTTCTTTATGAAACCTACCGCAGGCAAATGCATGGCATTTGCCTGCGGTATTGTAAGAATGAAGATGATGCCGCAGATGTTTTGCAGGAAGGATTTATAAAAGTTTTTAAAAATATCGGACAATACCGAAACGATGGAGAACTTGCAGCTTGGATTAGAATGATTATGATACGAACTGCATTGGCATCGCTCAAAAAACAAAAGGACTTTTTGCCTATTGAGGAACACATAAAAGAAGCCGGAGAATATGAAATGAACATAAATTTTGATTCATTTACATTCGACAAATTGGTTTTGCATTTAAGGTCTTTGCCCACCGGCTATCAAGCTGTTTTCAACCTTTTTGTTTTTGAAGAACTTAATCATCAGGAAATAGCAGACATATTAAACTGCTCGGAAGCCACTTCAAGATCTCAACTATTTAAAGCCCGCAAAGCCATGCAAAAACTGATAATGCACGACCAACAATTAAACAAATTAGTAGCACACAGGTTATGAAAAACAAACACACAGACAATCGTTTTCGTCAAGTAGCAGAATCATACAGCGGTAATTCTCCCGAATTTGTGTGGGACAACATTGAGGCACAATTACAACCTGCCCGAAAAAAAACTATCTTTTTTTGGCTTTTCGCCTCAATTTCGATTTTGGGCATTGCCGGTTTTTTCTTTTTTAAAGGAGCAAAAAATCAGGAAACGGAAGTTGCCAAATCGGAGACAGAATGGAGCAGTTACAACAATCAAATGCCAATAAAACCAACTAAAAATACCGAGAAAACGGTAACAACCGAATCCGCCAATATTGGTTCATTTACAAAATCGGCACAACTCATTCTTGAGCCAAAACCATTATCTCCCGAAGAAAAACCATTATCATCCGGTTCGTTGAAAATTGAAAGTGACAAGCCAGAACGATTTATTGAAAAGGAGAAAAATGAAGATTACCCGATTGAATCATTAAGCTCTGCTGATGATTCAAAAACATTGATGATTGAAGAGGAAGAAGCAGAAAATATAAATGACTTTAAAAAATCTGATGAAGAATGTCCCGTTTTTACAAAAAAGAGAAAGGCCAGATTCTTTGTCGGACTCTCAGGATTAGCTGGACTTCATAACACGACCATGACGGGCGGAGAACTGGCGGAAGTAAGAAATTCGACCGAAAATGAATGGTACACTTGGGGTGTGAGAGGCAAAATAGGTATTATGATTACCAATTCCTTTTACACGGGAGTTGGGGCAAATTTTATACAACAAAAAGACAAATTTTATTACGCACAAGAGGCCGTAACAAGACTCATTGTTGACATTGACCCAGTAACAGGAGAACCAACAAACAGCTACACCGTAAGCGGAAAATTTGTAAGCGAAGGAGAAATAAAATACAAAACATTCGACCTCGGCATTTTTGCCGGATACCGAAAGGCCATCAATGCCAACCTAAACAAACCCTGGTATATTGGCATTGAACCCATGTTGGTTTTTAACACAAAACTTGGCGTAAACGGAAAAACGATGGCCACAAATGGCGAAATATCAAGAGCAGAAAACAACACCAATATGTATAAAAAATCGCTCGGATTTGGTGCTTTTTTAAAATTATCTCTCGAAAAACAACTTACAAACAAATTGAGTTTTATGGCATCTCCATACTACCGAACCTATTTTAAAAATTGGAATGCTTCAGGCTATCCGGTATCTATAAATTCATCCGGATTTGGTATTGAATTGGGGGTTAGAAAAATTTTGTAAGACATACAAATATTAAAAATATCTTCACCATTGAAAGGATAATGGGTTACTTTTGAGAAGATTCTCTCAAAAAAACGCCGATGCCCGATTATTCAAAACTCAGAAAAACGAATAATGATACCAACGACCAGTTGAAACACAAAAAGCGGGTTTTGCAGAATATTCAACATTTAAGAACCCAACTTGATGATGTTCCGCAAAGCAAGCTCAACTACAACCTTCTCATTGCCACTTGGAATATTCGCGAATTTGACTCACCAAAATATGGCGACCGCATTGAAGAAGCCAACTATTACATTGCGGAAATAATCGAACGTTTTGACGTGGTGGCCATTCAGGAAGTACACCGAAATTTGGAAGGCTTGAACCGAGTGCTGAACCTGATGGGCAGCCATTGGAAATACATCGTTTCCGACACCAACGAGGGGTCGCCCGGAAATGATGAACGCATAGCCTTTGTTTACAATTCTCGCAAAATTGAGTTTGGCGGATTGGCCGGAGAGTTGGTCATTCCTCCAAAAGAAGAAAAAATAAAGGTTAATGGTAAAAACAAAACCATTTACAAACCCGTAAATCAGCTTTGGAGAACACCACTAATTGGCGGTTTTAAAGCCGGATGGGCCAAGTTCATGCTTTGCAGTGTTCATATTCAATGGGGCGAAAGTGAACTATCCCGAAAGGAAGAAATAGATTATTTGGCCGAATTTCTTAAAAAGAGGACGGAAGACCCCGCATCGTGGGCTCGAAAACTAATTTTGATTGGCGATTTTAACATCGAAAAAGTAAGTAGTCCACATTACAAAATGCTTGATGAAGCGGGCTACAGAAGTCACCCGGCACATGATAAAATAACCACTACTACCAGCAACAAAAAAGCACAATACGACCGCATGTTTATTAGAGAGAGAGATGAAGGCTTTAAAGTGCTAAGTGGTGGCACCATTGAATTGTTCAAACACCTCTTTACCGATGCCGACGAGCAGACATACAAACCCTTTATGAAACTGCAAAGTGGCGTTGCTGCAAAAAACTATAATGATTGGAGAACATACCAACTCTCCGACCACCAGCCGCTTTGGATGGAATTTAGGATTGAGTATGACGACGAGTTTTTGACCAAAATTTCGAATGAGTTTTGAATGAAAGAAAGAAAACTGCTATCACAAAGACACCCTATTTTCTACTTTTTGTCTGTATGGGAAAAACGCATTCGCAGAACGGCATATTGGCATTTTTCCGGAATAAAATATACCAAAACAAAAAGCATTGAAAAACTTCCGTATCGGGTTTTTAAACATCAATCAAAACTGCTGAAAAAATTGGGCGAGAGTGACATGATTTTGCAATACAACAAAATTGAGAACCTGAAACTGGTAGTCGAAAAAATTAACGGAACCCTGCTTCATCCCGGTGAGTCGTTTTCTTTTTGCAAAACGGTTGGCAGACCCACAAAACGAAAAGGTTTCAAGCTGGGTATGGAACTTTCTTTTGGCGAAGCCCGAGCGGGCATTGGAGGAGGTATCTGCCAGAGCAGTAATCTTTTGCATTGGCTTGCCCTACATTCTCCACTCACCGTTTTAGAAAGACATCATCATAGTTTTGACCCATTTCCTGACGATGGGAGAATACTGCCATTTGCCAGTGGAGCCACCGTTTTTTACAACTATCTCGATTTTCAATTGACCAATAACACACCGTGGACTTTCCAAATAAACTTGTGGATGACAGATAAATTGCTGGAAGGTGAGTTGCGAATTGACACCGAGCTTGATTTCAATTACCATGTATTCGAAAAAAAACACGCATTCATAAAAGACGACGAAAAATATTTCAGAACCAATGAGATTTGGAGAACCAAAAATGCCAAATTTAAAGCCGGGGCTTTGATAGAAGAAGAATTTTTATTTAAGAATTATTGTAAGGTTAAATATACTCCACAAGAATTATGATATACTTAGAGTCAAAAAAAAAATAAAAACGTTTACCTTCGATTTCCGTTAACAAAACTGTATGAATTCATTTAAGACTGTATTCCTTCCCATCGTTTTAACAACTCTCTGGATAAGTATTTCAGAGTTTATACGCAATACTTTTTTGATTCACGACCACTGGGTAAATCATTACACCTCGTTGGGTCAAGTTTTTCCTGAACAACCCGCTAATGGGGTAGTTTGGGGCATTTGGTCACTTTGTTTTGCTGTGATTATTTTTATTATTTCAAAAAAGTTCAATTTTCTTCAAACAGCTCTTTTATCTTGGTTTATAGGTTTTGTTTTGATGTGGTTGGTCATTGGCAACATGGGCGTGATGCCGTTTGGAATTTTGCCTTTGGCCATACCCTTAAGTTTGTTAGAGACCTTTTTTGCGAGCTATATTGTGCATCGATTGAAATCCTAAAAAATCATTTTTTGCAAAATCATCTATCAAAAAATAATCTCATTTTTGCCAAATGTCGGATATTGGAGTGGTTGGCTTAGTGCTTATTCTGGCCAACGGAATTATAAGTTACAAAGGTTTTGAGGATTACGATTGGTTTAACAGTCTCAAATTTGAGGTAGAACCAATTTTGGGTCAAAAAGACTACAAAAGGCTTATAAGTTCTGGCTTTTTGCACGTCAATTGGACGCATCTTCTGTTCAACATGTTTTCGCTGTATGCCTTTGCAGGAATGTTGGAACACGGCTTAGGCAGCCTAAATTTTGCCATCATCTATTTTGCCAGTTTAATAGGCGGAAATTTATTAGCTCTTTACATCCACCGACATCATGGCCGATATAGTGCCGTTGGAGCATCTGGGGCGGTATCAGGAATCATTTTCGCGTCCATAGCTCTGATGCCTGGCATGAATCTCTTTTTAATGTTTATCCCTATACCCATTCCAAGCTGGATTTTCGGTTTGGCGTATGTAGGCTACTCTATATACGGCATACGCTCAAACCACGACAACATTGGCCATGAGGCTCATTTGGGTGGAGCTATTATAGGTATGCTCATCAGCATTTTGCTCTACCCCCAAAGTGTAACCGTTAATTATTTGCCCATTTTGGCTACTGCCATTCCCACAGTCATTTTCATCTATTTGATACTGTACAAACCGCATGTGCTAAACATCGAAAATCCGTACAAACTTGAACAAAGAAATCATTTAACCCTCGATGATAGATACAACGAACGCCGAGCTGAAAGGCAAAAAGAACTGAACGAGCTATTGGAAAAAGTGAAGAGGCATGGGCTTGATAGTCTGTCTGAGTACGAACGAAAAAGGCTGGAAGATTTGTCGAATTAATTCGTTTTGGTTCTTATCCATTGCTTATTGGGCGTGGTGCAATCATACACCTCCACATCAAGGTAATTCCCTATGGCTAAAGCCTTTTCCACACCTTCTTCCGAATCATACATAAAAATTCGCTCTGGCTTTCGGGAGTTTACAAAAACAAATTGCAAATAGCATGTTCCTCGATGTTTGTTGTCTGAAATATTCATGGCTCCCATTATAGTAGGTACACGCAAATTACTTCCACGAACCACGCCCACCACTGAGATATAATCCAGATTTTCCAACGATTGCCAATCGCCCGATTTCCAACCTAAAAATGAACGGACATACCGCCATTTTAATCGTTTGCCATCTATTTCATAGCCATACCTAAACAATGCTAAAAAAATGGAAAATGCCATCAGGATCAAACCAAAAGTAACCGCATGATTGTAAAAAGCCAATAAACCAAAAATGCCAAGCAACCCAGCCACAAGCATGGTGGATTGTTTCCATTCTGTTTCGCAAAAAGTGATTGATTTTTCCATATTCTTCATACATCTGAGCTATTTATTTGTTACTGTTTATTACGAACATTGCTACCGAACATCCAAAAAATAGTTTTTTCCATAACGGCTTTGGCCTCCTTTTCTAAAAAACCACCAACCACAATAGGCGGTTTTCCAAAGAAAGGCCTAAACCGTTCCAGTTCATCATCTTGCAGTATTGGCCATTTTGTATGGCCGCCCATAAATGGCGAGGGCAATGCATAAACCACACGGCTTATTTTATACTCACGAATCATAAAAGAACACATGGGGCAAGGTTCGCAACTGGTATAAAGTGTGCAGCCACTCAAATCAGAAGTGCCCAAATGCTGGTGGGCGTTGTGCAATGCAATCACCTCTGCATGTTCAGATACCTTACTTTGAGCATCGTTTAAACCTTCAGCAATTAAATCATTGCCTTTGGCCACCAAACTTCCAAATGGGGCATCACCCCTATCCACACTTTGCTGTGCCAATTCTATGCATCGAAGCATAAAGCCTTTGTCTAATTCTTCTGTATTATGCATTAAGCAAAACAACGTATTTTTTTGATTTTATTTTTTAGCTTCGCAGCCGCTTATTTTTAGCTAAAAAATAACACATGAAATATGATATAAATACTTCTCAAGACGTTAAAAAACTGGTTGATTCGTTTTATGACAAGGTTAAAACCGATGATTTAATTGGTCATATCTTCACAAAAGTTGCCAGCGTAAACTGGGAAGTTCATTTACCCAGAATGTACACTTTTTGGGAAGCGATGGTTTTAGGAACCATAGCCTACACCGGAAACGCAATGGATCAACATTATATTTTGAGCAAAAAAACACCCCTCGAAAAAGAGCATTTTGATCGTTGGATGCACCTTTGGATTGATAATGCCAACAATCTTTTTTTTGGTCCAAACACCGACAAAGCCATCGAAAAAGCTCAGCAAGTTGCCGACTTAATGGTTTTTAAAATAGCTCAAATCAATTCAAAGCCTTAGCTTTGTTCAAAGATTGTATAAAGTGTTTTCCTCTTATTTGTGTCTAAATTTTCATTTCTTTGTTTAAGATGGCCTTAGCCCCTCAGCTTGCCCATAGATTTCGTGAGGTAATTTTGGATGGAACATGGATTGCTAACACCAATTTTAAACACCAAATTTCTGAACTTAGCGTCGTGCAAGCCACCACAAAAATTGGCAACTTCAACACCATTGCTTTACTCACTTTTCATGTAAATTATTATACATCTGGTTTGGTTCAAGTGTTTAAAGGCGGAACGTTAGATATTCGGGACAAATTCAGCTTTGATGCCCCCGAATTAAAATCGGAAAATGATTGGATAGAGTTGAAAGAAACACTTTTTAAAAATGCGGAAAGATTTGCTGAATTTGTCGAACAAATGACTGATAATGAATTAAATGCAGATTTTATTGACCCAAAATACGGCAGCTATTATCGCAATATTGAGGCTCTGATTGAGCATGCCTATTATCACTTAGGGCAAGTGTCGTTATTGAAAAAAATGATTGTTAACTCTTAATGGAGATGGTCATACAGAAATTAAAAGATGGTGCATTTTGCAATGTTATTGGTGGAACGCATAAAGGAAAAAGTGGAATTGTTCGAGATATCAATACCAGCAAAGCCGGGCATATTACCATTACAGTTGTTCAGGAAAGTGGGGTTCGTTTTAAAACTTTAGCCGAAAACATTGAAATAATAAGCTAAATCAACGACCCAATGAAGTTTCTTGAATCACCATCAATTTTTTGCGGAGCGACTGAAAAAATTGGTATCGCAATTTTTCCGACACCTCGCTGAGCAAAATAGACTTTAAACGAATTTGCTCAATCCAGCGGTCGCACTCTTCCGAAAAATGGGGGGTAAAGGTCATGAGTGAGTTGAATGAATTGAAGCTGACATACGTAAATGTTTTGTCCTCCCGATGAGCCTGAATGAGGTTGTTGCTCAAAAAAATATCGGATTGATACATGGCCAACGTACTTGAAATGACCCCGTCCGGTGTCTGAATCAATTTTCTTCCGGTCTCTGCCTCTCGTTCCAATTTATTGAGCAATGCAAACAAATCTTCCATAATCATTTCAAAAGTTTCGTTATCAACAAAAAGTCCCGAATCTATGTAATATTGAATTTGCTTTATGGTGCTGTCCAATGTTTCTGGTGCCCAAATTTCGGTAGAAGCTACCCCATGATAGTTTTTATAAATTCGTTCGGTAATTTCCTCATATTCAGATATTTCTTCATTAGCATCAAACCTTTTGAGACGATATTCCTCCAAATTTAGCACCGAGCGTTGCCAAAAAAACAGTTTAAACCTTCGTAAACTTTTAAACCCAAATTGTCTAAAATAGGGCAAGTCCATGGCCGTAATGGTCATTTTAGAATGGGGAACTTTCGATATTTCTTTTAACTCAAATTCGATGGTTTTCAGATATTCCACAATGCGAAATTTGTCCTGAAACATGGCATTGAATTGAAATGGCACCAATCGGCCACCATATTGAATGACCGAATCAAACGAAATATTGAAATGCAAGCAAATTTTCCGTATCTCGTCAAAAGTCAATGCAGTGGTGCCACGCATTCGTCTGTAGGCCGCATCAACGTTTACACCAAGTAATTCGGCCAATTCATTTGCCAAATTTTTCTCTCCCACCCCTTCTCTGCACTGCTCAATCAAGTCAATCTGCTCAGTCATTATTTTATTTTAATAAATAAAAACACAATTTTAACAATAAATATTATTTTACACTAATAACTTGCTCCATATTAAACATAAATAACACATATTAATTTAATATTTCAACAAAATTATTTAATTATTATACAAAATACTCAAAAACAGGAATGTTCCAAAATATTAAATTATTTATACCTAAAAGAACAATACAACTTTGCTTCAACAAAAAATCATTTTTATGAAAAAGTTCATTATATCCATGGTCATTTCTTCACTTAGTGTGTTGCAGGTTTATGCTCAAAGTGGTTCATTTTATTCCAACATTGCAGTATTGCAAACCAACCCAAAAGTGGAAGATTTAAAAGGAAAGTTTATCGACAAATCACTATCGGGTGTTGGTTTGATTGTTGGTTACGAGCTAAATGTAAACGAAAAGACACAACCTTATTTTGAATATCGACAAATGCGAACAGGGCATCAATTCTATTCCCATTCTTCTGGTGGAGCCCCGATATTACTTTGGCTTTTGGGCTTTGATGCAGATTATTCTCCCAAAGTAACAACCGAGATTAGTGCCATAAATCAATCAAATGCCGTATGTTTTGGTTTACGAACCGATTTGGGCAAAAAACCGGATGCCGGACTTTTCCTCAATTATGGCATGGGGGTTAGATTTGACAAAGTGCAGCAAACCACCACCAAACGCACCGATGGAAACCCAACCGAAATAAAAACGAAGGAATACGCTAACTCCAACTTTTTCTTTCAATTTTCCATAGGTAGCAGAATAAAACTCAACGAACAGATTGGGCTGAATGGAGAATTGGGCATATCAAACATGCCATTTGTTGTCGGGCTTGATTATAAACTCAATAAAAAATAATCGAAATTGCATCAAAAAATGATACAAAGAGAACACATAAACGTACCCAATTTGCTGTCGGGCTACCGATTGGTCCTGTTTCCGGTATTGGTTTATCTGTTGCTTACCGACAACTACAAACCGTTTCAAATCTTATTCATTATCAATCTGATAACTGATATTTTGGACGGATTTATTGCCCGCAGGTTTAATCTACAAACGGCTTTTGGAGCCCGGCTCGACTCGCTGGCCGATATGGGAAGTTATGCGGTGGCCATTGCCGCCATGTTTTTGTGGTATTTCGATTCATTCGGCAATTTGCTTTGGTTGTTTATTTTTTTCCTTGCCGCTTATGCTGCGGCCATGCTTTTCTCTATGGTCAAATTTGGTCAATTTCCGAGTTTGCATTTGTATAGTTGCAAAACTGCCGGCTATGTGCAAGGCATCTTCTTTTTCGTTTTATTTACCTACGGGTTTGTTCGTTGGCTGTTTATTTTGGGCATGATTGTGGGCTGTTTGGCATATCTCGAAGAGTTGGCGGTTTTGATAAAATTATCCGAATTAAAATCGAATGTAAAATCCATCTTCAAGTTAAAAAACAATGCCTAACCATTTGAAAACCATATTGATATTATATCCAACATTTTTGTTGGTAGCTCTGATTTTGCAACAAAAATTGCATATCAAAAACAAAGAAAACCCAGCCATTGGTTGGAAAAAATTTTTGTTTTTCAACCTTATTATGCTGTCTGCCATTTGTTTGATGACACTTTTTTCTCCGTCTGTTATTTTGCTGCACGCCATCATTTCCGTTGTGGGTTTTATAGAAATATGTCGTCACTCCAGCAAGTTGGCAACCAATCAAAAATTATGGATTTTGGCATTGATGCCATTCATTTTTGGAACATTTATTTACGCCTCCCTGGTGTTGAAGCAAGCCCTTATTATACCGCTGGTGGCCACCGCCATTTTTGATGGGTTTTCGCAGCTTACCGGCAAAATGTTTGGCATCAAAAAAATTGTGCCAACCATTAGTCCAAACAAAACTGTTGCAGGTTTTGCAGGTGGTTTGGCGTTTTGCTGGCTGTTTTGCGTACTGTATATCCAATTTTTCAACACTTCTTCAAAGCCAAATGTTTCCCTATTTTTTATCCCTATTCTTGCCTTTGCAGGCGATATATTTTTCTCAAAATTGAAACGAGTAATGCACATTAAAGATTTTGCAGACAGCCTTCCGGGGCAGGGCGGCATTCTGGATCGTTTCGACAGTTATATTTTTACAGCCATTGGGCTGCTATTGCTCCATCAATTTTAAAAAAAAGTTATGTCTATCAACATCGATAAAGCAAAAAAAATATTTGAAAACCTCAATGAAATAACGGGGTTAGAAAAGCTTATTTCTAATTTAAGTCCTAATTTTTCTAACATCGATTTTGGATTGCCAAAAGATAATTCTGTGACCTCCACCAACATCCGATTGGAATATTTAAAAAACAATACCAATCTCGGAAGCAATGCTTCTATATCAGAAATAAATCTTTCTGATATAGAAAAACTGGATGGAAGCATAGAAAATTTTATTGGCTTTGCCACTATTCCAATGGGTGTAGCCGGTCCGCTTCGTGTAAATGGCTCGGAAGCAAAAGGCGAATTTTTTATACCGTTGGCCACCACCGAAGGTGCGTTGGTTGCATCCTACCATAGAGGAGCCAAAGCAGTGAGCCTGAGCGGAGGCGTGACCAGTATTTGCCTGACCGAAGGTGTTCGGCGAAGTCCACTTTTTGGTTTTGAGGATATGCAGAAAGCTATTAATTTCCTGATTTGGGTAACAGAGCAAAAAGAAAAATTTAAGGAAATAGCCAAAAGCAAAACCAACCACGGTAGGCTGATTGATGTGCAGTTGAACATGGAAGGAAACCACGTTATTTTGACCTTCGAATATTACACAGGTGATGCTTCCGGCCAAAATATGGTAACCATTTGCACCGATGCCATTTGCCAATATATTGAGCAAACCTGCCCCATTACAGCCAAATATTGGTATGTTGAGGGCAACTATTCGGGTGATAAAAAGGCCAGTGCCATATCCTTTACCACGGTGAGAGGCAAAAAAGTGACCGCAGAATGTGTGGTAAAAGCAAATGTGTTAGCGTCGGTATTAAAAACTACGGCCAACGCCGTTGAAACTTACTGGCGAAGCAGCACCGTATCGGTTATTCAGAGCGGCAGTATTGGTGCACAAGGGCATTTTGCCAATGGCTTGGCAGCACTATTTTTAGCCACGGGTCAAGATGTGGCATGTGTTGCCGAGGCCGCGGTGGGGGTTACACGTATGGAGGTTGTAAACGAAAGTGATTTGTATGTTTCGGTTACTCTTCCAAACCTCATTGTGGGTACTGTGGGTGGTGGAACCAAATTTTCCAGCCAACAAAACTGCCTACAAATGATGGATTGCTCCGGCCAAGGTAAAGCCCGAAAACTCGCTGAAATTGCAGGTGCATTGTTGCTTTGTGGCGAATTGTCGATAGCCTCCGCTTTGGCAGAAGGACATTTCACATCCGCACATCAAAATTTGGGAAGAAAATGAAATACTTAACCTATTTAAACGAACGATTTCCGTTGCAATCGCATGTTCCGCTGATTGCAGCTTTCTCCTTTTCGGCCATCTGTTTTTCGCTATCTGCCAGTGGCGAAACCCAATTTATTGATTGGAAAAACTATGCCGCAGCATTCTATTTGGTCATAACCACTTTCTTTTTACTGAGAATTTCGGACGAATTTAAAGACCATGAGGATGACATGAAATATCGAAAATACCTGCCTGTTCCAAGAGGTTTAATCTCATTGGCAGAGCTACGAAACATTGGCATTGTAGTATTCGTCACCCAAATAATAACCCTTTGGTTTTTCCCGCATTTTGGTTGGATATATGCCGTGGCCATGTTATACATGGCACTGATGTTTAAAGAATTTTTTATGGCTGATTGGCTAAAAAAACACCAATTGGCCTATGTATTTTCGCACATGGCCATTATACCGTTGGTAGATTTAGTGGCCAGTGCCGCCCATTGGTCGTTTGCCGAAATAATGCCCCCAAAGGCATTGCTTTGGTTCTTTTTTGTCTCCTTTTTTAACGGAATGGTTTTAGAATTTGGCCGAAAAATAAAAACACCCGCCATGGAGGAAGAAGGTGTGGTATCCTACACAAAACTCTATGGAGTGACGGGAGGAACTTGGCTTTGGCTGGGCATTTTAACCATTACCTACATACTGGCGTTGTTTGCCTCAGCCCATATCAATAGCCCCGTTTGGGTATATATTGTTTTGACTATTTTTTTTGTGGCGGCCTTTATTTCCGGTATTCTTTTTCTAAAAAATCCCACAAAAAAAAGCAGCAAAATGATTGAAATTTTCAGTGGGATTTGGACTATGGGCATGTATTTAAACATCGGAGCTCTACCTTTTCTTTTGAGCAATTAATGGCGACAAAAACTCATATCGGTGGCAAAGCAACCTCGTTGCATTTTTTAACCAAAAATGGTTTTAACGTACCGCCATTTGTGGTTTTCAATGAAACCGAAATAAAGAATCTTACCGAACAAAAGCTGAACGAAAAAATGGTTTCAATGCATTCTGTTGAGCATTTTGCCGTTCGTTCATCCGCCAATGTGGAAGATGGTTTGCGGCATAGTTTTGCCGGTCAATTTGAGACTAAATTGTATGTAAAAAGAACTGACTTATTAAAAACCATTCAGGAAGTTCATCAATCCAAATTTTCAGAGAGAGTTCAAACCTATTTGGCCAAAACAGACATTAGTACGAAGGATTTGGAGTTGGCAATTATTGTTCAAGAAATGATTGAGTCCGACTTTAGCGGTGTTGGCTTCAGCAAAAATCCCACAAAACCGTATAAAAATGAGCAGGTCATTTCAAGTGTTTTTGGACTTGGTGAAGGCCTTGTTTCGGGTGCTTTGGCTGCTGACACCTTTATAAGGAAAAACAATGGCCATTGGCAAAAAACCATTGCCCATAAAAACGAAATGTTCATCATTCTCAACCATGAGGTTGCTCATTTTTCAGTGCCAGATGAAATGAGAGATAAAAGTAGCATGAACGATACTGAATTGAATGAGGTATCGGCTATTCTGTCGAAACTCGAAAAACTATATGGCTGCCCGCAAGACATAGAATTTTGCTACCAAAACAACCAACTTTATCTGCTTCAAAGCCGCCCCATAACGACCATCGACAAAAACAAGCAACACATTATTTGGGATAACAGCAACATTGTTGAGTCATATCCGGGCATTACATTGCCCTTCACGTTCTCGTTTATTTTGGAAATTTACGAGTCGGTTTATTTCAATTTTGGCAAAATGCTCGGAGTTCCTAAAACGCAGTTAGAGGCCAACAAAGAAGTATTTGCCGAGATGTTAGGACACATAAAAGGCCGCGTTTATTATCATCTTATCAATTGGTATAAGGCATTGGCCATGCTGCCAGCCTATCAATTAAATGCCCAATATATGGAAAAAATGATGGGCGTTTCAGAGCCTTTGGGTGTTGAATTTACGCTAAAGAAGCAACCAACCAAAGCTCAGTCCTATCTCCATTTGGCAAAAATGGTTTTCAATTTATTGAAGACAAATTGGCAGTTGCCAAAACGAAAAAAGGAGTTTACAAAAAAGATAAACCATATAATTTCTGACTACAAAAAACAAGATTACGGCAAAAAAAAGGCATCTGAAATTTGGGCGGATTATGGTCAGTTCAAAAAACTTTTGGTCAACGAGTGGACACCTCCATTGGCCAATGATTTATTTGCCATGATTTATTTTGGTACGCTCGAAAAATTATCGGACAAGTGGCTGCACCAACCGGGTTTGCACACAGATTTGGTTATTGGCAAATACCCATTAAAATCAGTAGAACCGGCCAAAATGGTCAATCAGATTATTGAAACGGCAATTGACGAGGACAAACTAAATCAATTAAAAACCTCCTCAGAAAAAGCTATTTGGTTGCTTTGTCAAACAGGGCAATTTGGCCAGACAGGTACTTTAATAATGGAGTACATTCAGCAATATGGCGACCGCAGCATTGGCGAGTTAAAACTTGAAAATGAAACCTTTACACAAAATCCTGAATCGTTTATTGCTGTATTAAAATCGTACAACAAAGCCGCAGAAGGGCAAAAAGTGGTTGCACAAAATGCCGAGGAAGTTTCGAAACACCTTCCTTTTTGGAAACGAAAAATATTCTGCTATGTAGCAAACAAAGCCGCCGAAACAGTAAGTGACCGAGAAAATTTGAGATTTGACCGGACATTTGGTTTTGGCACCGTTCGCATGTTTCTTTGGGAGATGGGCAAAAAATGGCAAGAACAAGAAATTTTGAATCATCACTCGGATATTTTTTATCTTTCAGAAAAAGAAATTGATTTGTTTTTGGGGGATAAATTGACCACAGTAAGGCTGCAAAAAACAATATCCGACCGCAAAAAAGAATTTGCCGAATATTCTAAAATCGAATCACTTCCTGCCAGAATCCATGAGTATGGGGAGGAGTTTGATTTGGATGATGACAGCAACTCAACCGAGGGGCAATTGCACGGAATACCCTGCTGTGCCGGAGAGTTAGAAGCCGCTGTAAGCATTTTGAGCCAGCCAAACGAAGTGAAAAGTTTGAACGGAAATATTTTGGTAACCACCAGCACCGACCCGGGTTGGATAACCATTTTTCAATCTGCATCCGGCATTGTAGTAGAACGGGGCAGCACCCTAAGCCATGCTGCCATTGTAAGCCGCGAGTTGGGCATACCGTGCATTGTTGGGGTAAAAGGCATAACCAAATTGCTAAAAAACGGCGATTTGATAAAAATGAATGGAAAAACGGGAGTTATAGAGCAAAAATGAACAATCCGTTGAAATACAGCAACTGTTGGGAAGATGCCTTTTTGTTGGGCAACCACCTCAATGTGCATGCCGAAAGCAGGGTTATGTCTGTGGCTTCGGGTGGAGACAACAGTCTTTATCTCTTACAGTATGCTCCCGCCGAGATGTTGTGCATCGACCTGAATGAAATTCAACTGTTTGTAACCCAATTCAAAGAATCGGCCATACGAATGTTGGAATATTCAGATTTTTTGGCTCTTCTGGGATTTGTAGAACACCCAAACCGTCAGGCACTCTATCAAAAAATAAAACCAGATTTGCCACAAAAAGCACAAGATTTTTTTGAGAGCCATTTTTACTTGATAGACAACAAAATCATACATCAAGGCAAGTTTGAGCATTACTTTCAACTGTTTTCAGGCCGAATTTTGCCATTGATACACAACTCAAAAAAAGTGGCACAACTATTTAAAAACAAATCAGAACAAGAGCAAAACGATTTTTATAAAAACCTTTGGGATACATGGCGTTGGCGGCTGCTTTTTAAGATTTTTTTCAGTCGGTTTGTAATGGGCAAATGGGGAAGAGAACCTGAAAAATTGAAACATGTAAAAGGAACTGTTGGCAACAAAATATACCAAATGGCCGGAAGACATTTGGCCGACAGACATTGTCAGCACAACTACATTTTAACCTACTGCCTTACCGGGAATTTTGGCAACAATTTACCTCCTTATGCAAGACCTGAAATATTCGAAAAAACAAAAAATTGGCTGTCTGAAAACCGCATAAAATACAGTCTTTGCTCATTGCAAGAGGCTGTTGCCAATTATCCAAACTACACCCGATTTAACCTATCAAATATTTTTGAATATATGACAGATGATGAGTTCAATCAAAATATCCAAACACTGACTAAACATTCGGCAAGCGGCTCTATTATTTGTTATTGGAATCTAATGGTAGAGCGGATTATCTCTCATACTGAATGGAAGGAAAAAGAACATTTGGGCAACGATTTAGGCTTTTTTTATCAAAAATTTAATGTGTTCGAAAAATGAAAGAAATTGTCATTTATTCTGGTATCTACTTGGCTCTGTTTGGTATAACGGAGTGGCTCTATCACAAACAAAAATTTCAGGCTGAAACCACTCGAAAAATTGTACACATCTGCACCGGAATCATTGCCTTGACCTTTCCTTCCTACCTTCTACATTTATGGCAAACCGCCCTTTTGTGCGGGTCATTTCTATTGCTCATGTTTGTCAGCGAACGCTATCGATGGTTCAAGTCCATCACTGCCGTTGAGCGAAAATCGTATGGAAGTTGGCTGTTTGCCGTGGTGGTTTTGCTCTGCTTTTTCATCCAACAAAAGTTAGATAATACCACCCTGTATTTTGCACCCATTTTAGTGCTTTCTCTGGCCGACCCAATGGCAGCTTTTATTGGCAAAAAGCTGCATTTCAAACCATTTACCGTGTGGGGTCAAACAAAAACCCTGGGTGGCACTCTGGCATTTATGGCCACCTGTTTTGTTATTTTGTTGATTTTGAATACTGGAGAAATAACTTTTAGTAAACTTTTGAAACTACTGCTTATTTCAGGTATTACTGCCGTTGTAGAGGCCATTTCTACCAAAGGTTGGGATAATTTGACCATACCTATTTCGATAATTGTTTTACTTTATTTTTTTAATTAGATGAAAAAAGTCAGGGTTATACTCCTAGTTTTATTGGCTGTCCTATTGGTATTGGTCATTTTTAGCCCATTCAAAAAAAACGCTGCAACCAACGAATATAGGCTCGAAACAAAGGTAACTATTCATGCACCTGTCGAGAAAACTTTCGGCTATTTGGGCAACTCCGACAACGCAAAAAAGTGGTCTGTTTATGTTGACCACATTACTTCGCTAAACCCCGAAAAACACCCTGATGGGACGCTGCTTTCTACCCGAAGATGCTTTAAAAATGCCAACGAAAAAGGGATTCAATGGGATGAAGACATTGTAAAAATCGAACCAAATGTGATGCGAGAATTGACTATTTACAACATGAAGAATTTCCCTCTCAAAACTGACAACCTTGTTACCCGACAGCTATACAAACCCGCTGATAGCCAAACCACTGAGTTGATTTTTGGGCTATATAAAAATGTCGAAAAATGCACCTTTTGGGATATTATAAAAATGAAATTGACCGGATATGTGGTTGCTAAGATTTTTAAAGGAAATCTAAAAAACATCAAACAGGAGGTGGAAAAATGAAGGTTGAAATCATTGCCCCCAATCCAAAAATTTTGGATGAATTAAACACATTTTGTGGGATGTTGTATCAACCTCGGCAACATGTTCAAGTTGGCAATTGGAAAAATGTAGAGCACGTTATTCTTGTTCGGAAAAACCATGAATTGATGGGATTTCTAACCACTTTTAGCAATCCTTATTTGTCAAAATACCTGATTGCGGGAAACTATCAATGTGTTCCGAACCCCGAAGTTTCAACTCAACTTTTTGATGCACTAAAATCACTCGCAATCCAAACAGACATAACTTCCATTATTGGCCCAATGAATGGCTCTACATGGCACAGCTATCGGTATAGCAATTACATTTCTAATCCATTTTTCATGGAATATGTGCATAAAGATTATTACGTAGAACAATGGAAAAATGCAGGCTTTTTGGTGTGCGAAACGTATTGTTCAAACACCGAACAGTTTGACCCTCTAAAACAATTTTTGGGTATGGACGAGTTTTTGACTGAAAAAGAATTGACAACCAAAAAATTTGGTCAAGAGCAACTCATAGATATACATGGCTTTTGCAACCAGGTTTTCTCAAAGAATCCGCTGTTTTCTCCAATTTCTTTGAATGAGTTTTTGGAACTATACACCCCCCTTTTACCTTATTTCGACCCCAATTTAATTGACTTAATATACGATCAAAATCAATTGGTTGGCCTGTTGCTGGCCATTGCCGACCCAAAAGACCCATCGACTGTTATTGTAAAAACCATTGCCCGACACCCCGATAAAAAGTACAACGGGTTGGCCACCGTTTTGTCCAATCGATTTTACAAAAAGGCCGTTGAAATGCACTTTCAAACTATGATACACGCCTATATGCACCTTGAAAACAGTTCCACTTTTGTCTCGAAAAAATATGGTGGTTCGGTATTTAAAGAACATATTTTGTTTGAATACGACCTAAAAAGAATTGAACCATGAATATTGTAAACCACTTTTTTGAAGCTGCAAAGCAGCACCCATTGGCCACAGCCATGGTAGAAAAACAAAGGGTTTTGAGCTTCTCGGACATGCAAAAACAAGTGGAACAAACGGCTTTCTCGCTTTCTAAAAAGGGAATAAAATCCAACCAAAATATACTGGTAATGATGCCCGTGGGAATTGACCTTTACGTGCACATTTTGGCTATTTTCCAAATAGGTGCCCGTGTGGTGCTGGTGGATCAAATTTTTCCAAAAAAAGGAGTGTTATATGCTTTCAAAAAAGCTGAGTGTACGGCCATCGTAACGAATCATTTCTTATCCGTTTTTAGATTGTTCTTTTTCAGTTCAGGTTTGTTTGGCAACGTTTTTTCCATCAAAAAAAACCCTGAACGATTAAAACAAATTTCACAAAAAACGAGGGATGATGAAGCCTTAATCACTTTTACAAGTGGCAGCACCGGAAATGCCAAAGCTGCCAACCGAACCCATGGCTTTTTGGATATACAATTGCAAACCATTATTCAAAAAACAGGGCTTTCACCCGGCGATTGTCATCTCACTTCGTTTCCGGTGGTAACGATGTGCAATTTGGCCGTAGGAGCCACCTCTGTAATGTTTGCCAAACGATTGAATTTAAAAGATCGACAACTTATAAAAAATCATTTTTGCCCCAATATTGTATCTGCCTCGGTAGAATATTTCAATCAGTTTTCGGCAATTATTGACCACTCAAAATTGAAAAAACTCGTTGTCGGCGGCTCTACCCTTTTACCACATCTGGTGGCCAAATGCACGGCCAAATTTGACCCCAAAAAGACCGAATTAGTCTATGGTAGCACAGAGGCTGAACCTATTGCAACCCTTACAGCTGCCAAATATTTCGATATATATTCAACAGAGGAAAAAGGAATTCCGGTGGGTGTAAAACACCCGAATATTGAGGTAAAAATTATTCAGCCAAATACCGACAAAGTAATAGAATGTAGCGAATCATACATTGGTGAAATCATCGTATCGGGCAATCATGTTTTAAAAACATATTACAAAGACGAAAATGCTTACCGTGAAAACAAAATGGAATGGCAACAAACCATTTGGCACCGCACCGGAGATGCGGGATATATCAAACATGGCATACTCTATTTTTTTGGTAGAATGAAGTGGTGTTGGCAGGAAAATGGCGAGTGGTTTTCTCCTGTGACATGCGAAAAATTCTGTTCTGAAAACAATTTGGCTTTGGAGGCTACCTGGCTGCGAATTGAAAATGAAAATATGCTATTTTATTCCGGGAAAAAGGCAGCGAAAAACGACTTATTACAGAGTTTCCCTCACACAGTTTCCAAAATCATTTCACTGAAAAAATTGCCAAAAGACAAGCGACATGCCAGCAGAATAGACTATGAGAAACTGATTGGATTGGGATTGAAATAAATATCCATAAATTTACCTCTACCTCCAAATATTTTTCAGAAGTCCTTCTAACCCCTTATTAATTCGCACGTTGACCTCTCACGTTCAAATGTCTAAAATTTAGAATAAATACATACCAAATTCTCAAATACCAAAACCTCATGAGTAAATTCAAATCTCTTCGACCAAATTATCATACACAAGTAGAATGATGGGGATATAATTACATCTCATTATCAATGACTTCCATCTACAATTAGAATTTTTTTTTCCAAAAATGGGAAAATATCTATACCAAATTATCATTAATATTTTACAGGAATTTCGGTTTGATAATTGAAAAACTATTTTCATACTTCAGAAGTCCATTTTGGTTTAATCAACCTGTCTTTGGTATTGCGTTTGAAGTTTTGGAGTTAAAATTATGAATTTCACTTATGAAGCATTTTACAACACAAATTCGATTATTTAACCCAGTAAATAGGCAAATAATAATAAGGAAGCCACGATTATATTTTCTTTTACTAATCATTTTGGGCAGTCAATTGGCAGAAGGAAAGATGTATATATATGACGGGCAAACACACGATGCCAATGCCTCCCTCCTTTCAACATGGCTGTCGGATATAAATGACGGCGGAAGTGCGGATTATTTTTTAAACTTTGATGGATACAGTTCTTATCCTCAAAATATAAATGGGGTAACCCAAGCAGGAGGTTTAAAAATAACTAGGAACCCTACCAATGCCACCGTGAGCGACATAACCTCGAAAATGGATCCTGAATCAAGCAGATATGGTTTATATGCCTCAGGCGACAATCAAGAATATATTTTTGACTTTAGTTCTGCCACCATTAATTATTTTTCCATCTACCTTACAGACATGGACCAAGCCCCATCTGCCGAAAAAAATGTTACAGTTACTATAACTTTTGATGATAATAGTACGGAAACATATATCACAGATTATACCAAAGGGGGTACATCAAACGACAATGAATTTTTTGGAATAATCAGTTGGGATAAAAAAATCAAAAAAGTATCAATAAAACCAGAGAAAGGTAGTGAACATGGTTATGATAACTTGCGATACGGTTCAAGTTCTCAACCATCAGGTTGTTTTATTGGAGTACGCTCCGTTACACCTCCAACTTGTTCCTATGTTAGCAACGATATAGGATATTATGACCTCTCGGTTCGAGTATCTTATCAAAACATCTCATCCGGATCAACCATAAACATCAATGGCACTAATTTTACAGCTAACGGTTCGGGCGATCAAACATTTGTATTAACCAATTTGCCAATTACCGGTAACGGCCCAGATTATGTAGATGTTGTCATCACAACATCCTCTTGTTCAAAAACTATCTCGGAAGCATACGTAAAACCCGCTTGGGTAAGTTTTAGTAGTTACCTCTTATCGAATTGTTATCAGGTATCAGGTAATGATGTGGTTGACATTTCAATGACCGTAAAATACCACTCTACCGTGGTGGATAACGGATACATTCTTTCTGGAGATTATTCAGGTTCATCTGATGTAAACGTTAAGACGTGGAATGTGAGTGCCGTACCCGCCAATGGCAGTTTGTTTGAAGTTTTTGCAAAGGTTGATAAATACGCGACACGGGCTTGCTACGATACCCTTTCCCTTAACCCTTCTTGCACACCACCTGATTCTTCAACAATATGCGGTGATGTTTTTTTCGATGAAAATGGCAATGGAGTTTTTGATGGCACCGATGCCTATCAAGCAAACATTGGAATAGAAATTTATGAAGATGACAATTGTAATGGCGTTATAGATGCCTCGGATGCACTCCTGACAACTGAGTTAACCGGGGTGAGTGGGGCGTTTAGCACTAAAGTTCCCTATATATCTGGCACTCAATGTTATACGGGCAAAATTAAAACTTCTGCTTTGCCAAGTTCGTTTATCTTGACACTTCCTGCTACTGATACGGTTCAAATAAAAATGAAAAATGAAAGTCGATGCGTATTGCATTTTGCCTACGACACTTTGTTGGTAAACAAATTATGCGGAAAACTTTTTGAAGACCTCAATCAAAATACTGTTTTTGATAGCTCTGATATGGGATTGGGCAATGTAACCGTTAAATTATTCCGTGATGCCGATTGCAATTCATCAACCTCTGGATCAAACGACACATTAATTGCATCGACACTAACAAATTCGGCGGGAGACTATGAGTTTTTCACTCAATATCTTGGTGGAACGCAATGTTATAAAATAACCTATGACACCACTCAACTACCGAGTTCAGCTATTCCCACAAGTTCAACGAAACTATTTGTTAGCCTTTCATCTGGAGGCAATGTAAACTGCGACAACAACTTTACATACGAAAAAACAGATTGTAGTGGATTGAGCAGCATTACCGGAACAGTTTTTATTGATGCAAACGTGGATGGAACCATGCAACCAAACGAAAATGGCCAATACAATGTGTTGGTTAATCTATACGAGGACGTAAACAAAAATGGCTCTTTCGATGCAGGTACAGATACTTTCTTGAATTCGACAAGAACAGATGCAAACGGGGAATATGCATTTTATCCATACTTCAATCCTGTGCAAGCAACTTCCGACTGCTACATGGTTTCCAGTTCTACTGACGATGCAGAAGAAACATCGAGTGGCTCAATGGATTTGACAAGTAACCAGCTACAGGTGGCCAACAAATGGTGCTCAATGAGATTTCAGAATGTGGCCATTGCCAAAGGAACTACCATAGACAGTGCCACTATAAAATTCTCAGCTTATGCCAGCGATGCCACCTCCATTTCGGTAAATATTTTTGGTGAAGACACCGCAAATTCTTTAACATACACAAGTACAAACGGCAACATTTCTGTAAGAAATTTAACCTCAAACTCCGTTAGTTGGACACCCACAGCTTGGACAACAGATGACATACATTACACACCAAATATTGGAACTGTTTTGACAGAAATTCTTTCAAATAGTTCTTGGTCGAGCGGAAATTCTTTAAGCATTATTATGGAAAGAATGGGTACGACAGATCAGCGGCAAGCCAGAACCTACGACAACAGCACCACTCTGGCTCCAGAGCTTTGCCTGTATTACAATCAAAATTCTGAAAAACGATACTTAATTATTGTTGACTCCACCACCATGCCCGCCGGAAAAACAATGACTACTTCGGCAGTACAGACTGCAACGTTTACGTGCAAAAATCAGGTGGATTCGTTGAATAATTTCGGTTTCAAATTAGACACTTCAGGCATTAATATGATAATTGGAAATGTATTTGAAGATGCCAACAACAATGGTGTGAATAACAGTGGAGAAGATTCCGTATCAAACATTAGAATCTACCTTTATGCTGACAATAATTGCGATGGAGTAATTGACAATTTGGCCACGCCACTCGACAGCTCTATTACCGACAAAGATGGTATGTTCAGATTTTATCTTGGTAATGGTGTTTTAGGTTGCTTTATATCCGCACTTGATTATACAACCTTGCCCCCAAGCTATACGGTAACAACCCAGGATACATCCAGATTTCAATTTTCTACCTATGGAAATATCAAGACATACCCATCTTATGGCATCTATACCCCACCGCTACCAGTAACTTTTATTTTCGTACATGCCTCAATCATACAAAACAATGGTTGTGAGGTTTCTTGGGCAACAGCAATGGAGGAGAATACACAATATTTTGAGATTCAAAGAGCTATTGAATCTGATGAATTTGAAATAGTGAACACCATAGGTGCTTCATTTTACTCCACCCAACTTACGAATTATTCTTACTTGGATGAAACAATACCGCCTTTTGCAAAAAACATCAGCTATAGAATTTGTGCTGTTGATGTGGACGGTTCTGTTATGTATAGCAATATTGTGTATGCATCTGTTTCTAACAAAAACGACAATATAAAAATATGGCCGAATCCGGTTACTGATTATATAATGATAGAACCTGGGAACAAGCGAAGAGGTACTCTTGAAATCGTTGATTTATCGGGAAGAATAATCGCAAAATATACTATTGAAAATAGCTTCAACACACTTGATTTAACTTCCCTCCCAACCGGAAGTTATACAGCAAGTTTTATTGACAATTTTGGAAATCAACAAACTTTTAAATTCATAAAGTAATTATCATTAATTTTTTTTTCGAGAAGAGGGGAGTTTTGCTCCCCTTTTCTTGTTTGGGTAAATCCGAGGTCAGAAAATCGTTTTGGCTCTAAACCCATTTTTTTTACGAAGATTTATCTATACCAAGCAATACTTCCAACGCATGTCTCTTGTTTGTAGAAACAGGAATTCGTTCATCGTCAATCATAATGAGAGAACAAGATGCTTTAATCTCCAGCTCACTTACATAATTCAAATTGACAATATGTGATTTATGCACTCTTAAAAAATTGGATAAAAATTCCTTCGACTCAAAATAACCAAGGTTCTTGGATGAAACAATTAGTTTTCCATCTCTAAGGTGAATATTTGAATAATTGCGATCAGCACTAATCCTTACAACGTCATTTTGATTTAAGAAAACAAATCCGCTAATGGCTGGTACGGCAAGTTTATCATTGACAAAATTGGATTGGTTCAATTTTGGATTCTCTTTATTTATCGTTTCAATTATGGCCGAACAAAGCTGCGTTTCGGAAAAAGGTTTCAGTAAATAATCGGACACTTTATGCTTATAAGCATCCGAGGCATAGTTGTTATAAGCTGAAGTAATGATTGTTTTACTACCCACATCAGGTTTTACATTGAGCAACGAAATACCGTTTTGTTTACCCAATTGAATGTCTAAAAAAATCAAATCATAATCGACTTGCAACAGATTGGCACAGGCACTTTCAATATTGTCCGAAATATCAACATCGGCCGGACTAAAACCAAAACCAACGAGTCTAGTTTTTAACGACTCCGAGGCATTTATCTCATCTTCAACAATTAAAACTTTTAAAGTATTGGCCTGAATTAGATTTTTATTAATATTGGAGTTCATACAGTATGTTGTGCAAATATATGGGTTATTCGCTCTATCGAAGAATTGCTTTTATCCTATTGCTAAGCTTTTTTAACATTGCTTGTAATAATTCTGCCTCAGATTCAACAGAATTGGAGGTTTTACCTAAAAAGTATTTTGGCAATGGAGATAGTGCATCTTTTAACACATTAGATTCATTAAAACGGAGCTTCATAATACAAGGAAAAACGAAGTATCTGATAGAAACCTATTTGGTTTTGGCCAACAATTATTTCTTGGTAGGTAGGGTATATGATGCTTTGGAGCAATTGCACACTTTGGAGGATTTTTACTTCAATGAGATGAATGACGAACAAATGTCAAAGCTGTATATGCTGCACTCTTTATGTACCGCAAACTTGGTGGATTTGGAAATGGATAATTACTGTACTGCACTTGACTATGCAACCAAGAGTGTGAGTTATCTCAAAAAAAGTGGCAAACCTATAAACCCCAATGAGGCAAGCAAACAATATACAGTGGCCATCAGTGCAGCACTTAAATGTGATTTGGCAAAAGCTGAATCTCTATTGGAAGAAGCAAGAAAAAGATGCTATAAAACAGAGGGTGTTTGGTGTTATTTGGAGGCTCTTATAGAACGAGAAAGGAAAAATTATGCTCGGGAAAAAGATTTAATGTTTCGAGCAATTGAACTTTCAGATGAAAACTATAAAAAAGATTTAAAACATGAACTTTCGGTAACCTATAGAAAGCTCAAAGAATTTGAGAAATCGGATAGTTTGATTTTAGAATATCGGAACGAGAACGCTGAAAACAGAACAAAGTATTGGATTATCCCGAACATTAATTTAGGCAACAATGCCTTTGAGCAGCAGAACTTTGAAAAAGCTACGAAATACTATGACATAGTTTTAAACGAATGCTATAGGCTCAAGATAAATAGACTTGCCTCCGAAATTTTTACAAATTATCAAGTTGCACTTCAAAAACTATCTCAAAACGAAAAACTTATTGATTTGCAAAGAGTTCATCTCGACTTTATCAAGTCGGAGCTAAAAACAAAAAAAAATGCCGAGGTTTTGTGGCATCAAAAAAACTTAAAAATTTTTAATTTGGACAACCAGTTGCGAATGGAGCATTTTAAACGTAAAAACAACTTTCAACTTTTTGCACTGGCCATTTTAATTCTCATTATCATTTTTGGCTTGCTTTTCTACAGGCAAAAGAAAAAAAACTATTCGCTTAAAATAGAGCAAAGTCAAACCAAAATTCAAATGTTAAACAGCCAATTTACCCCTCACTTTACCTTTAATGCCCTCAACACCATTGTAAGCCTTATAACCCTAAAAAAATATGACCAAGCCATTGACTGTACGGAGAAATTTGCCAACCTAACGAGAACATTTTTACACAACATCCAGTTTCAGTTTGTTGACCTTGATTCGGAAATTAACTCAATAAAAAATTACTATAATATCGAAAAAATAAGACTTGGATTTAAATCTGATTTGATTGTTAAAGGCATTGAAACACCGGAAATAAAAAACTGGCTCGTGCCTCCAGGTATATTCCAACCAATTGTTGAAAATAGTGTTCTTCATTCCCTTCCCCAAAACTTAGAAACTCAAATAAGCGTAGAATGTTTAAATCATGGTTCATACCTTGAAGTAACTATTTCCGATAATGGCGAGGGGTTTGATTTGCAACACGCAAAATATGGATTAGGTATTAATATGGTTAAGAATAAAATGCAGCAATATGCCAAATTATATCATTTGCCGTATGATTTTAGAGTTACATCCGAAATTTCAAATGGAACTAAAGCGATTTTTAAATTTCCAAAAAAATAGATGCTTCCTGAATTGGAGATATGATAATCTGTTGAACTGAATTGATATACCCCTGCTTGATAGAAGTTCGCAAATAATAAACATCAACAACTTTTAGGAACAAAAATACCCAACGGATACCAGCCAAAGCCATCATCGAATCCAACAAACAAAAGCCTAACACTCCTATTTATGTCTCGAATTCAGCAAAGTGAATTTCATTCTTTCCAAAAAATGCACAAAGCCAAAAAAGACCCATTTGTCTTTTTTATCAAACTTCTTTATTCCGAAATCAAAGACTCCGAATCGTCTTTAGCATAGTCGGCTGTCTTTAAATCTTTGCCAAACATTTGTTTAAACTTAATAGTAGCACTATCACTCAAATAGTACATAACCGGAACGATAATAAGTGTTAAGAACGTGGCGAAAACCAAACCAAATATGATTGTCCAAGCCATTGGAGCCCAAAAGTCGGCATTTTGACCACCTAAATAAAACTGTGGGTCAAAGGTGGTGAGCAATGATTGAAAATCAATGTTCATACCAACGGCTAATGGAATTAGACCTAAAACCGTTGTGATTGCCGTTAACAACACAGGGCGAAGCCTTGTTCTTCCACCTTCTACAATCGTTTCTACAATATCCTCTTTCGACAGCAATTCGTTTGGCCCGATGCCATAGGCTGCACGTTTTCTCTCTCTTAAAAGTATGGTGTAATCTACTAAAACGATGGCGTTGTTTACCACAATTCCGGCCAACGAAACAATACCAATTCCACTCATAAGAATACTAAATGGCATGTGTGTAAGGCCAAAACCGAGGAAAACCCCAATGGTGCTAAAAAGAACCGAGAACATGATAATGGCCGGCCCAATGATGGAGTTGAACTGCGTAACAATAATCAAGAAGATTAAGAAAACCGCCAACAACAACGCACCCACCAAAAAGCTCGAAGTATCCTCCTGCTCCGCCTGCTGACCTGTAAATTTGTAGGTATATCCTTCGGGCATGTCGTAATCAGCCAACAGTTTTTCAAATTCGGCCACAATTTCGTTGGCATTTGCACCCTCCTCTACCTCCGAGAAAATGGAGATTACTCGTCGGGTGTCTTTTCGCTTAACCGAACCATAGGTAGAATTATAGCTGATGTTGGCCACCGCCGAAATAGGAACCTGCACAATTTTTCCATCCGCCATGTTTCGGAAAGTGATTTTGGTGTTCATCAAATCACCCAAATTGTATCTATAATCTTCCGTAAATCTCAGGTTTATTTCAAAATCGTCTTCTCCATCTTTGTATTTGCTGATTTCTTTTCCCAAAAGAGCTGTACGGATGGTTCCGGCAATGTTGTATGTACTCAAGCCAAAACGACGGGCAGCCTCGCGGTCTATATGCACTTCGAGCATGGGTTTGCCCAACTCCAAATCGGTCTGCAACTGGTCAACACCTTTTATGTCCTCATCTTCCATCCGCTTTTTCACATCTTCCACCAGTTCAATAAGTTTAAGGTAATCATTGCCCATAATTTCTAAGTTAATGGGTTTACCCATTGGTGGCCCGTTGGCATCTTTGGCAAAAGTCAACCGCACTTCAGGAGGATTTCCGCACGCATCTTTTATTATTTTCATCAATTCGCTTGAGCTTGGAATATCTTTCATGAATACACGATTTTTAAACTCAATAAAAGACACCACAATTTTTGCTTTGTGTGGCGATGGTCCCATTTCGGGTGAGCCACTGTTGGGGTCGCTGGTTTTTTCACCAACTTGTGCCAAAACAGCTTCTACACCTGCCCGATAGGGTTTTAATGCTTCCGATACTTTATGTTCTAAAATTTTGGTAATCGAATCTGTTTTTTCGATGTCTGTACCCAGTGGTGCTTCAATAAAAATGTTTACATACCGAGGTTGATTATCCGGAAAGAATACAATTTGGGGATTGCTCATTCCAAAAAATATTATTGAAAGAATCATCAGAAAACATGTTCCTAAAAAGAAAAACACTGGGTTTCGTTTTCTCAATGCAAATCGGGCAGACCGGGCATAAAAATCTTCCAACCGCGGCATAATATTGGCCATAAAATAATCGCCCCCGGGTTTTAACACATATCGGTTTAACACAGAAAGCACAAATCCGGTAATGAAAAGCCCACCAATAAGCCTTGATTTTGGCGATAATGCGAATAAAATTCCCAACACCAAAATAACGGCCATTCTTATCCAGAATTTCTTTTCAGTTCCTTTTTTTCCGGGTGTGTTGTCTTTCATCAAATTGGCCGTAAGCACTGGGTTAATAACCAATGCCACAAACAAGGATGAAGCCAATACAATGATGAGTGTTAGGGGCAAAAACTTCATAAACTCGCCCATCATGCCAGGCCATATCAGCAATGGCAAAAACGCTGCAAGCGTGGTGGCAGTAGAGGCTATGATTGGAATAGCCACCTCTCCTACCCCTCTTACAGAGGCCGTTTCGTTGTCTTTTCCTTCTTCGGTTCGCAAACGATAGATGTTCTCAACCACCACAATGCCGTTATCCACCAACATACCCAAAGCCAGAATGAGCGAGAAAAGAACCATCATATTGAGCGTATTACCCCCAAAATTGAGAATGGCTATACCCAAAAGCATGGAAATAGGTATAGCTATCCCCACAAACATTGAGTTTCGCAAACCGAGGAAAAATATAAGAACCAACACCACCAAAATAACCCCCATTATAATGCTGTTTTCTAACTCGCTAACCAATGAGCGGGTATCTTTCGATTGGTCATTTGTTACCGTTACCTTTAAATCAGAAGGAAACGAATGTTTCATGTTATGCTTTATAATGGCATTTATTTTATCAGCTGCCGAAAGCAAGTTTGCCCCATTGGCTTTTACCACATCGAGCGTCACTACTGGGTTTCCGTCCAAACGTGCATAACTCGTTGGCTCTTTTTGTCCAAAACTTACCTCGCCAATATCTCGGAGGTAAACAATGTTCTGAAATTCATTTTTAATTATAACATCCTTAATTTCATTCCAGCTTTTAAACTCGCCATCAATACGAATGTTTCTACGTGTCCTATCATCCCCGCTAATGCTTAGAATATCGCCACCACTCATGGTTACATTCTCACCCCGTATGGCATTTTCCACATCTCCCAGCGTTATTTCCAGAGCTTCCATTTTAACTCTGTCAATAGAAATTTGCACTTCCTCGTCGGTCAATCCGGTCAAATCTACTTTGGAAACTTCGGGGATATTTTCTATATCATCCTGCAATTTTTCGGCATATTCCTTTAACTCTTCTTGCGAATAATTTCCAGAAACGTTGACATTCATAACTGGGAAATCGGAGAAATTCAACTCCATAACATTCGGGTCGGCTGGCAAATCGCTGGGCAACTCGGCTTTCGCTCTATCCACAGCATCTTTTACTTTTTGCAATGCCTCCGACGATTCGATATCAAAATTGAACTCAGCAATGATGATGGAAAAATCCTGTATCGAGGTGGAGGTAAGTTTTGTTATACCATTGATACCATTCACTTCCTTTTCAATGGGTCTGGTCACGAGGTTTTCCATATCCAGCGGCGAGTTGCCAGGATATGCCACGTTGATATACATAGTGGGGAGTTTAACTTCCGGAAAACTCTCTTTGGGCATAGTTTTGTAGGCCACCATACCCAACACCACCACAATAACCACCATTACATAAACGCTGATTTTGTTTTTAACCGACCATGTCGATAGTTTAAACTCTTTTGCTACTTCACTCATTTTTAATTCATTATGAATTTTTTGACTCAAAAAAGTCTCACTTAGTTCCGTTGGCAACTTTCACTTCATCGCCCTCTATCACGTTGCTGAATCCTTCTACAATTATTTCATCGCCATCGGCCAAGCCTTCGGTAACAACGGTTTTTGCAGCATCTTGCAACCCAATTTTTATCGCACGTTTTTCAACCGTTTTTTTGCTTCCGTTTGATTTAACCACCATTATGTAATCGCCTTTTCCATCGTTTCGTATCAATTTTGTTGGCACGCTTATCACGTTGCTTTGTTGTTTGTTTGAAACGGTAAGCATGGATAACAAATTGGGGCGTAATTGATTTTGATATTTCGTTGGTTTCACAATGACCGTAAACGTTCTATTGTTGGGGTCAACCACGTTTCCAATCGACGATATTTTTTCTTTCCAAGTAAGATTTAACGATGGAAAATTTACTTCAATTTCTTGACCTACTTTCAAATCTGTAACATACACCTCCGAAACTTTGGCAATAATTTTCACATCACTCAAGTCAACAATTCTGGCTATTGGCCCACCAGTCATGCTACCGGCTAACTCGCCTTCGTTGGCCATAATTTGATCAACGGTTCCATTAATGGGAGATCGCAGGGTAAACTTGGCCAATTGAGCATTGGCTGTGGCCAAGCTTTTCTGCAAGTTTTCGTATTGATTTTTTGCCTGCAAATACTGCATTTCGCTACCTATTTTTTGGCTCCACAATCGTTGTTGCTTCTCAAAATTAATTTTAGCCAAACTCATGGCATTTTCCAATTCTGCAATTTGCGAATGTGCCGTAGAAGCATCTAATGTGGCAATTGCTTGCCCTTTTGAAACACGTTGCCCCTCTTTAACATAAATTTTTGTGATGTTGCCTGGCACCTCGGCACTTACAAACACATCGTGGTTGCTCTCTACCAAGCCTTGCACTTTAAACGCCTCGTTATAGCTGCCTTTGCCCACGGCTGATACAGTAACGGCAATGGCCTTGTCTTTGGCCGTAGTATCAAGTTTTTCAATTTCCTGTTTTAAGGTGGAAATTTCACCCTTTAGAGTCATCAATTCCTTTTCCTTTTTGGATAATTCCGCTCTCTTTTTGTCTAAATCCGTTGAGGCTTTTTTTCCGCAAGAAACTACTGCCATGGCCATTGCCAAAAGCAACGCAATATTTTTTAACAATTTCATTTTTAAACGATTACACTAAATTTTATTTATTAATTCCCAACGCAGTTTGCAATTCTATCTTAGCTACAACCAACTCATAAAGAGCCTGAGTGTAGGCCATATCTGCCCTAATTTTATCGTTTTCGGCACTTATTAACTCAAAGGACGAACCGATTCCTTCGTCAAATTTTATTTTAATGGTATGGTAAATGGAAGCTGCCAAATCCTTGTTTTTCTTTTGATTATCAAGATTTAGCGATTTCATTTCCAGATTCATTTTGGCCTGTTCTACCTGAAATTTCAATTGATTTTGCACATTTTGAAACGAGTTTTGATCTTGCATCAACTGAATTTTAGCCTGCTCCATTTTGGCCTTTTTATAAAATCCATCAAAAACAGGGATATTCAGGTTAAAACCATACATAGTTCCCGGATTCCATGAGCTGCCCAGCCCTTTAAAAGCCGCCTCGTTGGCAAACGAATTTTGCTGGTGCGATGCATTAAAAGTTAAAGACGGATAATAACCGACCTTATATCTCTTTATCTGCATACTATCCAGCACAAGTTGCTGAGCCATAATCTTAGTTTCTATTCTATTGGCCACATTACTGTTGAAATTGCCAATTTCGACAACGGGTGATATTAAATCGCCCAAAAGTTCGAGTTCGGTTTCTATGGGCATTCCCATAGCCACTTTTAAAACATACACCAAAATATCTTGTTGGGTAGTTAAATTATTTATTTGTGTTTGCAAATTGGATTTTGCAAAAACCAACCTATCAACATCGAGTTTTTCGGCAAATCCGGTGTTATACAATTCGGTGGTTTCTTGCAAAGTTTTATCCAAATTGACCAAGCTCGAGTTCAATAATTTGGCATTTTCTTGAGCCATAAGTGCTGCATAAAATGCCTTTTGAACATTTTCTACGGCAGCAATTTCGCTACTTTCGGCCATTAGTTCAGAAACCCGAACGTATTGTTTAGCAGCCTTTAAGCCCAAAAGATACGTGCCGTCAAAAACCAATTGATTCACACGAACCGACCCCGTGAGAGAGCTTGGTGCCCCAAAAGCCACTGTTTGCGGCTGTCCTGCTCTAAATTTATCGGCACTTAGCAAACCCTCCTGAATAAGCACTCCATAAATAGCCGGAGATAAAAAATCGGGCATTTGCATGGCGGCAATTTGCACGTTGTGCGTAAAATTGCCGTTTACCGAAACCTGCGGCAAACCACTGGCTACAACGCTTTTTACCTCCTGCCGACTTTCGTCTATGGCAAGTTTTGCGTTTTGAATTTCGGTATTATGCTGTTTTGCATAATCAATGGCCTGATCAAGAGTTAAACTTTGTTTTTGTTGGCCAATGGCAAAATTTGCCCAAAAACAGAGTAGTAAAATTGTGATTTGTCTCATTTTATGTCAACAAAGTTTTTTTGTGTATTTCGTAATATTCACGGCCTTTATCGCTCATAATGGCATGCAGGTGGTAGGCCATAATTTGCATATACACATCCACCTGATTAAATAATTTTGACGGAAAAGTCTGCAAGTTTACTGAAGCATCTATCAATGAAATGTATATGCGTGAAACCATTTCGGGGTTAATTTCTTTGCGGTATAAACCTGACTTTATGCCTCTTTCTAAATTTCTTGAAACCTGATTTAAAATGAATCCTTCTCGGTGTTCGTGAAACAATTTCCAGCAAGAAGGGTAATATTTTTGAATGTCATAGATGGTGCTTGGGTTCAGTTCTTTAAAATGCATGGCCAAATGCCGAGCCAAATCCAACAGTTGCTGAATGGCATTTTCGGTAGATTCCATTACGCTGCTGCATACTTCCGAATCAGATTCTAAATGATGCTGCAAAGACAACCTCACCAACTCCTTTTTGTCTGCAACATATTGATATAGCGTCTTTTTACTGATACCCAATTCTTGCGAAATATCATCCATGCTAACGCTCTTAATGCCAAATCGCATAAACATTTGCAGTGATTTTTCGACTATTTGAGTTTTTACATCCATTCGCTAAAACGGGGCAAAAATATTTTGGAAACTTTAATAGTTCTCTAAGTTTCCAAAGTTTTTTATCGAAAGAAATATGCGATTAATGGATACTGTAGAACATTTTTTTGATGAAATAAAGCAAAAGGTTTGTAGAATCTGGTTTCGGCATCCACTATTTTTGTCGCCCAATGGGGTTTCAAAAACCATATATAATAGGCATTGCCGGAGGAAGTGCATCGGGCAAAACAACCTTTATCAAAAATCTTCAGAAAAAATATGGAGAAAAAGAGATTTGTGTCATCTCGCAAGATCACTATTACAGGCCACTGAGCGAACAAATTGTGGACGACAATGGAGAAATCAATTTTGATGTGCCCGAGGGCATAGACTTTGGAAGATTAATCAAAGATTTGAAGACTTTGCAAAAAGGCAAGAATGTAAAAATAGTTGAATATACCTTTAACAACCCCAATGTTTTTCCAAAACAAATCATTTTTAAACCTGCTCCTATTGTGGTGGTTGAAGGTCTTTTTATTTATTGGGCAGCAAAACTGGCACAGCTCTTTGATTTAAAGGTATATATAGACGCAAACCCCGAGATAATGTTGAAACGCAGACTAAACAGAGACAAAACCGAGCGAGGCATGACCACGGCTCAAATAGAATATCAGTGGAAAGAACATGTGATGCCCGCGTATGAAAACTATTTGCTACCGCACCGAGACAATGTAGATATTGTGGTAATAAACAACACCCATTTTAAGAAAAGTTTTGAAGTGTTATCGCACCATTTCGACCGAATATTAAACCCTTAAAAAGCCGTTTTGAGAATAAAAGAAAACCGTTACTTTTGCAGACTTCAAAAAATTGAAGCAGAAAATAACAAAAATTATTGATTTATAACGAATGAAAAACAAAAGTCTTGTTCAGGTTTTAGTGTGGGTGTTGGTGATTGTTTGTCTTTATCAGTTGTCGTTTACGGTGGTTAGCCGAAGGACGGAGAGCAAACTTCACACTCAGGCAGAAACAATTGCAAAGAGAGACAACAAATCAGAGAGTGCTGTTTACAAGCAACTTATTGATTCTATCAGACATTTGGAGATTTATCCAGTTTTAGGATATAGCTACCAAAAATGTAAAGAACGATCAATAGATCTTGGTCTTGACCTTCAGGGTGGTATGAACATCACACTGGAAATTTCTTCTGCCAAAATGATAATGGCCTTGGCCAACGATAAAGATGATGCAAAACTAAATGAGGCTTTAACCAAAGCTCAAAAATCATTTTTAGGACAGGGCAGTTTCATCGATTATTTTGCTGATGAGTATGAAAAACTGAGTGCTAACACTGGTTTAGGTTTGTTATTTTACAACGATGCACATTCAGACGATTTGCCAAAACGCATGAATTCTACGAACAAAGACGTTTATGCTTGGTTAAAGAAACAAGAAAAATCAAAAATTGATGAGAATTTTAAGGTTTTAAGCACCCGTATCGACCAATTCAACGTTACACAACCAAATATTCAAAAACTCGACAATGGTCGTATTTTGGTTGAATTGCCTGGTGTTGACGACCCCAAACGTGCTACCGACTTGATTACAAAGTCAGCTAAATTAGAATTTTGGGAAGTTTATAGAAACGACGAGGTGTTAAAAACCTTTTATGAGGCAGATAGCTTATTGGGACTAAAACTGAATGGCGACATCACAGCAGAAGCGGCAAAAGCGGATTCGAACAGTACATCTTTAAAAAGTGTAGATGTAAACAATGCTTTGAAACCAGCAACAGCCAATCCTGATTCGAGTAGTTTGGCTCTACTTGATTCAAACAAAAACAAAGATTCGGCTGCCGACAAAAACCAGCTTACTCAAGAGCAATTGACACTAAAATATCCGTTGATGGCTGGTGGAAAATTCATACCTCCATTTGACCAAAGCGGAAAATTATACACCAACACTGCCGTTGGTTATGCCAATGAAAAAAACAAAGCCTTTATTGATGAAAAATTTTTAGGTGACAAAGATATTATGTCCACCTTCCCATCGGATATGGTTTTCCGATGGTCGCACAAAGGCGATGAAAATGGCAACTACACCCTTTACGCCTTGAGAGCCTCTGGAGATGGTCCCGTTTTGGATGGCGATGGAGTGGAATCGGCAAGAAAAGACATCGGCCAAAATGGTCAGTTTGAAGTTACCATGAAAATGAACATTGACGCATCCAATGAGTGGGAACAAATAACCCAAGCTGCTTCAAACAAAACAGATGGAAGCCCAAAAGATGCGATTGCCATTGTGCTTGACGACAGAGTTTATAGTGCTCCTGTGGTACAAAATACTATTCCAAACGGAATTTCAAACATTACCGGAAACTTTACCTCAGAAGAAGCCGAAGACTTAGCAAACGTATTGAACGCCGGTAGATTGCAGGTGCCAATGGCCGTAGCAGAAAACACCGTTGTTGGACCTACTTTGGGTAAAAAATCCATTAAATCAGGTTTAACCTCATTGGTTATTGGATTTCTTTCGGTTATCGCCTTTATGGTGGCCTACTACAGCCGTGCCGGTGTATATGCGGTTATTGCGTTGCTTGCCAACTTATTCTTTATTCTTGGCGTTCTTGCAGGTATGGGCACTGCTCTAACCCTTCCGGGTATGGCAGGTTTGGTACTTACCATTGGTATGGCGGTTGATGCAAACGTGCTGATATTTGAACGTGTCAAGGAAGAATTGAAAGAAGGTAAAACCTTTAAAGCGGCTATTAAAAACGGTTATAATGCCGCTCTTTCTTCTATTATTGATGCCAACGTTACCACATTGATTGCAGCTATATTGCTTTACAGCTTGGGTAAAGGTCCTGTTGCCGGATTTGGTATCATCCTTTTGATTGGTATTCTTTCTTCCTTGTTCACATCCATTTTGTTGACACGATTGTTTGTTGAAAGAGATATTGCCAAAGGAAGAGAAACTTCATTCTTTACCTCATTCTCTAAAGACAAATTGAGCGGATTCAATTACAATTTTATTGAAAACAGAAAAAAATTCTATGTTATTTCAGGTGCGGTAATCATTTTAGGTATAGCATCGTTTTTTGTGAATGGATTTAGCTCTGGTGTAGATTTTAAAGGTGGTTGGAGCTACGTTGTTGACATTGAAGGTGCATCAAACACACAAGAAATTAAAAATGCTATTGCAGCCAACCTAAAAGATAAAAGTAGTGTTGAGGTTAAAACCTATGGCGAGGTTAACCGATACAGAATAACAACTGCTTATAGAATTAATGACCGCGACTCAGGAATTGAAAATGAAGTGCGAAATACAGTAATTGGAGCTTTGGGCAATAAATACAAAGTTGACATTCAATCAGAAAGCAAAATTGGTCCCACAATAGCCGAAGATACTAAACGTGCGTCCACTTCAGCCATTATTTTATCACTCATTGGTATGTTTATTTACATTGCCATCCGATTTAGAAAATGGGTATATGGTTTGGGTGCCACCGTGGCTCTTTTCCATGACGTGCTAATTGTTTTTGCTATTTACTCTATCTTCTATAAAATATCTCCATTTGCCATGGATATTGACCAGGCATTTATTGCCGCCATTTTGACTGTTGTGGGTTATTCTATCAACGACACGGTGGTGGTGTTTGACAGGGTACGGGAGTTTTTGGGTAGCCACAAATACGAAACCAATACCGCGGGAGTAATTAATGATGCTATCAATCAAACGTTGAGTAGAACATTGGTAACATCGTTCACTACTTGGATTGTGGTTTTGATTCTTTTCCTAATTGGTGGAGAAGGCTTGAAAGGTTTCACATTTGCATTGTTGGTGGGTATTGGAGTAGGAACCTACTCTTCTATTTGCATTGCAACACCTATTGTGGTTGACTTTTTGAAAAGAAATAAATAGAGAATAAAAAAGATTCGTAAAAAAAGGCCGGAAATTCCGGCCTTTTTTTTATTGTTTTCCGGCAAACTTCTTTAAATCTTTGTTTGCACCATACATAACAAGAATATCCCCTTTTTGTAATATCATTTTACCATGAGCCACACCTTGCACTTTCGATGAACCTTTGATTTTGGAAGCATCATTTTCTGCTCTTATACATGTCAAAATCATTACGTTATATCTCGACTCTAAGTTGGTTTCTTCAATAGTTTTGTTTTCAAACTCCACAGGCAAAACAACTTCCACAATGCTGTAATCGTCTCCAATATCAAAAGACTCAACCAAACCTTTTAAAGAAAGTTTTTTTGCCCATCTTTCGGCAGTTTCTTCTTCTGGATGTATAATATCATCCAACCCAATAGCCATCAAAACCTTTTCATGCACCGGATTTAAGGCACGTCCAATCAATCGTTTTACATTCAAATTTTTGAATATGGCCGTGGCCATAACATTGGCTCCCTGGTTTTCTCCAATAGCAATAATAACTACATCCGTATCTCTCAATGGCAAACCTGCCACCGTGTATTCATCTGTGGCATCCATACAAATAGTATGAGAAATTTTCTCTTTCAAGGCATCCACTTTATTCATTCGATTATCGATGCCAATTACCTCATTACCTTGTATGGTTAATCGCTCTGCTAATGATGCCCCAAAACTCCCTAAGCCGGCAATAATGTATTTCATATCCTATTAATTAATTGTAACTTCTTCGCTTGGATACCTATAATTCTTGTATTTCTCTCTTCTAAATATGGCGGCCAGAACCGAGAGAACGCTCACCCTTCCAATAAACATTAGAAAGATAATTACCACTTTGGCCGTTGCACTTAATTGGGATGTTAAACCCAAACTAAGCCCCACTGTGCTATATGCAGAAAAACACTCGAACGTAATTTTCAAAACGTCTAAATCTTTATCAGAAATAGAAATTATAACAATGCCGCACCCTATCGTGAATAAGGATAAAGTAATAACCGCAAACGCACGCCCAACCGATAAGTTTGAAATCTCTCTGCGATAAACCTCAATTCTATTTTTTCCCTTTGCCAAACTAAAAATATTGAGAACAGCTACGGCAATGGTACTCGTTTTTATTCCCCCTCCGGTTGAAGCAGGTGAAGCCCCAATCCACATTAAAATAATTGTTACTAAAATGGCCGGAAAACTCAACTGCAACATATCAATAGTATTGAATCCGGCGGTTCGTGGTGTTGTCGCCTCAAACAACGCAGTTACTATTTTACCAAAATTATTGTGTGGTTTTAGGGTGGTGTTATATTCTAATAAGAAGAATACAACGAAACCAAAAACAATCAAAACCAAAGTGGTAATAAGGGTTATTCGGCTATTAATATTTAAAACCCAGGGCTGATATTTCTTCCTTTTTTGGTTGAAGGTAAACGTTCGGATTAGTGAATATTTGAAGAAATTTACCAAATTTACAACAATTGGAAAACCTAAACCACCCAATACCAATGTAAAAATAATGATTAATTGTAAACCGTAATTGAATTGGAAACCCTCTTCATACAAGCCATTGCTCAACGTAGAAAACCCTGCATTGCAAAATGCCGAAACAGCATGAAAAACAGAAAAGAAAACTCGGTCGTATAAGCTTTGGAAGGAGCCTGAATTTAGAGTCGAAAAAATGGAAATGGCAGATATTGTTTCGATAAGAAAGGTAATAATAAGGATGTTTTTGAGTGTAGAAAATACCTCCCCCAATTTTCCGGTACTTGTCATATCTCCCATCGTTATTTGATTTTCGTAGGTAACTTCGCCTTTAAAGAAATAACTGAAATAGGTTGCAAATGTGAGTATTCCGATACCCCCAATTTGAATAAGAATTAAAATTAAACCTTGACCAAAAGGTGTAAAGTATGTTGCCGTGTCAACCACTATTAGCCCTGTTACGCAAACTGCACTGGTTGAAGTGAAGAGTGCATCAATTATTCCGATTCCGTCATGACTTGAATTTGGGAGCATTAAACCTAACATTCCCAAAAAAATAATGGTCAGGAAACTCAAGATAAAAAACTGAGCCGGGTTCAGCACTTTTCTTTTTAAAACAAGTTTTCTCTCGGAAAATTCTCGGATAAACGAAATTGTTAAGGACAGTTTGACCAAACCAAAACTATGGTAGTCATCAAAATTTGGGCAGGTAAAGAAATAGTAAATAGCCCAAACAGCCAACAAAAAACTGAGTGCATCAAAGAATAATACTTTGGGTCGGAAGCTTTTTTTTCGGAGGAAATACCTAATGATGGTATTGGCGACACCAAAAAGAAGTGCCACAAAATATACAAGGCTTATCCAAATATGACTGTTGACCGAATGACTGAACCCAAAATCTATCAGAAGACTCATCATTCCAATTAAATTGAATGCAAAACCTAATTTGAAGAGTCGGTCAAAATTTTTACTCAACTTTTTGAAAAATAAAGGCAAAAGTAAATTGATTTATTTTTGATTCATCCGAGAATTTCTTTTTTGTTTTTGCACCAAACGGCCATGTTTAAAAACCAGTTCAATTACAATATACTCGGCAGGTTTATAAAAACCCGTTTCCTCATTAAAGGCATACTGTTTGTAGGTAATTGACTTCTTTTTCTCATCGAAATAAAACCATAAATCCATGCCTCTGTTTCCGAAATTGACTAGCTTAGAATGATTCGGATAAGCATCAAAAACTTCGACCAATGAATCATTTTGAGGGGTAAAAATTCGGACGATACGATGACTACCCATGCCACATGTCAATCCAGAACCAAAAAGAAAATAGTAGGTTTTTCGATTTGACTTAATCATTTCTATTTGATGATAGCCAAACATGACATCATCAAATTCCATATTTTTTAGGAAATTGATATACCTTCCTTTAGAATTTTTGTACACAGCATAGTTGAAACTTACATGATTGCATCCGCCATTAAACCCGTCCCAAGAATACAGTTTAACCCTTTCTTCAGCAGACATATTTAGGGTAATTGGCGAGGTTGATTTATATCTATTAAATGTTCTTAGACTATCTACCGGATTGTATTCATGCCAAACGAAATGATAATATTTTGCGGTATCTATTGGTGATGAGTGAAACTCTTGAATTAATAAAAGATTAGTCCAAGCTGAGTCGAAAAGTTTAAAAACAGAATCCCGCTTTTCAGTAAAATAGTTTTCAACCCTAAGCTGTTGAAAGTCATGAACTCTATGTGTGAGAGAATCAATGTTTTGGGCAAACATAAATGTATAGCAACTTGTAAATAATAGAAGCAGCGAGAATCGAAGTCTAATGTAATTCATTTTGTAAAGATTAGAAAAATAAACACCAATCATCAAATTTTAGTACCACTGAAGGTCATCAACAACAAAAAAAAAGCCTTCCGCTGTAGTGGAAGGCTTTGAAAACATTGAATCAAATGCGACTTGATTAAAATGTATTGATCTTTATTCTTTTTGAAATTTCTTCCACATCGCTTTTAAATTTTCTATCGGTATCCATCAAATCGCTTACCGTTTGGCAGGCATGAATAACCGTTGAGTGGTCGCGGCCACCAAAGTGCATACCAATTTTTTTGAGTGGTGCTTTTGTAAGTTGCTTTGCAAAATACATCGATATTTGACGGGCTTGAACAATTTCTCTTTTTCTGGTTTTCGACTTCAACTGGTCGATAGACAATGAGTAAAAATCGGAAACCAATTTCTGGATGTACTCAATTGAAATTTCTCTCGAAGCATTTTTAACAAAGTTTTTAACCATTTTCTTGGCCAAATCCAAGTCAATATCTTTTCTGTTAAGCGACGCTTGTGCCAATAATGAAATCAAGGCACCTTCCAATTCTCTGATATTCGAATCAATATTGTGAGCCACATATTCAACAACTTCTGGATTTAATCGAATACCGTCTTCATACATTTTATGCTCCAAAATAGACATTCTTGTTTCCAAATCTGGGGTCTGCAAATCAGCCGACAATCCCCATTTGAAACGAGAAAGCAATCGTTCGTCAACATCTTTTAAATCTCTTGGAGCTCTATCAGATGTCAAGATAATTTGTTTTCCGTTTTGATGAAGGTGGTTAAAAATCTGAAAGAAAATTTCTTGGGTTTTTTCTTTTTTGGCAAAAAACTGTACATCATCAACAATCAAAACATCTAACAACTGATAAAAATTAAGAAAATCGTTGTTGTTACCGTTTTTGCATGAGTCAACGTATTGGTTCACAAACTTTTCGCTGCTCACAAAAAGCACCGATTTATTTGGCGAAACCTCCTTAATGCGGTTGCCAATGGCATGCACCAAATGGGTTTTTCCTAAACCTACAGATCCAAAAATCATGAGCGGATTAAAGGCAGTGCCGCCCGGTTTGTTGGCCACGGCATATCCTGCCGAACGAGCCAAACGGTTACATTCGCCCTCTATGTAATTATCGAATGTGTAATTTGGATTTAATTGGCTATCAATGTTCAGTTTTTTCAACCCGGGAATGATAAACGGATTGTGAATATTTGCGTTTACATTGAGCGGAATACCCACTTCATTTTTATTGTTATACCCAGCATTTCGGGTTGGCATATTTATGGTGTATGCGTGCGGATTTCGCGTATTGTGATTGCTATTATCAACAATAATGCTGTATTCTAATTTGGCTCCAACTCCTAACTCTTTTTCTAAGGCCTTTTTCAACAATGTCACATAATGTTCCTCTAACCATTCATAAAAAAACTGGCTAGGAACCTGTATGGTTAACACATTGTCTTCCACCTTTAATGGCTTTATTGGCTCAAACCACGTTTTAAAACTTTGTGGATTAACATTGTCTTTAATCAATGTTAGACAATTCTTCCATACCAATTCACACTCTGCTGTCATTACAAGTTTTTAGTTATGTATCAATTAAACGAACCGACCAATAAAAAGCACATCGGCTTCAAATCGGGTGTAAAATTGTTTAATTTTTTTTTAGAAAAAAAACTTAAAAAACTTGGTTTTAAGAAATTTTTAGCAGGCAATTTTTAGATTGGGAGGTCATCAAATTGCTATCTTGTTCATAATCAATTTTTCCCAAATTTATCCCCGCCCAACCTGTTTGTAAAATGTTAACAACTACATCTCTTTTGTTGATAACCCTAACTGGTGTTTCTAAAAAGGTGTGGGTATGCCCTCCCAAGATTAAATCAATATTTTCAGATTGTTTTGCCAATGTTATGTCAGAAACCTTATCATTGCTATATTCATACCCTAAATGCGAGAGACAAATTATCAAATCGCATCGTTCTTTTTCTTTCAGAATTTTGGCTGTTTGGTTTGCTGTCACAATTGGGTCATTATACACAATTCCTCCGTATAACTTATCAGATACCAAGCCTTTAAGTTCAATACCAACACCTAAAACTCCGATACGGGTTCCGCCCTTTTTAAAAATTTTATAGGGTGCTATTTTATTTTTTAAAATGGTTGACGAAAAATCGTAGTTACAATTTATAAATGGAAATTTTGCATGCGGCATTTGCTTTACCAAACCGTCAATGCCATTATCAAAATCATGGTTGCCAAGAGTTGCGGCATCATAGCCCATTTCGGTCATGAGTTTAAACTCCAATTCGCCACCAAAAAAATTAAAATAAGGTGTCCCCTGAAAAATATCGCCCGAATCGAGCAAAAGCACATTTTTGTTTTCGTTTCTTATTTTGGCAATTGCGGCGGCTCTTTTGGCCGCTCCGCCAAGTCCCTGATATTTACCTCCATCCATTGGAAAAGGTTCGATGCGGCTATGCCAGTCGTTTGTAAACAAAACAGATAGAGAAGCTCGATTTTTGCCAACTGCTATCATTGGTGTTGAGACCAAAGCCACGCCAGTCAAGGCTTTGACACTTGTAAGCAGAAAACTTCGTCTATTTAAATTGTTCTCCATTTTTATTGATTCAAAATTACTTTACCTTCAATTTTTGCTTCCAATGGTTTGCTTTCAGACGAATACGTTTGAAAACCAAAAATTAAAGCATCTCTTATCAACACATTCAATTCTGTTCGTTGGGTGGCCTTGGTCAAAACTTCATATCCATCTCCACCATTGGCCAAATAATCAGAAGTCAGGATTTTAATATGACTTCGCTTGGCATACATATCTGAAGCAAACGAAAATTTAGCCTCGTTCCCTTCTTGTATCAGCTGCACTTTTTCAAATCCACAAAATGGTTCACCCCCCTTATTCAATATGTGTTTTGCCAAATTTGGAAGTTCAGCATAAGGTAAATCTACAACAACCAGCATATTATCAAAAGGCATCAACTCAAAAATTTTTCCCTTCGTAATAGCCCCTTTTGGCAATGGGGTTCGCAGCCCACCATTATTCATAATACACAAATCGGCACCCACCCCAAGTTCATCTTTAGCATAATCCAAAAGCAATTTTGAAACTGCATTGCCAAGCAAGCCTTCGGGTTTCGCTTTATCCATTTCTAAAGCTGTAAATCCAACAACCACGGCCATTTGACTGTCTATTTGCATCTTATATGGGTTTATCAACTCATTTATTTTCGAGCTGGTTTCGGTGGTGGTTGAGTCAAATTTTGTAAGGCCAGCCGTTTTAAGCTGATTAAACGGAGAACGGTAGCATGAGGCAAGAAGCAGCAGACCAACCCAAAACGCGAAAGGTTTAATTCTCTTAAAAAACAAGGTCAATTTCTTTTTTTAGAAACGCAATTGACAATAACGTATAATCTGCTTTTTGAGCCGACACTTCTTCTAAAATGGCCTTACCCAAATCTGTGGCCTTAGCAAATTCGGACAGTTCATTATAGCTATTGTTAATGATGTTAAGTGTATTCTCTTTGGCGGCCTTAATCATGTTCCAAGCTTGGTCGCTTACATAAATTTGCTGCGATACGTTGTGATTAAATTCGTCATTTACTGTTTGTATGAGTACATGTTTAAATTCGGTGGCAGAAAGCGATGGAGATACGGTACGCATTACTAAATTATCCATTTTAATGCGTTCTAACAGAATGGTTAATCGTTCGTAGGCCTGCAACTTGGTGGGCAAAATTGCATTGTTCAATTTCGATTTTACGCTAAGCTCTTTTCTTTTAAAATCTTCGTCAAGCATTTTTTTCATGGTAAAATAGGATACCCAAAAAACAATTACTGAAGGCAACAAAATTTGAACAAACTGAACAAACATTTGCCAAGAATCTACTGCTAAAAACAATTTGTAAATCATAAAACTGGGTGTAAAATTAATGGTAAAACGAAGTTTGATGAATTTTTGATGTTAAAAATTAGATATTTTTGCTTGCAACATGGAAACATTAACCCCCAATCCTGTAAGATTTTCAAAAGGAGCCATTCAAAAACTTGAGGAGATACGAAAAGAAAACAAAGGAAAAAGCCCTTTTTTGAGAATTGGCGTAAAAGGCGGCGGTTGCTCTGGCTTATCATATCTTTTGGCCTTTGATGAAAAAACTGACAAAGACAATGTTTATGCAATAGACGGTTTCAAAATTATCATCAACAAGGCTCATGTAATGTATGTTTTGGGCATGGAAATAGATTATGAACATGGCCTTAAATCGAGAGGTTTTACATTTAACAATCCAAATGCAAAAGAAACCTGTGGCTGCGGAGAGAGTTTTTCGACCTAAAACCGCTACATAATGTGACACTGGGGCGACAAATGTTTGACACAAACAATCCAAAAGCAATGTAGCTTCGTGTGAACGTTGGCTCTATTCCCCGTTGTTTTTTATGAAATACATTTTACTTTTTGCCCCTTTGTTTTTATTGAGTTTATTATCGGATGCACAATGCACTGGCACGTTTAACTCACATTTGGCTTTTTCTGATTCTTGCAACAAGTATCAATTTGAGGTAACTCATACTGTTGACACTTGCAATAAGCATGATATTAAGGTGTTTAAAAATGGTTCTACTACCCCCTATTACACAACCACCAGCAGAAATTTTAAGGTAACATTTGCCGATACTGGTACTTACATTGTTCGGGTTTCGATAAAAAATACCTGCACAAAATGCGACACTTTATTTTATAACACCATTCACGTTACGTGTGGTTCATCAAGTTCATCTACAAGCTGTAATTGGAGCAAAGCCAAAATTCAATATTCCGCAAAATGCAAGAATTACACCTTCGAAATGGGTTCTATTGATACGTGCCTGCAATACACAACGGCAGTCATTAAAGCCGGAACCTCCACTTGGGACACCGTTTCGCACAACCGTGTTTTTAACTACACTTTTGCTTCGACAGGTTTGTATTATATTAAAACAACATTTTACAACAAATGCCACCAATGCGATACGTTTATTGCCCAACCAATCAATGTGACTTGCGATACTACCAAAACGTGCAATTGGAGCAAGGCCAAAATTCAATACTCGGCAAAATGCAAGAATTACACTTTTGAAATGGGTTCTATTGATACATGCCTGCAATACACAACTACGGTTATTAAAGCCGGAACTTCCACTTGGGACACCATTTCGCATAGCAGAGTTTTTAACTACACCTTTGCCAGCACGGGTTTGTATTACATAAAAACAAAGTTTTACAACAAATGCCATCAATGCGATACGGCCATCGTTCAATCAATAAACGTAACCTGCGATACCACCAAAACATGCGATTGGAGCAAAGCCAAAATTCAATACTCGGCAAAATGCAGGAATTACACCTTCGAAATGGGTTCTATTGATACATGCCTGCAATACACAACTACGGTCATCAAAGCCGGAACTTCTACTTGGGATACCATTTCGCACAATAGAGTTTTTAACTACACCTTTGCCAGCACGGGCTTGTATTACATAAAAACAAAGTTTTACAACAAATGCCACCAATGCGATACGGCCATCGTTCAATCGCTAAACGTAACCTGTGACACCACCAAAACGTGCGATTGGAGCAAAGCCAAAATTCAATTTTCGGCAAAATGCAAGAATTACACCTTCGAAATGGGCGGTTATATAGATACCTGTGTTAAATATACAACTGCTACCATTAAGGCCGGAAGCTCCACTTATGATACAATTTCCAACAGTCGTGTATTTAATTACACCTTCCCTTCGACCGGTTTGTATTATGTTGTTACCCATTTCTACAACAAGTGCCATAATTGCGATACCGTAATCTATCGTCCGATTCAGGTAAACTGCGACTCCACCTATTCCTGCAATTTTAGCAAGGCAAAAATTCAATATTCAGCAAAATGCAATAAATATACCTTCGAAATGGGTTCTATAGACACTTGTTTGCAGTATTCAACAGTTTTATATACACCTGGTACAAATCAATTTACCACTTTGTCGAGCAGCAGGGTTTTTAGCTATACATTTCCATCGAAAGGAACTTACCAAATAGCTACTTTGTTTCACGACAAATGCCATAATTGCGACACGCTGCTTTACACTCAAATAAATGTTTCATGCGACAGTATTAGCGGGATTTACCAACCGAATATGGCCAATTTTTATGTGGTTCCGAATCCTGCCGACAATTATTTAAGGGTTGATTTTGCCGGAAGTACTACCGAAATTGTGTTGCAAGATTTAAAGGGCGTTGTTATATACCGAGGCAACACGATCAATCCGGTTATCAATACCTCCGAAATACAAAATGGTATTTACTTTTTGAGAATCGGGTTTCAAACCGCCAGAGTAGAGATTATTCATTAGATGCAGTTTTGAAAAAAAACAGCTTAAATAAAAAGCCCCGCTGATTGGCGGGGCTTTTTATTTATTCAGTTTTTTAATTTATTCACTGATAACGCTAAGGTTGATGGCGGCTTCAACACCTCTGTGCAAATATACTTTTGCGGTGTAGTCGCCCAATTCCTTAATGTCGTTGGCAATAGCAATTTTCTTTCTATCAATGTCATGACCTTTTTCTTTCAAAGCATGTGCAATTTGAATGGTAGTAACCGATCCAAAAATTTTGCCATTGCTTCCGGCTTTAGTTCCAATAGTCAATGTCATTCCTTCAAGAGCTTTTGCTGTATCCTCGGCGGCAGCCAAAATAGCAGCTTGTTTACGCTGAGTTTGTTTGATGTTTTCAGCCAAAACTTTCAAGTTTGAACTGGTTGCCAAAACAGCTATTCCCTGTGGAATAAGGTAGTTTCGACCGTAGCCATTTCTTACCTCAACCACCTCGTTTTTATATCCGAGTTTTGATACGTCTTCTTTTAAAATTACTTTCATTTCTTGTGTTTTAAAATTTGATTAGACTTATTTTAAACCATCGGCAACGAATGGAAGAACTGCAATATGACGAGCTCTTTTAACTGCCTGAGCTATTTTTCGTTGATACTTCAACGAAGTTCCTGTAAGACGACGAGGTAAAATTTTACCTTGCTCATTTACAAATTTCAACAAAAACTCAGGGTTTTTATAGTCAATGTATTTTATGCCGCTTTTCTTAAATCGACAGTATTTCTTTTGTCCTTGATTGATTGGACGGTTAGAAAACACGAAATTTTTTGCTCCTTTTTTGCTCATGCTGTTACTTCTTTTTCGGTTTCAACTGCTTTTTTCTTAAAATCACCGTTTCTTCTTCGGTCGTTATACTTGATTGCGTGTTTGTTTAACGCAGTTGTCAGATAACGCATTACTTGCTCATCACGTCTGTAAGCCAACTCCAATTTGGCAACCAAATCGCCAGGAGCTTTAAACTCAAAAATGTGATAAAAGCCTGTAACTTTCTTTTGAATCGGGTACGCAAGTTTGGTGAGTCCCCAATTTTCTTCGTGGACAATCTCACCATCGTTTTCTGTGATTAACTGTCTGAAACTTGCGATAGCATCTTCCATTTGCTTATCAGACAGCACGGGTGTTAAAATAATCACAGATTCATACTGTTTCTTTTCCATTTTTTTAACTAAAAAAGTGCTTTTTAAATTTAAAAGTCGGCAAAGGTAAGATTTATGATGTAAAATAAAAAGTGAATAGTGCAGAAATGTGACTGTTTGAGCCGCCCCGAAGGGGCAGCTCAAAGATACCCGCGGCAACGCCTCGGGCAGCATAAAGTAAATCAAAACCTTGCAACTAGCTCAAAAACAAAAAAATAGGAAGATTATCAATATTTCGTTTCATTTGTATTATGTCTCAATCACTAACAAAACTATACGTTCACATTATTTTTCATACCAAGTACAGTCAACCCCTTATTCGTAAACAAGACAAAGAAAAATTATACGCCTACATTGGTTCGGTCCTGAATACAAATAAATCAACACCTATTAAAATTAATGGCATCGAAAACCACATTCATATTTTTTGCCTACTGTCAAAAAATATTGCCTTATCCAAATTAGTTGAAGAAATAAAACGACACAGCAGCAGATGGATAAAAACCATTGACCCTCATTATAAGAACTTTGCTTGGCAGGGTGGATACGGTGCATTTTCGGTATGTCCATCAAAATTTGATGCAGTAAAAAAATACATCGAAAATCAAGAAGAACACCATAAGAAAAAAGATGCCAGAAAAGAATACATTCAATTCCTTGAAAAACACCAAATCGAATTTGACGAAAACTATTTGTGGACTGACTAATTTTTCTGAGGCGTTGCCTCAGGCCATGATAAGCTGCCCCTTCGGGGCGAGCCTATCCCATCCCATCGCCCTGAAAGGGCAACCCACGATAACCCGTGGCATCGCCTCGGGAGTTAGTGACACCATCTCGGGAGTTGGCAGCACCATCTCGGGAGTTGGCAGCATCGCCTCGGGAGCGGTGGTGAAATCGCCACCATAAGCTAAACGCTCCAGTCTATCTCTCCGAATCCTTTACCTCTCAAAAAAGAATTACAGCTTGAAAAATGTTTATTGCCAAACCAATGGCCTTTGTTTGCACTCAGCGGACTGGGATGCCCGCTAAGCAACACCAAATGTTTTTGACTGTCAATGTGTTTACCTTTCTGTTTGGCGTAGCCACCCCACAACATAAAAACCAGATCTTTCCGCTTTTCATTGAGAAGCTCAATTATCTTATCCGTAAATATCTCCCAGCCTTTGTTTTGATGCGAACCCGCTTTATGTGCCTCAACGGTTAAAGTAGCGTTTAGAAGCAGCACACCCTGTTCAGCCCAACAACTTAAATCACCGTGAGTTGGGGGGGCAATATCCAAATCCGATTTAATTTCTTTGAAAATATTAATCAGCGATGGTGGTTGCTCCACTCCCCTATTTACCGAAAAACACAAGCCGTGTGCCTGCCCCACCCCATGATATGGGTCTTGCCCAATAATGACCACTTTTACCCGATGAAAAGGACACGCATCAAGAGCTGCAAAGATTTTATTTCCGGGTGGAAAAATAATCTTCCCTAATTGCTTTTGGCTTACAAGAAATTCCTTTAATTTTTTAAAATAGTCCTTCTCAAACTCAGGTTGCAGCACCTCCAACCATGATTTTTCGAGCGATACACTACTCATCTGTTTCCTGATTTTTGGGGTAATACTGGCTTTTTTTTACGTACTTATTAATCATAAAAAAAGAGGTAATCAACAGCAAGAGTATGAACCCTGCAAAAACCAATATTTTCTTTTTTTGAGTGTTATCCATTTTTAAGATATAAGCCTGTCAGGTTTAAAACCTGACAGGCTAACAGTTTCTTTATCAGTTTCCGTCGTTGCCCAAAAAACTATAGTTTTTGCTGTAATAGAGCATTTGTTCTATAAAGTTTTGGCTGTGCGATACTTTCAAATCTTTAAATGCATCACCATTCATTACGGGGGTTAATGTAGGCTGAACAAAGCCACTATAGGGTGCAATGTTAAATTGCTCGTAACGCTGTTTCACTTCTTTCATCAATTCTTGGTCAGCTTTTATACCATAACCTTCAACCAATTTTTCGGCAGCGGCAAAATCTCCTTCCGACTTAATTCGTTGAATTTCGCGAAGCAAATCACCAAAAAGTACTTTCAATTTGGCATAATCATTTATCACAAAATAGGTTTTCCCGTTAACCACTTTTTTCTCAATTACGTTTTCGGCAGCACCTTTTTCCATGCACCACTTGGCCACCAACTGACGGTTTCTCATGTGGTCTTCTTCCACATTTTCGCCAGCTTCCAATCTTCTCAACTGAAGCATTAACCCATTGGTTATGTACCCATCGTATTGAGCTTTGCCTACATCAAGGCTTTCCATCAAACCAAGATCCACCAATTTTTGGTCGTATATGTAATACAATCCCACCAAATCAGCACGGGCTTCTTCAAGCGTATTGGAATAGTTTTTAAGAGTTTCTTTTGGCGTGCCTATTCCATCATTGATTCTGCCAGAGGCATGTCCGATAACCTCGTGCATGGCGGTGTGAAGTTTTCCACCCAATTTACTATATTTTTTTACTCGTTCTCTTACCGCCTCATCCAAGTAAAATTCATCCACCGAACCACTACCAGCCGCATCTTCATAAGCCTGAACAATATTGCCCAAACTCACTGATTTTGAACCATGAGTAGCTCGAATCCAATTGCTGTTTGGCAGATTTATTCCGATTGGAGTTGATGGTGCGGCATCACCACTTTCCATGGCCACATTCACTACTTTATAGCTCACACCCACCACATTTGGTTTTTTGTGCTCTTTCATTATCGGCGAGTTATCTTCAAACCATTGAGCATTTTCGCTCATTGTCTGCATACGTTTCGAAGCTTCGAAATCTTTAATTTGAACCACTCCTTCAAAGGCACCTTTGTAGCCAATGGCATCTCCATATACCTCAATAAAACCAAGTATAAAATCAATATCCCCTTCGGTTGATTTTACCCATTCAAGATTTGTTTTGTCCCAAACGCTCAAATCTCCAGTTCTGAAATATTCAATCAACATTCCAATATGTTTGGCTTGCTGGTCATTCTCGGCCACGCCTTTGGCTTTTTCGAGCCAATAAATCATTTTATCCATTGCCGCTCCATACAAGCCACCTGATTTATAGGTCAAATCTATTAGCTTGCCATTTTCTTTTACCAACCTTGAGTTTAGGCCATATTCTATTGGCTCTTTCTCATCCTTTTTCATTTGATTTTTGTAATGAGCAATTGCCTCGGTTTCACTTATTCCATCGCCATAATAGTTGTTGGCAGAAGAAACAATTCCGTCAAAACCCTTTTCTTTAACCACTTTTTTAGCATCTACCTTTGGGTCGAACAAAATGGTTTTTAATTTTGCGTAAAGAGATTCTTTTGTCTCATTTCCAACTAAAGGCCACGTTGCTTTTGGCGAATTATTCATCAGGGTTAAAAAGTAATCAGCCGAAAATTCGGGCATAATTTTTTTCTCAGAATAGTGATGATGGATGCCGTTGCTAAACCAAATTCTTTTGAGGTAAACCACAAAATTATCCCAATCTTTTCCAGACTTTTCGCCTTCGTAATTCTCATAAATTTGCTCTAATGTTCTGCGAATCTGAATGTTGTGTTTATAATTGCTCGCATAAATTATATCTCTACCACACAAAGAGGCCTGAGATAAATAATATACCAATTCCTTTTGTTTGGCCGATAAATTTTCAAAACCCGGCACTTGGTATCGCAACACCTGAATATCGGCAAAACGGTCAACTTTTACATCAAATGTCGATGTATCTTGGGTTGCTTCTGTAACTTTTGTTTCTTTCTTCTTTGTATTTTTACAGGAGACAACCAAAAAAAACAATGCGGCCAATCCCCAAATCAATTTATTTTTCATATTTCTTATTTTCTTTTTGAGTAATGCAAATCAATGATTTTTTTAGAACTATTGCCAGCGAAAATAAAAATGAAGCAGCTATAACCAATCTTCTCATTACTCAATGCGTTGCAAAAATCAAAAAATAAACAAATCAACTAATTTTGCCCGATGCTTTACTACTTTGTAAAAATTATCATGCTGCTTTATCAGCGTGTTTATTTCAAACGAATATATATTTCGGGAGTTAAACATATACCCAAAAATCAGCCGGTTTTTTTAGCCGCTAATCATACCAATGGTTTTTTGGACGGGGTTATGGTAAGTGAACTGCTCTGGAAACCAACCTACATTTTTGTGAGAGGGGATGTTTTTAAAAAAAAATGGGCTAATTTTTTATTAAGAAGTTTGAAATTGATACCCATTTTTCGGTCGAGGGATGGTGAAGATGCCCGAGAAAATCTGTCAAATAATAATTCGAGTTTCGACCAACTTTACCAAGAATTTAAAAAAAACAAAGTCGTTTTGATTTTTCCTGAAGCCGATGCCATTATTGAAAAACGACTCCGGCCATTAAAAAAAGGAATGGCACGAATTGTGGCTGACATGGAAAGCAGAGAAGATGGAAATATGAAAGTGGCTATTGTTCCTACATCAATCAATTATCTGCACTATAAAAAATATCGAAATGAAATAATGATTCAATTTTCGGAACCCATTTATCTTTCTGATTACAAAACAGAAGATGGTAACGACCGAAAAGCCCAAAACCGCTTAACCTCTGATTTAGAAAATCGGATAAAAAAAATGATGGTGGATATAAACCCGGGCGACGACGAAATAACAGAGACAGCCCTGAACATTTACCGAAACAGTTTGCCACACAACATTTGGCAATTTTGGCACCGCAAAAACACCAGAATTTATACTGAAATTGGCATTGCCGACGGAATAAAAAATGAAAAACCTGACTCTATACTTCGACAACAGTTGAAAGAATATGCCACTTTGTTGAAAGAAAATGATTTGACAGAACTTGGCTTTAACCCTCTAAAAATATGGCAATGGATATTTTTATTGATTTTTTCTATTCCATCTTTTCTTTCATGGATGGTTTATAAATGGGGATTGGTTTACGGCAAAAAAGTGGTAAATACCAAAATAAAAAAAGATGAGCTATACGAAAGCGTTTACTGTGGCATCGGGCTTTCATGGTTTTTAATTCTTACCCTAATTGGTTACCCAATAGCAGCCATCTTTTTGGGTTGGTCGGGTGTTATGTTCTGGTTCATATTTTCATTATTTTCCATCAGCTATCAGCATTGCAGAGATTTTTGGTTGCAATTTGTGGAACATCGAAAATGGAACAAATCCGCTGCAAAAGTTTCTAACCTTCGGGTTGATTTAATTAAGAAATTGGAAGTTTTTCGGGCGTTGTAACCTCTCCTGCCCTTTTTTTGAAACGAACGATGGCAAACACCACCGCAAATTGCAAACCAATCACTGCGGCAATGGCTCCGGCAATGGAGCCATCAATCCAAACGGCGAAATAATATCCAAATACAGAGGCCGAAGTTCCAAAAATGATGGCATACATCAGCAAATCTCTAAATCGGGTTGTGATTAAATAAGCGGTGGCCGGAGGACCAACTAAAAAGGCAATGACCAAAACAGCCCCCACCGATTGAAAGCTCACCACTGTGGTAATGCTAACCCCTGCCATTAAATAATATTGCCACAAAACCACGTTTAAACCGAGTGCCGCCGCAAACGACTCATCGAAGGTTGTGATGATTAATTTGTGATACGCCAACACAACTGCCAACACCACCAACACCAAATTGGCCGCCAAAATCCAAACTTGATTTGGCCCCAATGAAAGTTGACCAACAATCAGTTCTGCACCTTGCGAAACCTGAGCAATATCACCATGAAGCACGCAATCCTGATCAAGATCCACGTCGTTTGAAAACACGGATATTAATATGATGCCTATGGAGAATAAAAAAGTATATGAAATACCAATACTGGCATCTTGCTGAAGTTTTACTTTCTTATTAAAAAATTGAATGAAAGCCGTAACCAAAAGTCCGCTGGCAGCAGCCCCGATTAAAATTGGAAAAGAAGCCCTACTTTGGGTAAGCCAATAGGCAATAACTATACCTGGCAACACGGCATGAGAAATGGCATCTCCTACCATAGCCATTTTTCGCATAATCAAAAATGAGCCCAAAATGGCTGAACTGGTGGCCACCAAAATGGCCGTCAATATGGTCCAAAAATCAAGCATCAATATGGGATATCGCTGTCATGTGGATCCTTTTTCGGAAAGTTAAGCTCCTTTTCAAGTTCTTTCTCTATTTCCGGAGTAATAATGTGTTCTATTCCTTCTGCGTCATCATGAACGTGGTCGGGGTCTAAGTTCATAAACTTTGAAATATATAATTCCCAAAGTCTATGTTTTCTAACGATGGCCTTGGCTTCGTTAAATCCTGAAGGGGTAATTAAATATTGATTTCCAGACAAGGTAATATACCTATGTTTTAGAAGCAGATTCAAACCATTTTTTAAAGTGCCAACTTTCATATTTCCGGCATTCAAAATGTCTTCAAACAAAAATGTTTTTGTCAACTTATTTCCTGCATCAGTGAGTCCATAAAAAAGTTTTATCGTATTCTCAATCAATATTTTACGGTCGTTTTGCTTACGTTGCAGAAAAGAACGGGTCATGCCGGTTTTTGAACCAAAAAATGCACTAAATAAAGCTATTAATGATATTACAACCACTATCCATGGCCCTGTGGGCATGCCATTGTAGGTATATGAAATTGCAGCCCCAAACACACCAGAAAACCCTGCAAAAAGTACAGACAATAAAGCCAAAACCCCTATTTTGTTTGTCCAAAACCGAGCCGCGGCAGCAGGCGTTATGAGCAACGCCGACATAAGCACCACCCCAACCGCCTGCACGCCCATGGCCACAGTAGCAACGGTGGCAATGGCTAAAACAAATCGCAGAAAGTCTAATGGAAATCCAATGCTTTGAGCAAATGCCTCATCAAATGAAATGGTTGAAAACCCGCGAAAGAAAATCAAAATTACACTTATTATGACACTTCCTGCAAGTGCAAATAGCCAAACATCGGCCTTGGTCATGGCGGATGCTTTTCCAAAAATAAAATTATCCAAACCGCTTTGCGAACCACTGCCCGAGTGCTGAATATGCACAAGAAGCATAACGCCAATACCAAAAAACACACTCAAAACAAGTGCAATGGCTGTGTCGTTCTTAATTTTAGAATTTTTTGTAATGTAATCTACCAAAAAAGTTGAAACCCAGCCTGTTATTACAGCCCCGATAATTAAATACATTGGATTTTTTTGATGACTAATCATGTATGCCAAAGCAATTCCGGGCAAAACGGAGTGCGAAATAACATCGCCCATTAGAGCTCGCTTTCTTAAGAAAGTGAAGGTGCCAACCAAACCTGAAACACTACACAGAATTAGACTACCCCAAAAAACCACCCGCACATTGGGTTCGGTGAGGCCAAAGAAAGACGCTATACCATGCACAAAATCGTTCATTTGTGCCGCATTGGAAAGTTTTTCTCTTGCAACATATTGGCCACTTTGCTCAGTGTTGTCAAGGTTCCGCCATAGGTCTCAACAAGATTTTTTTCGTTAAAAACATCCTCCGTTGACCCCGCGGCCACCAATCGGGTATTTAGCAAAACCAAATGTTCAAAATATTCCTGAGCCGTGTGCAAATCATGATGCACCACCAAAAGGGTTTTGCCATTATCACGCATGGTTTTGAGCAAAGTTATAATAGCCTGCTCCGTGGCTGCATCTACACCCACAAATGGCTCATCCATTAAATATAAATCGGCTTGTTGGGCAAGTGCCCGAGCCAAAAATACGCGTTGCTGTTGGCCTCCACTAAGTTGCGAAATCTGTCGATTGCCAAAGGCGGACATTTTCACTTTCAGCAAGCTGTCGTTTATAATTTCTTTATCCTCGGCCGAAAGTCGTTTAAACAGACCCTTTTGTGCATATCTACCCATAGCAACCACATCAAAAACGCTGGCCGGAAAATCCCAATCAACCGATTGACGTTGAGGCACATAAGAAATTTTATTACGCACCTCATCCAATTCTTTATCAAATAATTTGGCGTACCCAATGTTCGGTTCGATAATGCCCATAATGGCTTTTAACAGCGTTGATTTTCCGCTACCATTTGGCCCCATTATTCCGATAATTTTTCCGGTGGGCAGCGAAAAATCAATATTCCACACCGCCGGCTTTTTGTTGTAAATTACCGTTAGATTATGCGTTTCAACAGATACAGTCATAAGGCTATTTTAGTGCTTTTACGATGGTTTCTACGTTATATTTTACCATTCCCAAATAGGTTCCTTCGGGTGTTCTTTCAGCCCCTAATGCATCCGAAAAAAGCTCCCCACCAATTATTACCTTATGTCCTTTTTGAGTACAACTTTCTATGACCGAAAGCAGTGCCTTTTGAGGAACCGAATTTTCGACAAAAATGGCTTTAATTTGATGTTGGATAATATAATTTATCATGTCTTGAACATCTTTAAGTCCTGATTCTGAGATGGTTGAAATGCCTTGCAAACCCTTTACCTCAAAATTAAAACTTCTGCCAAAATACTCAAAAGCATCGTGCGAGGTAATTAGAATCCGATTTTGCTGAGCAACACCTTCAATCAAAGATTGACAATGGGTATAAACCGAATCTATCTCGAGTAAATAATGTGAGGCATTCGAGTCAATTTTGGGGGCAAATTGGGGAAATTTACTTTTCAATTGCTCGGCAACGTATTTCACTCCATCTGCCCAAAGTTTCATATCAAACCAAATATGCGGATCATGCACATTGGCTTGTTCGTTTATCGTTCGTATATTTTTTGTTTCCAACCCATCAGAAACGGCAATGGCTCTTCCTTTTTTTTGAAAATTTTCGAGCATCTCAGTCATTTTTCCTTCCAAATGCAATCCGTTGAAAATGATAACATCGGCTTCGTCCAATTTTTTAATATCGCCATGAGAAGCCTTGTAAAGATGAGGGTCAACCCCAGGTCCCATCAAGGAATTAACTTCCATAAAATCCCCGCACAAATTCTTGACCACATCGGCAACTATGTTGGTGGTGGCCAACACGTTTATTTTTTGCTCTTTTTCTTCCGTCTGATTTTTGCATCCAGAAAATATCAAAGCGAAAATCGATAGAGCAACATATATTTTATTAAAATTCATTAAGGCAAAAATAACTGATTTGAATGTGTTTGGTTTTGAAAACGGCCATAAACAGAACAGCCGACTCTCGTCGGCTGCCTTAGATGTCGTAAAACCAATTAATCTTCGTTGTAAGAAAACTTATTGACTAAATAATAGATACAATTTTAACGGTATTGGTCGAGGATAAGTTTATTTACATTGTCAGATAAATGTCATCTAAATTTCATTTTTTCATTTTCCCATAGTTTTGCACTTACTCCATAGAGAAATAATTATCCCGTATTTTCGTTGGCAAATAGTATTGAAAAAACTCCTCATCATATCTCTTCTATTCACATTGTTTGCCCATGCAAAGGGTCAAGACACTATTAGTCGTGACACTGTATCAAGTCCTAAAACAATGCAAATTGATAGCGTTGAACTTCGGTTTGGCATGCTTTTGTGCGATAGTTTAAGCGAATTGGCCGATTCAATTTTTTCTGCATTAAAAACCAAAAAATTCGAGGCCTTAATGCCTTACATACCCACCACCGATATTTTAAAAGAGCATTTTGACACCATTGAGCTTAATCAGTTGCAACGTTTGGCAGATATAAAATATCAGGTAATGGTTCGCAGCCTGCAAAAAGACCATTTCAAAATGAATAAGTATGCCAAGGCCATGCACTATAACCTAAAAACAATGGAGCTAATAAAAAGGCGTATAAGCACTAAAAAAGGTGAAAGTGGCACCGAATATGCCGAAATTACCTACCTCTGCAAGAGCGGGAAATATACATTTTACATTACCTTTTTGGCTGTTGAAATGGTAAACAGATGGTTTATTGCCGACCAATTGCAAATTGTTGAATTATAAATCTAAATGCTGGGCTTAACCCGCGGATATACCTCATAATGATCTTCGAACATTATAATTACATCCTCTTCGGTAAAAATAATGTTTTGCTTTACTGGCTTGGCTTCCAAACCAATAGTTGAAGATTCTGATACGTTCGATTTTGGCAGAAATACATGATTTAGTGCTACATATTGCAATATCAAAAGCGACCAAAACAAAACTGCACAAACAAAGACTACTTTTTTTCTCATAAAAATACTTTTGTTGGTAAACTTAACGCACGAATATCGGGCTTTGTTGTAATCTTGTGTTTCATACAATTGTCAAGAAATGAAAATTCATTTAATATCAATAGGTGGAGCGGTAATGCACAATTTGGCTCTTGAGTTGCAACGTCAGGGGCATGACATAACTGGCAGCGATGATGAAGTTTTTGAGCCATCAAATACCCGTTTGCTTAATGCCGGATTGTTGCCAAAAAAAATGGGTTGGCATGCCGAAAGTATAACCAACGATATTGATATTGTGATATTGGGAATGCACGCAAAAAGCGATAATCCGGAACTAATTGAAGCCCAAAAATTAGGTCTGAACATCCAATCATTTCCCGAATTTGTTTACAACCAAAGCAAAAACAAAACCCGGATAGTGGTGGCCGGAAGCCACGGAAAAACGAGCACTACAGCCATGATTATGCACATTTTAAAAAATCAAAACATTGATTTTGATTATTTGGTTGGCTCCAAGTTGGAGGGTTTTGAGCTGATGGTAAAGTTGAGCGATGCTCCCTATATTATTCTAGAAGGCGATGAATATTTAAGCTCGGCCATTGATTTAAGGCCCAAATTTTTGTGGTACAAACCCCATATTGCCATCATTACCGGCGTGGCTTGGGATCATATCAATGTTTTCCCAACTTTTGAAAATTATGTAGAACAATTCAAATTATTTTCCGAAACTATTCTGCAAAACGGAAGCCTGATATATTACAAAAATGATGAACCTTTGGCACATATTGCCCAGGACATAACACACGCAAAAACCATTGCCTATCAAGGGCTTAACACTATCATTGGTAAAGATTCAGTGTCCGTAGATTTTAATCAAAAATTGTTTGTAATGAAAGTTTTTGGTGAGCACAATTTTCAAAATATGGAAGCCGCAGTTTTGGCTTGCAAACAAATGGGTATATCAGAAGAAGAAAGTTTAAAAGCAATGCAATCATTTGTTGGCACGGCCCGAAGGCTCGAAGAGGTTTACAACAAAAACAATATCATTATTTACAGAGATTTTGCTCATTCTCCGAGCAAAGTAAAGGCCACCGTTGACGCGGTGAAAAATAGGTTTCGAACACAAAAAGTCATTGCTGTTTTAGAGTTACATACCTATAGCAGTTTAAACAAAGATTTTATGCCGCTTTATAAAAATACGATGAAAATGGCCGATGTAGCTTTTGTGCATTACAACGAACATGTTTTTGAAATGAAACGCATGGAAGTTTTGGATGAAATGTATGTTAAATCTCAATTTGGAAATGTTGAGGTAGAAACAAATATTGACCAACTTTGGCAAAAATTGCACAATCTTGTGGACGAAAACACCATTTTTCTGATGATGAGTTCTGGTAATTTTGGTGGCAAAGACGTGTTAGAATTGGTACACTAATTATCCGGCATGTCGGTCGTACGCCTTAATAATTTCTTTTACCAATTTGTGCCGCACCACATCTAAAACGGTAAGTTCTACAATAGAAACGCCTTTAATATCTTTTAAAATATCAATGGCTTTTCTCAAACCTGATTGTTGGTGCTTGGGCAAATCAATTTGACTCAAATCGCCATTAATAATCATTTTGGCATTTGGCCCCATTCGGGTCAAAAACATTTTTAGTTGCACCGAGGTTGCATTTTGTGCTTCATCCAAAATAACGAAGCAATTATCTAACGTTCGGCCACGCATAAAGGCCAACGGAATAACCTCCAACGTGCCATTTTCGATATATTTATTGTATTTATCCGTCGGAATCATATCGAGCAACGAGTCATACAACGGTTTTAAATATGGATCGATTTTTTCTTTTAAATCGCCGGGCAAAAAGCCTAAACTTTCTCCAGCCTCTACGGCAGGTCTTGCCAAAATTATTTTCTTTATCTCCTTTCTCTTCAAGGCTCTAACGGCCAATGCCACACCTGTGTAGGTTTTGCCGGTTCCGGCAGGACCAATGGCAAAAACAATATCATTATTTTCTACGGCCTGCACCAGTGCCTTTTGATTTTCGGTTCTGGGTTTTATTATTTTCCCTTTATTGCCATATACCAGCACGTCCGAGTTAAAATAATTTTGACTGTCGGTTGGCTCAAAATTATTTTGCAAAATTCCTTCCACTTCGCCCTCCGTTATATTTGGATTATTCAACAATTGGGCAATTAATAGACCTAATTTTTTTTCAAATTCTTCAATTTCTTCCTTCGCACCATTAGCTTTTATCTCATCTCCACGCGAGGTGATTTTAAGTTTTGGAAAATGCTTTTTCAAAAGCACCATGTTTTGATTAGAAGTCCCGAAAAAAACACTCGGATTAATCTTTTCGATTCGTATAATTTTTTCTGTCAAATGAATTTCGTTTTTAAACCTAAATACTAATTTCGTTCCAAATTTAATTTACTTTTTCCCAAATATTTGAGTCTAATAAGTTTAATAACAGATTTTGGCGAAGGGTCGATATATGCGGCCCAATCAAAGCTTTGGTTATACGCCAATCTGCCCGATGTTAAATTGGTAGAAATAAGCCATACCATTGACCCATCTGATGTACACAACGGTGCTTATGCGTTTGAATTATTGCTTAGCCACCACACCGAATCAACGATTCACATTATAGCAATTGATTTTGATGAAAGAGTTCATCATCAAGAAATACTTATTGCAAAACATCAAAACCAATACATTATAACATACAACAGTGGTTTTTTACCCCTTTTGGGTATAGACTGTCTCAACTCAGAAATTTGGATGGCCAAAACATACTCTGGCAATCATTTTTTAAGTATTGTTGAATGTTTTGGACATTTGGCAAAAGATATTTTGAATAAAAATTTGAACAATTATTCAAAACTCGACCATCAAAAATTAAGACTTCTAAATGCTCAAAAACCCACCTTTGCCGACAATCTTCTTCGAGGAAAAATAATATTCGTTGATAGTAGAGAATATGCATATACGAACATCCACCAAACTGATTTTGACGAATTTAAGGGTTCAAAAGATTTCAATATTTTGTTGGGAAGACATGTAAAAATAAATCACATAAACCAATCTACCGAACTAATGGCCGGTGGCAAAACCTATTGTTTTTTTAATTCGGCAGGATATTTGACCATTGGGGTGTATAGAGACAGCACAAAAAAAATGTATAATTTGCAAAAAGACAGTATAATTTTAATTGAAAAAGAATGATTGTCAGACTTGTAAAAATGACTTTTCGGGCAAACGAAACATCCAATTTTGAGCAGCTTTTTACCAAAGTGCAACCCTTAATTTCAGGCTTTGAGGGCTGTCTTGGAGTGGAATTATTGAAAGGTACAACCTCCGAAAATAAGGCCTGCGTTTACTTTACAAGAAGTTTGTGGATGGAGGAAAAAAATTTGGAAGCCTATCGAGCCTCTGGCCTATTTGCCGAAACATGGAACGCCACGAAAGCCATGTTTGCAGAAAAAGCAGAAGCTTGGTCAACAAAAATAGTTTCCAATGAAATTTAGATATTAAATATTAACAGTGTATAATTGTTCGTTCAAGAAAACATGGTAGCAAAAGTGAAGGCAAACATCAAATTCGTATTAGGCGTAGTAGCGTTATTTCTTTTTTCGGCATATCAATCAAACGCACAAGATTGTGCCGACAATATTGCATCGGCCATAGATGGCAACTTGATAAAACGGGCACTAAAACTGGCTGATGATGCCATGGAAGATGAGGCTTGTAAGAAAGATCCCGAAGTTTATTTTTTGCGTGCCGAAGTGCTTTACCTCGTGTCGAAAGATGAATTTTTAAAAACAAAATATCCGGATGCCATAAAGGATGCCATCAAATCCATTGACAAAGGAATGGCAAAAAACAACAATCAGATACCTTCATCAAAAGACGAATTGATAAACAAACTGGTTGAGGAAAATAATCTTTTAGGTGAGTATCAATATAAAATAAACAAATACACCCAGGCCGTAAAAATTTATGAAAAAAGCTACGAGCTAAATGGTGACGAAAAGGCATTGTATTGGATTGGGAAAAGCTACTTGCAAGCCACTGACACAGTATTGGGCGAGCAGACCTACAAACAACTGCTGTATTCATTGGACGAACAAATTTTCTCGGAAAAAAAGGTGGACAAACTCTTTGCTGATGCCTACATCTATTATGCCGACAAGCATTGGAGATTGAAACAATATGACTCTGCCAATTTTTATTTAGAAAATGCAAAAAAAGCATTTAAGGATAATGCCAGAGTGGACTATTTCTTGAAAGAGGTTGCCAAACAACAAATAAACGAATTACCTCCTTCGAGTCTCATGATGCTAAAAATCAACAACATGATGAAATATTTTCCGACAGACTCCTTTTTTATAAAAAAACAAAATGCCCTTTATTTATACCTACTTCGAAATCATTTTGACCACAATAATTTGTCGGAAATAGACACGATGCTCAAATACATTTCTGCCGAAAAAGTGGCCAAAATGGCCTCAAAAGATGTCGAGTTAATAAAAAAATCAGATCAATTTATTGAATCAAAGCCTGAAAATGTATTGTGGGATTTTGTAAAATACTATTCAAAATTCGACTACCCGAACATCTCTAACTACATTGCTCAACTCTATATCGAGATGACTGCCACAGGAAAAACGCCTGCTGATTTAAAACAACGTTACAATATTATAATTGATTTTGCAGCCAAAAATCACTCATTGGCATTGGCTAATCAGCTGCTCGAGTTTGCTTCGGCCAAATATGGCGATGCTGATTTTGTTGCCACCCGAACTTCTCTTATTTCAAAATATAAAGCCAATGATTTGTCAACCGCTGACCAAGGTGCTTTGTATGCTATGTTGGTAAAGGCAAACCCAAATTTATCCAAAATGTCGGATGAATTAAAAGAGGTTGCTGAAAAATACATAAACAGCTTGGTAAAAGACAAAGAATACGTCAAGGCTAAACCCATTATTAATCAACTCATTAAGGCCCAACCAGATGTTACACTTTGGCAGGATAAGCTGAGCTATTTGGCAAAAGAAGATTTCTATTACAACTACTACATGACCCGTGTAATGGATGAAACCACCGCCGGAATTTTAGTTAAAGGTTATGAATGGAATGGTTCTGTAGCGGGTTGCAACCCCGGAACCATTGACCCAAAAATTCAACAAAAAGTAGAGGATAGAATAAACTATTTTAGACGGCAGACCGGCTTAAAATCTGTTTATCTTGATGCCCAACTGAATGACTGGTGTCAAAAAGCGGCTCTAATGATGGAGGTGAATAAAACATTGGATCATTCTCCAACAACAAAGTGGAGCTGCTTCAGCGATGACGGTGCGGAAGCCGCAAAATATAGCATGCTTACAAAAGGAGTTACTACAGCTATTGCCGTTACCTCCTTTATGGCAGACAACCAGAATCCAAGTGTGGCTACAAGAAGGTGGCTACTCTACCCCAATGCTTTGGCCATTGGGCATGGTTCAACCGAAAATGTGTGTGTAATATGGGCAATGGACGACAGCGGCAGTGTAGATACCAATGTCTATAAAGAAAAATTTGTTGCCTGGCCGCCGGAAGGAAATTTGCCTAAAATGTTGGTTTTTGATTATTGGTCGTTCTCCACAAAACAAGATTTGAAAGGAGCCACCGTGACCATGAAAAAAGGAAATGAAAATATTCCATTAAAAACTCAGGAATTGGTGGATGGCTACGGCCTGCCTACATTGGTGTGGAAGCCCGAATTCAATGCTAAAGACATAACAGAGGATACTGTTGTGGCAGTTTCTGTTCAATTAAGAAACGGAAGAAAATATGATTACAAAGTAAAAGTAATGAATTTTGACGCGGTTGGATACTAAGTGCTTGCAACTTTTGGGTTCAATTAATCGTCATATTTAAACTACCGCACAAAATTGCGGCATCATGTTTGTATTTTTGAGACAAACATCGGTTGACAGAACAATAATTTTGCGTCTCTATTTGTCCTTTATCCTGCTTATTGGGTTATATGTTTCGGCATATAGTCAGCAGTATTTTACCCAAAACAAGGGTCAATGGAATTCAGAAGTTTTATTTAAAAAACAAGCCAACGGAGCCGTTTTATATTTAAAACCTCAAAGTATTTCCGTATTGCTTTACAACGACCAACAATGGTCCGAATTGGTCAGTCATCCTAAACACAACGAAAGAAAGTTGTTTAAAAACAACACTAATTCAAATACAGTTGATTACCATCACTACATAATGTACTTCGAAAATTCGAACAATGTTGTACCTCAAGGTGAACAACCCAGCAGTTACGTTATCAATTATTTTTTAGGAAATGACAGCACCAAATGGGCTTCCGGCGTTCGAGACTTTGGATTTGTTCGATACGAAAATTTGTATGACAACATTGATTTACTTGTCTATGGCCACGGAACCTCGCTGAAATATGATTTTGTGCTGAAAGCAGGAGCTGATATTTCACAAATAAAAATTCGGTATGATTACGTCGATAATCTGGATTTGCAAGGCGATTCGCTCATCATAAAAACTTCGCTGGGAAGCTTTTCAGAAAAAATACCTATCAGTTTTATTGAAGAAAATGATTATAGAACAGAAGTTTCTGTTCGATTTACTCTATCCGAAAATACGGTTCAATTCGTATCAGAAACTACCCCTACCCTGAATCAAACAATGATTATAGACCCCCAAGTGGTTTTTGCAACCTATGCAGGAAACAGCGTTGACAATTTTGGCTTTACGGCAACTTATGACGAACAAGGCAATTTATACTCCGGAGGCATAGCCACTGCACCCGATTTTAGTTTCAACAAAAATGGCTATTACCCCACAACCGTTGGAGCTTTTAGCACGACCTACAGTGGTGGAGATGAACAAGGAATCTATAGTTTTAAGTGTGACATAACCCTCAATAAGTATAGTAACGACGGCAAAAAATTAATCTCTGCCACCTATTTGGGTGGAGAAAGCAACGAATATCCGCACAGCATTGTGGTGGACAAAAACAATGAGTTGGTGGTTTTTGGTACCACATTTAGTGACGCATTTCCAGTTTCGGCAAATGCTTTTCAAAAAAACAACAAAGGTTTAAGCGATTTAATAATAACCAGATTTACCGCCGACTTTTCTAACCTTGTAGGAAGCACCTATTTGGGTGGCGATAGCAAAGACGGGTTGAATGAAGAACCGGTACTCAATTATTTCTATGCCGACAATTTCAGAGGAGAAGTTCAAATTGACAAAACCGGCAATATTTGCGTAAGTAGCTCTACATATTCTGATAATTTTCCGACCGTTTCGGCATTTCAATCAAAAATTGCGGGACGACAAGATGGGGTGTTTGTTCAACTAAAATCAGACTTGAGTCAATTGTTTTGGAGCACCTATTTAGGGGGTAACAGCGGAGATGCGTTATACTCGGTAGATTTTGATACAGCCGGAATTATTTATTTGAGTGGTGGTACAAAAAGCAGCGATCTTACAAATTCTACAGCAGGTATCGGTACCAAATTTAATGGTGGTGTGTGCGATGGTTTTATTGCAATGCTCAACCCATCTACTAAAGCCTTGATAAAAACAGCCTATTGGGGAACTAATAGCTACGACCAAATATTTCATCTCGAAATTGATTATGAAAATAAAATATATGTGGTAGGCCAGAGTCAAGGCAATATGCCAATTGTGGGCAATGTGTACAACAACCCAAGCAGTGGCCAATTTATTTCAAAATTTGACGACCAACTGAACAACTTGGAACTTTCAACAGTTTTTGGATCTGGCAATGGAGCCATTGATATAACCATTAATGCCTTTTTGGTTGATGAATGTCGAAAAATATTTATTAGCGGTTGGGGTGGCGAGACAAGTCAAAAATCCTTTAGTTCTACGAGTAAATTGACCATAACACCAGACGCTTATCAGAAAACAACCGATGGCAGTGATTTCTATTTGGTTGTATTTAGCAAACAGGCCAAACACTTGCTTTATGCCACTTGGTTTGGTGGATATAAAACCCATGACCATGTAGATGGCGGCACCAGCAGATTTGACAAAAAAGGAGTTATCTACCAATCGGTTTGTGCAAGCTGCCCAATGGATAATTTTACACATGCCATCAGCGATTTTCCAACAACAAAAGGAGCTTATGCCGAAAAAAATGTTAGCCCACGATGCAGCAATGCGGCATTTAAAATTGCTTTCGGAAACCTGAATAGGCCGCCTTATTTGTCAAACCAATTATTTCATGTAAAAGCACTTGACACTCTAAATTTCTTGTATTCCATAACTGATGTGGATGAAGACTCCATTTTTGTAACCCTAAGCCCAGATGCAAAGACGGCATCTCAACTAATAAATTTCAAAGCACAATCAAAAGCATTAGAAAAATGGCAACAAAACATTGCTTTTACTGCAGCATGTGGCAGTATTGGAGACACCCTATCCATCAAGGTTTATGCCATTGACCAAGGCTGCCCGGGAGTATTAGATAGCTCTGCAACAATTAAAATAGTGGTTGACCCACCACCAATTCTCGACCCGCCACAAACAATATGTTTAAATTTTGTGGGAGATGACGCAATAATTATTGAGTGGGACAGTATTTCGTTTTCTAAATATTATCAAAGCACAACCCTCTATCGAATAGACCCCAGCGGAAAAACAACGAAACTAACAACCGCGAATAATATAGCAGGGGGAAAATATCAAGACAACAACTTAATTAAACCAAAACAAAATGAATACCGCTATTTTTTGGTGGTAACCAACAAGTGCAACGTTGATGGTCCCTCGTCATACGAGGTTTCTACTACCAAAGAGTTTTTATTTCCAATAGAAACCACTTATATAAAAACTGCCACCGTAACAGATGACGACCACATCCAAGTTGTTTGGTTGCAAACTACTGAGGCTGATTTTGGATACTATGAAATATTAAGAAAAAGAAATGGAGACAACCAAGCCTTCGAATATTTTGCATCTACTTTTAATAGAGAAGACACCTTTTTTATTGATAATCAAGCCAATGTAAATGAACAATCATACTGTTACGTTATTGTGGTGCATGACAAATGTGGTCATTTTAGCAAACAAAGCAATGAGGGTTGTACCATTGTTTTGGAGGGAGTAAGTGTCCCATTCAAACATACTATTTGGTGGAACGATTATACTGATTGGCCAAACGATGTGAATGATTATTCCATCAGCAGATGCGTTGATACCGGACAACTTGCACTTTATGACCTTGTTGATGGCACAACCACAACCTTGGTTGATACTACTTGGGATTATTGCTGGGGTGGCTATTGGTATAGAGTAACGGCATACGAAAATGGAGGCTTAGGTGCCGAAAGCCAATCGAATCGTATCTATTTGGTGCAACCTCCGCTGCTGCATGTCCCGAATGCATTTACGCCAAACGGCGACAATCTAAACGAGACTTGGGGCATTGTTCCAGTATTTGTAAAAGAATATGAAATAGAAGTATTTAATAGGTGGGGAGAAAGAGTTTACTCCAGCGAAAACGTAAAAGAGGATTGGGCCGGATTTTACAAAGATTTGCAGCCCGGACAAACCGTATATATTTACAAAATAAGATATACCGGCTGGGACAGAAGCGTTCATCATCGCACCGGAACTGTAACCGTAATTAAATAATGCACAACTGTTAAAATACTATTTACTGACAATTTTGTAACTTTACCTTTTCAATAATTCCAAAAATTAAATATATTTTTGCACCTCACTTAAATTACTGCTTAAAAAACGATGACTGTGCAATTAATAAAAAAGTTATCCAACCATCACATACCAAGATGGGTGGTTTTGAGCATAGACATGATACTTGTTTCTTGTTCATTTCTTGTCTCTTTTGGCATAATCCACAATCTTAAACTTGAAAGTTTTACCTATAAACAGCTTGCTGCTCCATTTGCTTTAACCCTTATTCTTCGGGCATCGGCAATCATGTTAACGAAATCTTACAAAGGAATAATACGATACACAAGCATTCAAGATGCAAGTCGAATTTTCATCGCAATGATAGTCAGCTCGTTGGCCTTTATTGCTATTCGGCAGTATTTTTTGTATGTGCAAGGAGTGTTTATTCTCGAAAGATCCATTATAGTTATGGATTTTTTTATCTCGCTTGTGGCACTCATATCTATGCGGGTTTTTTACAAAGTAGCCTTTAAAAGAATTACTCAACAAAATTCAACCAACATACGTAATGTTATTATATATGGTGCAGGTCATACCGGATTAATGGCAAAAAGAACCATTGAAAGCACACAAAACAGCAACTTAAAAGTGGTTGCTTTTTTGGATGACGATAGAAAACTTTCCGACAAATCTGCTGAGGGAATACCCATTTTCTTTTTCAACAAAAAATTTGACTATGTTTTAGAAAAATACAAACCCAAAGAAATAATTATTGCAGTTCCCAACATACAAAGTCAGCGAAAAAAGAAAGTAATAGAGCTTGGTTTAAAACATGATTTGGTGATTAAAAACGTACCACCTATTGAGAATTGGATTAACGGAGAATTTACGTTTAAACAAATAAAAAATGTGAGTGTTGACGACCTTTTAGGTCGCGAACCTATAAACCTCGAAAATAAAAATATAAAATCTGAAATAAGTGGCAAGGTGGTATTGGTTACCGGAGCAGCCGGCTCCATTGGTAGCGAACTTGCAAAGCAATGCAAAGCCTATAACCCCAAATATTTGATTTTGCTTGATCAAGCAGAAACCCCGCTCTACGAAATCGAATATCAGCTGGCATCAAAAAACGTAGAGGTTGTCATTGGTGATGTTTCCAATGAAGGTAGAATGCAGCGTGTGTTTGAAGCTTTCAAGCCAGATGTTGTTTTTCATGCAGCTGCCTACAAGCATGTTCCGCTTATGGAAGACAATCCGTACGAAGCATTGAATACCAACGTTTTTGGCACACGGCTAATGGCCAATTTGGCGGTTAAGTATGGAGTAGAAAAGTTTGTTCTAGTATCTACCGACAAGGCCGTAAACCCAACAAATATTATGGGTGCCAGCAAGCGAACCGCCGAAATATATGTTCAATCTCTCAATAACTTATTAGAGTTGAAAGACGACCACCATACCAAATTTATCACCACACGTTTTGGCAATGTTTTGGGTTCTAATGGGTCGGTAATTCCCCGATTTAAAGAACAAATAGAAAAAGGTGGCCCCATTACTGTTACTCATCCCGATATTACCCGATATTTTATGACCATACCTGAGGCTTGTCAGCTTGTGCTTGAAGCCGGGGCTATGGGCAGAGGCGGCGAAATTTATATTTTTGACATGGGAGAATCGGTTAAAATTATTGATTTGGCCAAAAAAATGATAAAACTAAGCGGCTTTGAAGAAGGTCGTGACATCGAAATAGTTTATACAGGCCTGCGTCCGGGAGAAAAATTAACCGAAGAACTTCTCAACGATCGGGAAATGACCATTGGCACCCATCATCCAAAAATAATGGTGGCCAAAGTGCAGGAACACAACTTTAACGAAGTTGAAGAACTCATCGAATCGTTATACCTTCAAAAAGACAGAATCACTAATAAGTTGATTGTTTCGGCCATGAAACAGCTAATTCCGGAGTATATAAGCAACAATTCTATTTACGAAGAGTTGGACAAAAAAGCCTCTTTAAAAAACTAAAAACGGGCCGTTTGAATAACTAAAAAGGGCTAACATTGCACCATGTTTGAGTTTCATGGCGATATGCAACGGTATCACGACATTACTCGTGAGGTAACCGAAAATTATGTGATTCCCTTTATTCAAAAATCTACCGATTTTTCCGGCAAATTACATGTACTCGAAATTGGCAGCGGCGAGGCCGGGGTGCTGAATGCTTTTACAAAATTGGGGCATCAATGCGTGGGAATTGAACTTAGCCCAGAACGAGTGCAGAGAGCCGAAAATCTTATGAAAACCGAAATAGAATCAGGCCAGATACGATTTATTGCCAAAAATATTTACGACATAAATCCAAATGATTTTAATCCAAAATTTAACATCATTATTTTGAAAGATGTGATTGAGCATATCCATGAACAGGAAAAAATAATGATTCGATTAAAGGAATTTTTGGCCACAGACGGACTAATTTTCTTTGGTTTTCCGCCATGGTATATGCCGTTTGGTGGACATCAACAAGTGGCAAAATCAAAATTAGGAAGCAAATTGCCCTATTACCACCTGCTGCCCATGCCCTTATTCAAATTTGCACTCAAACTGTTTGGCGAAAAACCCGCCATGATAGAAGGTTTGGTAGAAATAAAAGAAACCGGCATTTCCATCGAACGATTTGAACGAATTGCCAAAAACGCAGGATTCAAAATTGACCAAAAACTATTTTATCTGTTTAACCCAATTTATCAATACAAATTTGGGGTAAAACCAAGACAGCAATCGGCACTGATAAACCACATCCCATTTTTAAGAAATTTTGTGACAACTTGCGTGTATTACAACTTAAAAATCAAGTAATTAGTAGAAGATATACTCTACATATATAGGTCTTACCACCCGCATTGTTCCATTATTTATCTGAAGTTTTTGTTTTGAAACATTGTCATTTGTTTCTATTTCAAAATTGCCGGCCACTTTTTTATCAAACTCATCATTGGCATATCCCTGTGGTAGCTCAATGTTTCCAATTTTGATGATTTCTTTTGATTTCGCATTTAGCTTTTGAAGCAACCCATTTGCAAGTTTGTCAGCCTTATTTAAAGCTTCGCCATAGGCCAAATTACTCAAGCTGTCGTAGTCAGAAACATCAAATTGAAGCAACCCAACCGAAAATTCACTGTTGCTCAAAAGCAATGGATACAGCTCCTCCAATTTTTTTAAATTTCGAGCTGTCACATGGGTTGTCATGCTCGATTCGTACCCCGAAAAAATGTATGAATTCTTTATCCAATCATAATCCTTTTGCTGAGTGATGGCCGTTGTGAGCATATCTTTTGGGGCAATTTCGTATGTAGATAACAATTCATTTAGTTGTTTTGATTTCTCAACCAGACAATTTTTGCTTTTAACAACATCTATATCCTTGCACGAAATTGTAACCGAAAAAGTGGCTACATCTGGCCTTATTTCTACCTCTCCAGTAGTTTTGAAGTGCATGGTTTTCATAAGTTTCGTTGATTTTGTGGAACATGAGGCTGCCAAAAATGTGACACAACACAAAATATAAATAGATGATTTCATAAACATAACATTAAGTTGGGCTTAATGCATGTCTATGCACAAAGGTAAACGAGAACTAATCGTTGATTTTTAGAACGGCCATAAATGCTGATTGCGGAATCTCTACGTTTCCAACTTGACGCATTCTTTTTTTACCAGCCTTTTGTTTTTCAAGAAGTTTTCTTTTTCGGGTAATATCACCTCCGTAACATTTTGCCGTAACGTCTTTTCGCATGGCATTAATGGTTTCTCGTGCAATAATTTTGGCTCCAATACCTGCCTGAATGGCAATAACAAATTGCTGTTTTGGTATCAGTTCCTTTAATTTTAGGCAAATCTTTTTGCCATAATCATAAGCTTTATCCCTATGAATAATGGCCGAAAGTGCATCAACCTGTTTGCCATTAAGCAATATATCTAGTTTTACCAATTGCGATTCGCGATAATCTATTGGATGATAATCGAAACTGGCATAACCTCTGGAAATAGATTTTAACTTATCGTAAAAGTCGAAAACCACCTCTGCCATTGGCATTTCAAAGGTTAACTCAACTCTATTTGTAGTGAGATAAACCTGATTTTTGAGCAGCCCGCGTTTATCCATGCACAAACTCATGATGGCTCCTACATAATCGGCAGAAGTAATAATTTGGGCATTTATGTAAGGTTCTTCCACATAGTTCAAATGATTTCCTTCTGGCAAATCGGTGGGATTGTTTACAATAATTTGCTCATCCTTTTTGTCAAATGCATGATACGAAACGTTTGGAACCGTGGTAATTACAGTCATGCCAAACTCTCTTTCCAACCGCTCTTGGATAATTTCCATGTGCAACATTCCTAAAAATCCGCATCTAAAACCAAAACCCAAAGCTGCAGAAGATTCCGGTTCAAAAACCAATGAAGCATCGTTCAATTGAAGCTTGCCCATGCTTTCTCTCAACTCCTCAAAATCCTCGGTATCAACAGGATAAATTCCTGCAAAAACCATAGGTTTTACATCTTCAAAACCTCTAACTGCACTGTTTGTAGGATTCTCCACATGGGTAATTGTATCACCAACTTTTACTTCTTTGGCCTGCTTTATGCCCGAAATAATATAACCCACATCCCCGGTTTTTACCACTTCACGTGGTTCGGGGGTTAGTTTTAAAACACCAATTTCATCGGCATGATATTGTTTGGCCGTGTTTATAAACTTTACATGGTCGTTTTTTTTAATTTGGCCATCTATTACTTTGAAATAGGCTATAATTCCGCGAAAGGAGTTGAACACCGAATCAAAAATCAATGCTTTTAATGGAGCATCGGGGTTTCCTTTTGGGGCAGGAATTCTATCAACAATAGCTTTCAAAATTTTATCAACCCCCAATCCGGTTTTACCGCTGGCAGGTATAATGTCATCCCTATCGCACAAAATCAGCTCTTCAATTTGGTCTTTAACCTCTTCTGGCATTGCCCCCGGCAAATCCATTTTATTAAGTATTGGGATAATAATCAAATCATGCTCAAGAGCCAAATATAAATTACTAATGGTTTGAGCCTGAATACCTTGGGCGGCATCAACAATGAGCAAAGCTCCTTCGCAAGCTGCAATAGAGCGAGAAACCTCGTATGAAAAATCAACGTGTCCAGGAGTGTCAATCAGGTTAAGTGTATATTCTTCGCCGTCATGCACATGTTTCATTTGAATGGCGTGAGACTTGATCGTAATACCCCGCTCACGCTCCAAATCCATATCATCCAGCACCTGTTCTTTTAAATCTCTGTCAGATACCGTCTTGGTTTCCTGCAAAAGTCTATCGGCCAAGGTGCTTTTACCATGGTCGATATGTGCAATAATGCAGAAATTGCGAATGTTCTTCATTTATAATTTTCCCAAAGAAATGAGGCAAATAATTTTATCTTTTCTCCTCGTGCCTCGAGGCACGAGGCTACAATCTCCTAAAACTAAATAGTTGATTGAACCTGAATCATATCATCCACGCGTTTTTTCGCCAAAGCTGTAGCGGCAGCCTGCGTGTGAATGTTATTTGCATCAGCATATTTGAAAATACTATTCAAGGTATCATAGATGTGCTCTGTATCACGCAAGGCATTTTCTCTATTGTATCCTGTGTATTCTGAATATACATTTATCAAACCGCCAGCATTTATCAAGAAGTCTGGAGCATAAATAATTCCTTTTTTAACCAACATATCTCCATGTACATTTTCGTCTTCCAACTGATTGTTGGCTGCACCGGCAATGATGTTGCATTTTAATCTATTGATAGTATCTGTGTTAATTATAGCCCCTAAAGCACATGGTGCAAAAATTTGAGCATCGGTGTCGTAGATTTCTTCATTGCTAACAACAGTAGCACCAAACTCTGAAGCAGCCTTTTTCAAAATGTCATTGTTTATATCGGCGATATAGAATTTTGCACCTTCTTTGTGCATATATTCTAATAAATGCCAACCTACTTTTCCAATGCCTTGCACAGCAACGGTTTTGCCGCTCAAGCTATCGTTACCCCATTGCTTTTTGGCTGATGCTTTCATACCCACGTAAACACCATAAGCCGTTACTGGACTTGGGTCTCCGCCACCACCTCTGGTTTCTGGCAAACCCACCACATGGTCGGTTTCCATGTTTACATACTCCATATCTTTGGTGGTGGTACCCACATCTTCGGCAGTAATATATTTACCTCCAAGATTGTTTACAAAACGCCCAAACTTACGCATCAAAGCTTCACTTTTTTGAGTTTTTGCATCCCCAATTATTACAGCCTTTGCCCCCCCCAAATTCAAGCCAGAAATAGCGGCTTTATAGGTCATACCTCTACTTAATCTCAGCACATCTCTCATTGCTTCTGATTCGTTGTTGTAATTCCACATACGTGTGCCTCCTAAACCGGGGCCCAATACCGTGTTATGAATAGCGATGATTGCTTTTAATCCTGTATGATTATCATTGCAAACCAGTATTTGTTCATGGTTATACTCACCAAGATTTGCAAACAAATTGGTGCTTAATGGGTTCTGAATTTGTGATACTTCAATCATTTTTAATAAACTTTACGATTATGAATATCGGCTTAACTTTGCCGCTGCGAAATTAGTCCTTTTTTTAAATGAAAAAACAGTTGGATTGAAACCATTATTTTATCTCAATAAATATCTGTACAAATATCGTTTGTATCTGATTGGCGGCATTGTTTTCATCATTTGCTCCAACATTTTTTCGTTGCTTATTGCACCGATTGTCCGCACGGCCATTGATAGCATGATAAGCAATATTCAAATTTATACCTTGTTGAATTTCAGCAAAACCGAGATTGCAAAACATGTTTCTAAACTTGCTTTGTTTTTTGGAAGTTTGGTATTGGCCAGTGCTCTTATAAAGGGGGTTTTCATGTTTTTTATGCGTCAAACTATCATTGTAATGTCAAGGCACATTGAGTTTGACTTGAAAAACGAAATATTTGCCCATTACCAAAAACTGGATGCATCCTTTTATGGAAAGAACTACACCGGCGATTTGATGAACAGAATCAGCGAAGATGTTAGTCAGGTTCGAATGTATTTGGGCCCTGCCATTATGTACACCATCAATCTGGTTTGTATGTTTATCTTGGTAGTGTCTGTTATGGTTTCCATAAATCCTACCATCACGTTTTATGTTTTGCTACCGCTACCTATTCTTTCCCTCTCTATTTATTATGTGAGCGACATAATGAACAAGCGGAGTACGGTGGTTCAGGGTAAACTCTCCCAATTAACCACTTTTGTTCAAGAATCTTTCTCGGGCATATTGGTTTTGAAAGCCTTTGCCGCCGAAAATCATTTTTCAAAAAAATTTGGCGATGAAAGCGAGGAATACAAACATCACTATATGAATCTTGTAAAGGTAAATGCTCTTTTCTTTCCTTTAATGATGATGTTGGTTGGCCTAAGCGTAATCATTACCATTTATTTTGGAGGCAAACAAGTCATTAATGGAACTTTCTCTTTTGGAAACATTGCTGAATATGTGATTTATGTAAACATGCTTACCTGGCCGGTGGCCTCGCTGGGTTGGGTAACCAGCATTATTCAACGGGCTTCGGCATCGCAGACACGCATCAATGCTTTTTTGCAAGAAAAACCAGAAAACCGAAGCGGAAAAAAATTAGAAACTTTTGACAAAACCATTGAATTTAAAGACATTAGCTTTGGCTACGACCAAAAATTAATTTTAGAAAACATTAGTTTTAAAATAGAAAAGGGTAAGACTCTCGGAATAATTGGAACTACCGGAAGCGGAAAATCATCACTGGCTGCACTTTTGATGAGAATGTATTCACCAAAATCGGGTTCTATTACCATTGACGGTCAATCGGTTTCTGATTTTGAATTATCTTCTTACCGCAACCTATTTGGCTATGTGCCTCAAGATATTTTTCTTTTTTCTGAAAGCATTAAAGAAAACATATTGTTTGGCACAGATAATCAGAAAAGTGATGACCAAATAAAACAATTCGCACAAATGGCCGATGTTTGGAAAGACATCGAATCATTCCCAAAACAACTTGAAACTATTTTGGGAGAACGCGGCATAACCCTTAGCGGCGGACAAAAACAACGGGTAGCCATTACCCGTGCCTTGATTAGAGAACCCGAAATATTGGTATTTGACGACTCTTTGTCGGCCATAGACACGCACACAGAAAAAACGATTAAGTCGAACCTAAAAAAAACAGATAAACATCAAACAAAAATTTTAATATCTCATAGAGTGAGTACGGTGGAAGATGCACATCACATAATTGTGCTTGATAATGGCAAAATTGTGGAGCAGGGAAATCCTCAGCAACTAATTGTCCAAAAGGGCTTGTTTGCCGAAATGGTGAAAAATCAAAACGCCCAAAGTGTGGAGGTTGTGTAAAATGACTTGCACAAACGACGAATATTGCTTTTTTTTGATGAATATTTTATAAAAAGAAGCAGATGGAAGACAATCGCGAGGTATTTTCAAAACGCGTTAGAGCAGGGAAGAGAACGTATTTTTTCGATGTAAAATCAACAAAGTCAAATGATTACTACATTACCATAACCGAAAGTAAAAAAAGTAGGTTTGATGATGGACAATTCACAAAACATAAAATATTTCTTTATAAAGAAGACTTTAACAAGTTTATGGATGCATTTACTGAAACCATAAACCATGTAAAGTCAGATCTTATGCCTGAATACGATTTTGACGAATTCCAAAATTCTGACGACGAAGAATAGTCAATTTATACATTCGGAAACATTCAATGAGCAAATACTATTTGATATTTGGTGGCGTTGCAGGAGCCATTTGCATTGCCATAGATTATTTGGTTTTTTCACAATCAATTCCATTCTCAAAAGGGCTGATTAGTCTGCCTTCAAAAGTGGCAGTTTTAATGATATCCATTGCTTTCTGCACCATTTTAATAAAAAAAATCCATGGAAAAATTAGCTTTTTACGCACCACCTTCGGGGGGGTAATGATTGCCCTAATTTGCTCATCGGTTTCGGGCATGGGCTACTCTTTTATGCATTACCCTGACGGTAAATTTTTAGAACCTATAAAAGAATATTCGCTTCAACAGTGGCAAGAGCAAAACAAAGACAAGCCCAACGAATTGGCCAAAATAGAGGGTCAAAAACTGGCAATAGACAAGCAATTTAGTGTTTTGCGATATAGCATTATGCACTTGGGGTTGTATTTCTTTATGGGCATTTTAATATCGGCATTTATGGCCGCCATTATTGGAGATAAAACAAGTTTTAAAGGCTAATTAATAATTTATGACCGAAATTGAAAGCGAAGAACTTATTGTAAGTCGAAAAAGCGAAAAGGTTTACCATTTTTTAAAAGACCTAAGAAACTACGCCAAATTGTTGCCCAGCGATGCAACACTCATTTATGCCGAAGAAAAAGAAGCAGAAATACATCTTTCTGGGTTAGGAAAATTTAAAGTATCTGTAATAGATTCAAAACCAAACAATTGGCTAAAGCTAAAACCCCAAGGAAAACTCCCTTTTAGTTTTGATATTGAGTGGCACATAAAAGATATTGCCGACCATTGCACCGTAAAAGGAAAAATTAATGCCCAGCTAAACATGTTTATTAAAATGATTGCCGAACCCAAACTTAAAGATTTTGTAAAAAGTCAGGCATACAAACTCAAAGATTTCATCGAAAATGAGGTTGAATAACTCTGGTGAATGAAAAAAATAATTCGATTTATCTGGGCCATTTACTTCTTCTTGTGGTTTTTAGCCATTTTTATTCTTTTCTATCCTTTATTTTTATTCTTTCTTAGTGATAAAAAGCATTACCCTAAAGCTCACAAACTGAGAGCAATTTGGGGCAGAATCATTATGTTTTTTTCGGGTTTAATACCAAAAACTCAATTTGAAGAACCACTAAACCGAAACGGCCAATATATTTTTGTAGCCAACCATTTTAGTTATCTCGATATACTGAGCTTAAATGTTCAATGCGGGCAATATTTCCGATTTTTGGCGAAGGCCGAGCTCGGCAAATTCCCCCTTTTTGGACTGTTTTTTAGAACCATCGACATTTCTGTAAACCGTAAAAGTGTAAAAGATTCTGTTACCTCATTCAATTTGTGCAACGACGCACTAAAATCAGGCGATAGTTTGGGCATTTTTCCGGAAGGTGGCATCCACCCCACTGCACCCAAATTGAGTGCTTTTAAATCGGGTGCCTTTAGGTTGGCTATCGAAAACAAAGTGGCCATCGTTCCCGTTACGATTATCGACAATTGGAAAAGATTGCCCGGTGGAGGATTAGACAATGGTGGAACACCCGGACTGATGCGAATGGTGGTACACAAACCCATTGAAACAGCCTCTTTATCAGAAGCTGATTTATACAAATTGATTGAACAAACCCGAAACATCATTAAAAATACTTTCGACAAGTTTAATTTTGAAACCGAAAATGGAAATAACAGATAAAAAAATTGACGAACTGGCTCATTTGGCTCGATTGTCTTTTAAAAACGAAGACAAGCAAGAAATTAAAAAAGATTTGGAGCGAATACTTGATTTCTGCAACAAGTTGAACGAGCTGGACACCACAAACGTTGAACCCTTGGTGTATATGTCTGACCGCGTAAACCATTTAAGAAATGATATAGTTGAACCATCGTTAGACAAAAAAGAGGCATTAAAAAATGCTCCGGTGGCAGATTCTGATTTCTTTAAAGTGCCTAAAGTGATAAACAAATGAAAGTTTACACAAAAAAAGGAGACAAAGGCACAACATCTATTTTGGGGCAAAACAATGTTGACAAAGATGACCTTCGGATAGAAGCCTACGGAACCGTGGACGAACTCAATACATTGATTGGACAATTAGGTTGCCTGACAAATATGGATGAATTAAAAACTCAATTTTTTATCATCCAAAACAGCCTATTTACCGTTGGGTCGGAGTTGGCTTCAACGCCCGAAACCTTTTTAAAACTAAAACTCGATGCCATTGATTCGGAAGAAATTAAACAATTGGAGCAATGGATTGACGAACAAACCATGCATTTGCCTGAACTGAAATCATTTATTTTGCCTGGAGGATGCGTATCAAATAGTATTGCCCACCAAGCCAGAACCGTTTGCCGAAGGGCAGAAAGAAGATGCGTTAGCCTTAATAAAACAGAACCCCTGCGAGAAGAAGTGATACAATATTTAAATCGTCTTTCTGACTATTTATTTACCGTTGCCCGATTTTTGAGCTATTCAGAAAAAGCAACCGAAATAGAATGGAGGCCAAAGAAGAAATAAACCTTATTTCATTCCTTGTCTTCGTTTCCATTCTTCATATCCCTCATTAAAACCACCAGTTGATGGTGTATTGCCAACGCTTGGCTGCATTTGTCTCGGTGCAGGAGCAGTTTTTGATTGATTCAAAGCCGCTTTTAGTTGTTCTTTAAGATATAAAGCTGCCTGAAAATCGGGTGCTACCGCCAATGATTTATTAATAAAATTCTGAGCTCCATTATAATTTTGTTTACTTGCTTCCCATTGTGCCTTTAAAAGCAGAGCGGCTGCACGAACATTCACATTTTGCACTCCGCCGTCTGCTGTTGGTCCCGCTATTGTTGCGGTAATAGATTGGTCACCTATTATTTGATCCAATTGACTCAAACCATCATTTGTTTTACCTAAATTTATATTGGCCTTTGCCATTTCATATAAGTATTTTGCATCTTTGGTTTCCTCATACAAACTCTTAAATGATTGATATGAACCACTTAAATCGTTGGTGTAGGTTTGCCCCATGGCATAAAGTTCTTTCAATTTATAGTTTTTAGGATTTTTGTCGAGAACCTTTTTGGCCAACTTCATGCCGGGCTCTAACATTTCATTCAGGATATAAATTCTTGCTAAAGAATCTGTATAATCCATATTGTTCGAATCTTCTGCCAACAGATAATTGAGTGCAACTATCGAGGTATAAATATCCCTATTTTTATGGGCAGTCTCATACACCAACTTATGATTATTTATTTGGTTTTCCCCTGTATTATTGGTAGAAACTCCCCCTTTTTGGTTGCAAGCAAAAAGTGATACAATTATCAGACATGCAAGAATGTATTGTTTCATATTTTAATTTTTTCGTGCAAAGCAACTAAATTTTTACAACCAACCGCAATAAAATTTTGTTGAAAGGGCGTAAAAATTCTATCGAAAAATTTAACTTTTTTATTTCCGAGTTTATTATATACTTTTGTGGCTGCTACTACTACTATTATTAAATAATGATGAAAATAAGGATTTCTATTTTCTGTCTATTAATGTTTTGTGTCGGTTTTGTTCCGGACGCATTTTCTCAGTGTTCAAGCCTCAAATTAGTTTCTGACAAGAGTATAATATGTGCTCCAGGCATTGTACATTATTCGATTATTGGTGCCCCTACCGGTTCGTCCTTTTTATGGGATTTTGGAAGCGGTTATAGTTCACACACCGACACGGTTCATCAGTTTTATTTGAGTCCGCAAATTGTGGATGTTTCAGTAAAAGTAACCTTTCCTGATGGTACTAAATGCAACATTTCGAAAAGCGGAATTGCTGAAATAAAAAGCAAACCAACGCCAAGCTACCAGATTTCTCGAACCATTTTGTGTGATGGACCCGACACCATAACGCTGCTCAATACAACTCCAAAAACCAAAGATATTAGCTGGGTTGTGGACGGCACTAATTATTTTAATAGCACCAACCAACTCATACATCGATTTAAAACCGAGGGCATAAAAAATCTAAACATGGTAGTAACCGATTCTTTTGGATGCCGAAATGTTCAGGAATTCACCAAAATAGCCATTGTATATCCCGATGTTGATGTAGATTTTGAGGCAAACAACACATCTGGTTGCATTACCCAAAGTGTACAATTTACCCCAAAAATTAATAATAAAGGCGAAGAAATACAGGCCATAAATTGGAAATTTAACGGGGCTAATATTTCAAATTACAACAGCCTAAATCCCCCAAAACTTACTTACGCAAAATCCGGAAATTTTGATGTTTCTCTATCTGTTACCACGGATAAAGGCTGCGTTCATACAGTGATCAAAAAAAATTATCTCCAATTTGGCGACTCCATTGAGGTAGAACTGCAACCCTTCGACACCTTATTGTGCCTTAAAAATGAGCTTCAACTAAAAATCAAAAATCAACTAAATGGAAAATACACTTGGATTTTGGGAGGCACGCCCGATACCTCGCAGCTATCAAATTCAGAACTTAAGTTAAAATACAATCAACCCGGAAATTTTGATGTGCTTGTTTCAGTGGATTATAATGGATGTCATTCTCAATCATCAATCCAGACCATTCATGTGAAAGATGTAAAAGCTGATTTTAGCAGCTCTGACAATTATCATTGCTACATTCCTCACACCACCACCCTAAAGAATCTATCCTACTCGAGCGATAGTTCTGCAATGACTTACCAATGGAAATACACCGATGCCGGAGGAAACGTTTTGGCAAAAAGCACGAATAAAAATGGTTCGTTTTATACGGCCAATTGGGGTAAATATGATGTGCAACTGATTGTAAAAGATGCCTATGGTTGCACAGACACCATGAAAAAAGGAAGTTTTATTCGTGTGGATTCAATTCGACCATTGTTCAGTAGCTTAGAGCAAATAGCCTGCATTAATCAAACCGTAAAAATAATCAGTACTACTCCACCCAGTTCTTATCTTTCGGCAGATACGTTTTATTGGATAATTTATGATTTGGATAAAAAAACGATTTATAACAGTGGAAAAGGTCGTGAAATATCACAATCTTTTAGCAAACCCGGATTTTATGATGTAAAGCTACAGGCTGGAAACACCATTGGCTGCAAAGACACGCTAAAAAAAGAGCAATATATACAAATTGTGGAGCCTATAAAGGGCATTAGGCTTGTTGATACGGTGGTGTGTTTAGGTAGCGAAATAAAGTTGGAAGCCACTACAAAACCGATTTTTGCTCCATTTAAACACGAATGGATTTTAACCAACAAAACAAGTTCGAAAGTAGTTACGTTAAAAACCGACACAGTTAGACTTGGCAAAACGGTTTTGCCCGAACCGGGAGATTATTGGTTAAAATACCGTCACCAAATTAGCGATGGATGCCTTGATTCTATTGAACGGCCTAACTCTATTCATATCAATGCAATTACAGGAAACATTGTTTTAGACCATTCGGATGGTTGCCTGCCCATGAAGGTAAATCCCACGTTTAAAAAAGAAATTAACTATCACTATGGTCAAAATTCGGATGATTTACAATTTGAGTGGTCTGTGCAGCCCGCCGCAGGAGTCAATATAGACAATATTCATACAAGCAATCCGAAAATAACCATTACCGAAAAAGGAATGTACCGAGTTTATGTTCGAGTATTTAACTCCACAAATTGCACCTACAGTGCGTCGAGTGAAATGATTTACGCTGGTGTTTCTGCCAGTTTTTCCAGTAGTCATGAAACCATTTGTGCCGGACAAGAGGCGACTCTACGCAATGAATCAAGTTTAAACCCCACGGCCTTTGAGTGGAGTGTTTTTTCGACCGGAACCTATAAGATTGATGCTACCTCAAACCCCATTATATTTGAACCCAACAGTGATGCCCATTATTTGATAAGGCTGGTTGCCAATAAAAATAATGAATGTTATGATACCACCGAAAAGTCAATAAACGCCATAAAGGTAACGAGCCATTTTGTTAGCACCGACACCAATTTGTTTTGTGCCCCAGCTTATGCCCAATTTAAGGCTTTGAGCCAAAATGCAGATACATTCTTTTGGAATTTTGGTGATGGCAACAAAATAGCAACCACCGACACTTTCGTTGCAAATATTTATTCCAGAAACAGCGGTTTTAAAAAAGGATTTAACGTAGAGCTTATTTCAAAGAACAAACTTGGATGTGCCGATACAACTACCAGAAAAAATGAAATTAAAGTATTTGGGCCAATTCCAGAATTTGAAATCAGCAATTATGAGGGTTGCGAGCCACTAAATGTCAGTTTCATAAACAAAAGCGAAAGTGTTCAACGCTTTTATTTGAATTTTGATGATAACTCGGAACTCGACTCCACCTATTTTAGCCAACACAGCTATCGCGTTTTGAACAACCAAATGCAGCAAAAGTATCTACCCAACTTATACGTTATAGACAGTTTAGGATGTGCTGCTGTTTATGAAAGTGCCGACACCATTCGGGTATTAAAAAGCCCTGTGGCAGTACTTTCAACAACCCAATCGGTAGGCTGCTCTCCTGTCAAAATTTTGGTAAGCAATTTGAGTCAAAACATTACTGAGCATTTTTGGCAAATGGATGATACTACCTTTTCTACCGCCTCGGTTATAGACACTGCCATTTCATCTTTTGGTTCTCATCAATTGGCGTTGATTGTAAAAAACAGTAATATGTGTGCAGACACCGCCAATTTTGACATTTTATCGCACGCTAATCCATCTGTATCAATCCATTACGATACGATTCCTTGTTTTGGATTTCCGGTTGATTTTTGGGCTACAAATAATTCATCTCAAACCATCCAAAAATATTATTGGCAAATGGAAAACCGAACCGACAGCGTTTCAACAGCCAATTATTCGCGACTTTTTGCAAGCACCGGATTTCATTCTATTGAACTTTTTGCCATAGATTCAAACGGTTGCAGTGCCAAAGTGGATTCGAGCATAACCATAAAAGGAGTAAATGATATACCTCCCGGAAATATAAACTATGTTACCATTACTTCGGATAACCAAATAGAAATACATTGGTCGCCTGTTAACACAGATTTTTTGGCTAAAACCACCGTTGTGAACAATGCAAACGGCGATACGGTTTACAATGGTTCCATTAATTCGGCCAGCAAAACCACATACACCACCAATGACATTAAGAACAATTGTTTTGGTCTTTATCACAGTAATAAATGCAACGAAAATGGAAAAATTTCGGTCTCCCATTGCCCCATCATATTGTCTGTTGCAAAAGGCGATTATTTCGAGTTAAATCTCTCATGGTCGGCCTATAGCGGGTGGAACAACTTGCAGAATTATACCATCTATCGAGCCATAAATGGGGGCAACTTTGAGGTTCTGTCTATGGTAGATGCCTACACGCTGAGTTATACAGATTCGGGGCTTTGCAACAACCAATACTCCTATTATGTGGAGGCAACCAACGGCAACTTTTGGAGCAAATCAAATAAAGAAACAGATCAGCCTTTGTATTTAAAAAACACAGCACCTTTAGATGTAAAAGTGGCCACAGTTAAAGACAATAGTTTTGTTTTAGTAACTTGGAATGCTGATACTTTTCCATACAACAGCCAATATTTTGTAACCAAATACGACACCACTGGCACAATAATATTGGAAGAGCAGTTTACACCAACAACTGAATTTATCGACAATCGAGTTAGTGTCATTTCCGAGAACTTTTTGTATCGGGTTCAATCAGTGGATAAGTGCCAAGAAAAAGGTGTGGCAGGAAATTTTGGTAAACCCATGATATTGACCGGAGAATACCGCAATAATGCCGCTCATTTAAACTGGACGGCCTACGAACAATGGCAAGCTGGCGTAAATTACTACAACATCGAACTTTTGTTTGAAGATGGTTTTAAATCCGTTGGCACAGTTTCAGGAACTACACATTTTGTAGATTCGGCAGTACACGAAGCAATAAGGGGAGAATATATTTACAGAGTTTCGGCAGTTTCATACATTGCCGAAGTACAAAGTTTGTCCAACAACGTTCATTTGCATGGCTCTTCTATTATTTGGATTCCGAATGTTTTTAGCCCCAACGAAGACATACACAACCCCATTTTTAAACCAACTTTACAATTTATGTATTTAGGATATGACGGAAACTATCGAGATTATAGCATGAGAATATATAGTCGCTGGGGAGAGTTGATTTTTGAAACGAATGATGTTGATGAAGGCTGGGATGGAACATATATGGGCAAACCTTGCCAAGCCGGTTCTTATCTCTACCACATACAGGTTACAGGTTTAGATAGGTTCATTTACGATAAAAAAGGTCTTGTTAGGCTAATGCGATAACGTTCTTATTGCGAGAAAAAAGGGCTGCCAATGGCAGCCTTTTTTCGTTAAGTTTGCACCAAAATATCTTTGCGACATGTTCGAAAATTTATCGGTTAAATTAGAAAAAGCATTCAAAACCCTAAAAGGTCAGGGCAAAATATCTGAGATAAATGTTGCCGAAACGGTAAAAGAAATCAGAAGAGCTTTGATTGATGCAGACGTTCATTACAACATTGCTAAAGATTTCACAAATAGGGTAAAAGATAAAGCCATTGGACAAAATGTGCTGACCAGCGTATCGCCCGGCCAGCTTTTAACCAAAATTGTAAACGATGAATTGGTTGAACTTTTAGGTGGGCAAACTTCTGAGGCAAACCTCAACGGAAGTCCGGCTATAGTATTGATTGCAGGTTTGCAAGGTTCGGGTAAAACCACTTTTTCGGGCAAGTTTGCAAAATATGTAAAAAGCAAAGGCAAAAACCCTCTGTTGGTGGCCGGAGACGTTTATAGACCCGCGGCTATTGACCAATTAAAAGTTCTTGGTGAGCAAATAGGTGTGCAGGTTTATACCGAAGAAGGAAACAAAAATCCGGTGGACATTGCTCAAAATGCCATAAAATTTGCCAAACTACATCAACACAACTTGGTTATCATCGACACCGCTGGTAGGTTGAGCGTTGATCAAGAAATGATGGACGAAATTAGCAATGTTAAAAAAGCAGTTTCGCCCAACGAAATACTGTTTGTGGTTGATTCCATGACAGGGCAAGATGCGGTAAACACCGCCAAAGCATTCAACGATGTACTTGATTTTAGTGGTGTGGTTTTAACCAAACTTGACGGCGATACACGTGGTGGTGCGGCTTTATCCATAAAAAGTGTTGTAAACAAACCCATAAAATTTGTTAGCAACGGAGAAAAAATGGATGCTTTATCTGTTTTTCACCCCGACAGGATGGCTACCCGAATTTTGGGTATGGGCGACATCGTTTCACTGGTAGAGCGGGCTCAAGACACCTACGACAAGGAAGAGGCCGAGCGACTGAACAAAAAAATCAGAAAAAACCAATTCAATTTTGACGACTTCTACGGACAGTTGCAGCAAATCAAAAAAATGGGAAATATTAAAGATTTGATGGGCATGATACCTGGTGTGGGCAAAGCCATAAAAGACATTGATATTTCGGACGATGCTTTCAAAAACGTGGAAGCCATCATTCAATCCATGACCAAAAAAGAAAGAGAATTTCCTGAAATTATCGATGGCTCAAGAAGAAAAAGAATTGCCTCTGGTAGCGGCAACTCTATAACCGAGGTAAACAAATTGATGAAACAATTTGATGAAATGAAAAAAATGATGAGAAGTTTCAACAAAATGAAGCCAAACAGCCGATTTGGCCAAATGCCAAAAATAGGCAAGTAATGGATTTACGCAATCAACGAACCGATTACTCTAAAGGCATTTTATCTGAAGAGAATGCAGGAAATAACCCATTTGATTTGTTCAGAAACTGGTTTGAAAATGCCAACCAAACCGAGGCGGAGGCCAATGCTATGGTTTTATCCACCATTTTCGAAAATCAGCCTCATTCAAGAATTGTTTTACTCAAAGAATTGATTGACGATACCTTTGTTTTTTACACAAACTATTTGAGTGATAAAGGAAAAGCCATAACTCAAAACAACAATGTTTCTTTGCTTTTTTTCTGGCAACAAAATCAGCAACAAGTGCGAATTGAAGGAATAGCAGAAAAGGTAAGCAGCAGTACTTCTGACGAATATTTTTACAGCAGGCCCATTGAAAGCCAAATTGGAGCCATTGCCTCCATGCAAAGCTCGGTTTTAACCAACCGTGAGTGGCTTGAAAAAAAAGTAGAAGAATTATCCGAATATTATAAAACGCACAAAATCATTCGCCCTGAGCATTGGGGTGGGTATGCCGTTTTTCCTTCAAAAATTGAATTTTGGCAAGGCCGCAGCAGCCGATTGCACGACAGAATTGTATTTGAAAAAATAAACAACGAGTGGTCGAAAAAAAGACTTAGTCCGTGAGTTTAAATCTTGCTGTTTGCATTCCGGCATACAACGAACCCAACATTACTGATTGCCTAAATAGTTTGGCTAAATGCCAAAAACCATCGAACAATTTGCTGATTGTTTTGGTGGTAAACAGTGGCGAAAACGAGTCAGACAACATTCTTTCTCAAAACAACGAAACCATTTTAGAAGCGAAAAATTGGATACCGAATAAACCTGACTGGATTGACATTGAAACAATTAACCTCACCAGTGTGGATAGAAAAATTGCCGGTGTAGGCAATGCACGAAAGGTGGCCATGGATGCCGCTTCTAAAAAATTTACCGACAAAAAAAATACCGTTTTAATTTGTTTTGATGCCGACTGCACGTGCTCCGAAAACTATCTTACCGAAATTGAACGGACTTTTTCAAAACCCAAGATAGATGCCGCAAGCATTTACTTTGAACATGAAATAAATGCAACACTCCATGAAATAATAGATTACGAATTATTTCTGCGATACCATATTCAAAGTTTGAAACATATAAACTACCCGTATGCCATACACACCATTGGCAGCAGCATGGCCATTCGAGCGAATACCTACCATGCTTTTGGAGGAATGAACCAACGCAAAGCCGGAGAAGATTTTTATTTTCTTCACAAAATTATTCCCTATCGAAATGTGGCGGAGATAACAAAATGTACCGTTTATGCCAGCAACCGCAGTTCCGACCGAGTGCCTTTTGGAACAGGCCATGCGGTGGAAAAACACAAACAATCCGTTTGCAAAACATACTACACCTACCATCCAAATCTTTATCTGTACGCGGGGCGGTTGGTTGAGCTATTTCGCGACATGAACAGTTCTAAAATTGATACGCTTCCGAAACCATTGAAGAGCTTTCTCGATAATGAACAATTTGATTCAGTGTTATCAAACTTTAAGAAACAATGCAAAACTCCTGAGCAGTTGAAACAATTTTTAATGCGTTGGCTAAACGGTTTCAGAATGCTCAAACTCATTCATTATCTAAGAGATACCGAACAAATAAACGTCCCCATAAACGAAGCTGTTACTTTATTTTGGCAGCATAAATTTCATCAAAAGTTAAACTTGTCGAATTATGAATGGTTGTTGAAGTTCAGGAAATTGGAAAAATAAATATCGGCAAATTCGCATTTTAAACAAAAACGATATTAAATTTGAGGTGTGGAAAAAATAAAACAACATATTGCCGAGGTACAGAAAAATTTGGAAAGGCTAACAGAAAAAAAAATAGAACTCCAAAAACATCGACCATTTTCATCCAATTCCCTTTCACGACTTCGGGATGAATTGGCACTGGAATGGACATATAACAGCAACGCCATTGAAGGAAATACGTTGACCCTACAAGAAACCCGATTGGTTTTGGAAGATGGAATGACCGTTGGCGGAAAGTCCTTGCGAGAGCATTTTGAAGCAGTTAATCATAAAGAAGCAATTGATTTTCTTCAGGGTTTAATCGCTGATAATTTTTTATTGACCGACCGAATTATATCTGACATCCATTTTATTGTCTTAAAAAATATTCTGCCCGATTATTCGGGAAGGTATCGCACTATGGGTGTACGTATAGGCGGAGCCAATTTTACTCCTCCCAATGCTTTAAAAGTTGATGAATTAATGGGTGAATTAATTTCTGAATTTAATTCTAATTTCAACTCACTTCATCCTGTGGTAATGGCCACATGGCTGCATCATCGCTTTGTTTGGATTCATCCCTTTGCCGATGGAAACGGCAGAACCATTCGATTGGTTTACAATCTTTTTCTGATGAGCATGGGCTATCCACCAGCCATAATATTAAAAGCCGACCGCAAAAAATATTATGCCGCCCTAAATGCCGCCAACGAGGGCAACTATTCAAAACTGTTGCTCTTGATGTGTCAGGCTTCTGAGCGAAGTTTGGATATTTATTTAAGCAATTTGAATAATTATTCGGATGAATACAAACCTATAGGCAGCATTGTGGAGGAAGAAAACCTACCCTACGGTCAAGAATACCTCAGCCTATTGGCTCGTCAAGGAAAACTTTCGGCCTACAAAGAAGGTCATTTGTGGCACACCAGACCCACCGAGGTTAAAAACTATATAGAGAGCCGAAAAAGAAAAAGAAAATAGAAATAACGGCAGATTTAAGTCCTCCGTTATTTCATTTTTATCGTCTTAAATTCTTAGGATCAATGCCTCGTTTCTTGGCATATTCTTCCATTCGTTTTTGGAAACGAGAAGTTTTTACAGTCACCTTTTTGCGTTTGTTTTCTTCAATTTGGGCTCTAATTTTATCCTCGTCAACAATGAATTTTTGGAAAATAATGTTTTGACCAAACGTAATCAAGTTGGCCAACAAATAGTAATAACTCAATCCGGCTGAATAATTATTGAACCAGAAAAACAACATTACCGGCATAAAATACATGATGTATTTCATTTGATTATTTACCCCGGCAGTACTTTGTGCGTTGTAGATTATAGACAAAAACGAGGAAGCCGCCATGAGCAGACAGAACAAGCTGATGTGGTCGCCAATAGGCCAAAAATCGCCGCTCCAACGTATGGGGTCGTCAAACGTACTCAAATCTTTTGCCCACAAAAAGCTTTTTTGTCGTAGCTCAATGCTGCTGGGGAAAAAGCGAAACAAGGCAATCAAGATGGGCAACTGCACCAACTGTGGCAAACAACCACCCAGCGGGCTCGCCCCTGCCCTTTTGTATAGCTTCATTTGCTCTTGCTGAGCTTTGGCCAAATCACCTCCGGTTTTTTCTTTTATTTCATCGAGTTCCGGCTTTAAAATTCGCATTTTGGCGGATGAAACGTAACTCTTATACATCGGCACCACCAAAACCAATTTGATTATCAGGGTTAATAGCAAAATAATCAAACCGTAGCTTTTGATGTATTTACTAAGCCAGTTAAAAATAGGAATAACCGCCCATTTATTAACCCATCTAAATATTTTTGGTCCTAGGTCAATGGTTCTTTCAAGTCCTACATCCAATTTCTTTAAGGTTTGATAATGATTTGGCCCAAAATAAAATTGCATTTTATGCTCATCAGATTGGGCAAAACCATATTGCAACGCCACCAGAGCCGACATCGATTTTACTATTTCGTTCGTTTCAGGTTCGCGAACACTTATTTTCGCCCCAGACCGTTCAAGTCCATTCGGAAAGATAAGCGTTGACATAAAGAATTTTTGCTTAAAACTGAGCCACCAAACTCCCTTTTGCAATTGATCTTCATCGTCTTTTGATGCACTTAAATCATCGTAGCCTTTGTCGTCTTTGTATTTATAACATACCGTAGCCACATTACGCTCGTCATCAATAATTTTTTCTTGTAGAACCAGGTCAGATTCCCAATTCATATCGATTCCCGTAACGTTTTTATGAATGCTGTTTTGCAAATCAACCAACCGAAATGAGTAATCAACCAAAAAGTTATCTCCAAGTTTATACTCTTGTTCAATAGCACCACCACCTGCAAATCGGTGAATAAGCACCATTGATTTTTCGTCCATCGATTTTAACTCAAAGTCAAGCTCATTCGTTTGGACTACCCCTGATTTCATAGGAATGCTGTAATTCATCCGATTTTTGCCCTTTTCTAACAAAACCAAATCAGAAGAATCGGAACGTTTGTAATTAAGCAACTGTACCTTACTAACCGTTCCGCCTTTTGAGCTAAGCTCAATGCTAAGGTCGTTGTTTTTCAGAACAAATGTTTTTTCAGGCACGGCCATCACCGGAGGAATTAAACTATCTGGCGTGGCAATGTTTGTATCCTTGGCCTCCGTGTGTGCCGTTAACTTTCCGGCAATAGAGTCGGCAACAAACTGTGCATGTGCAATTGAATCTTGCTTTGACTGCTCAATTTTTTGAGCTTCCAATTCTTCTGCCTTTTGGTAGGAATCAAACAAAATCCATCCAACAAAAATTAGAAAAATCAATACATATCCAATAATCGAATTTCTATCCATTCACTTTCGCTTTTGGGGGCTGCAAAGGTAAAATAATTAACAAGGTTAACTAATAGATTGAAGAAGTGGTTTTGAAAAAAGGATAAATGAGCTAAGGAAGCAGACGAAATGAATTGAAGAATTTGTCTATATCGCGATTGCCTTTGTTTTCTGTCGGATAAATCACCTGTAGCAGATACATCTTGCTCTCCACCAAAAACATTTTTGAATGTATGATTGCAAATCCGTTTCTAAAATCAATTTTTGTCTCATTTCCGGGAAATGAATCAATGGTAATTCTATTTTCCTCAATTATCTGGCCATTCAATCCTTTAGCTGCTTTTCTAGCCCCTTCATGCAATGCAGAGTCTATTACTTCGGCTTGTTTTAGAATATTCATTGTATCAATAATTACAAAGTTAATTACACTGTAAGCCAAATTGCTATCATATTCTGATAGTGATGTTTTGTATAAATAAGTATGTACTTCTTCATTAAATTCACCTCCAGGATTTATTGTGTAAATTGGCGAACCCGGAAATGTTATTGAAAATCCCAAATCTTTTCTAACAATGGTTGTGTCCTGACTCCAAGCGGCAAACGAAGATGTAAATACAAAAATTAGAATTAGATATTTTTTCATAGAAGAACTATTTATTGCTCGAATGTATCTAAAGTTCACTTAATAAAAAAGCCCCCGCCTTTGGCGGGGGCTTTTTTTATTAAATAAGTATGTTTTACGAAGCTGAAATAGCTTTTGGAGCAGCCGATTTAATTTCATCGTTTGCACCTTCTTCGTATTTTTTAAAGTTCTCATTGAACAATCCTGCCAAGTGATTGGCTTTTGCGTCATAAGCCGCTTTGTCTGACCAAGTGTTTCTTGGACTCAATACCTCGGTGGGAACATTTGGGCAAGAAGTTGGCATTTGCAAACCAAACACTCGGTGTGTATCGAACTCAACATTGTCTAATTCGCCGTTCAAAGCTGCCGTAATCATCGCACGGGTATGTTTCAAACTCATTCGGCTGCCTACTCCATAAGGGCCGCCGCTCCAGCCTGTGTTTATCAACCAAACATTTACGTTTGAGGCTCTCATTTTGTTGCCCAACATAGCTGCATATTTGGCAGGATGCAACGGCAAAAAGGCTGCACCAAAACATGCACTAAACGTGGCTTGAGGCTCGGTAACACCGGCTTCTGTTCCGGCAACTTTTGCTGTATATCCACTAATAAAGTGGTATCCGGCTTGTCCGGGTGTCAATCTTGAAATAGGAGGCAAAACCCCAAAGGCATCCGCTGTTAGGAAGAAAATATTTTTTGGTTCGCCACCGATAGATGGAACTGCGATATTGTCGATGTGGTTTATCGGGTAGGCCACACGTGTGTTTTCTGTAACCGAAATGTCTTCGTAATTCACCCGATTTGTTCCGGGGAAAAATCGAACGTTTTCAACCAACGCACCACGCTTGATAGCATTCCAAATTTGTGGTTCTTTTTCTTCGGTCAAATCCACACATTTTGCATAGCAACCACCTTCAAAGTTAAAAACAGTTCCTTCTGCCCAACCATGCTCATCATCACCAATCAATCTTCTCTCTGGGTCGGCACTTAGTGTTGTTTTTCCTGTTCCAGAAAGGCCAAAGAAAATAGCTGTATCATCATTTTTGCCAATGTTTGCTGAGCAGTGCATCGACAAAACACCATCGTTTTCGGGCAACGTATAGTTCAGCACTGAGAAAATACCTTTTTTCAACTCCCCGGTATATCCGCTACCACCTATCAAAATAATTTTTTGAGTAAAGTTTACAATGGTAAAATTGTGCTGACGTGTTCCGTCAACCTCAGCAACAGCTTTAAAACTTGGAGCTGCCACTACCAACCACTCAGGAGTTTGATTGGCCGCTTCTTCTGCCGTAGGGCGAAGAAACAAGTTGTTGGCAAATAGGTTTTGGTAGGCCGATTCGGTCACCACACCAATATTCATTCGGTAGGTTGGGTCGGCACAGGCATACGCATCTCTAATATACAGTCTTTTGCCTTTGTAGTGGTTTACCACTTTTTCGAGCAATGCATCAAATTTTGCCGGCTCAAACGGTTGGTTGATATTGCCCCACCAAACGGTGTTTTCGGTGATGGCATCTTTAACCACAAATTTATCTTTTGGCGAGCGACCAGTGAACTCGCCTGTATCGGCCGCCAAAGCACCGTTGTCGGTAAGCTGGCCTTCGTTGTTTTTTAGTGCATGATCAATTAGTTGGTCGGGAGTAAGATTGACAAAACATTCGCCTGCATTGGCCATGATTCTGTCGATTAACGGATGATTTTTCATAAAATCTATTTTTGTATAACCTTAAATTAGGGCTGCAAAGGTAAAATTCTATTGAAAATTACAAATTTTCTATTGTCAAACTGTGAATGATTTTTTACGGTTTTCTTAAACAATTCGTAAGGAAGATTAATATTGTATCTTTTATGCACCATTAAAAATGCAACTTCTTTTTTAACCATACAATCTTATCACACTCAATGGAAAATGTTAGTTATACCGAATACAAAGAATTAATAGAACAGGACCTTTTAGTAGCTGGTAGTTCTACTTGTGGCATACCCGTGTCCGAAGAGTGGTTTAATACCGAATTAGATAGTTTTGAGACTTATAACCCCAATTATTCACTACCCCCAACCATAATTTATTATTTGTTGAAAAAAAAATTGGTAGACGATGGGTCTCTGAAGGAATATATTCTCAGTACAATTTTAAAACCGGCTCTTGTTACATCTCGTTTGGGTGAAACTACAGTTTATAATGATGTTGCCCCATACGGTGAAATTTTATACATGATTTTCACCTTTTCAAAAGTTATGAATCAAGATAATTTGGTAATGAACACGCTTAGAAACCAAATTGACTTTATTAGTACATGGTTTATCCCACCCGAGATGGAGTACTTTAGGGAGGATGTCAAAATATTTAATTACTATAACCCTAACTCGAAAATCATCCCGAGATTTGGCTGCATTTCTGAAAAATATGTAAGGCTTCAAGAGGTTTTTATCCATTTTATGTGGATTACGCAAGTTAAAGATATGAGCTATGAACTTGAAGAACCTTTTAAGTGTAATTTTAGACAGAGGGAGTTAAATTACTATCGATATTTGGTCTATATGTTGGAAAATGGAAAGGCGTATGAACTTTTCAACTATTCTTCACCTTTTACATTTGTGGAATACTACCCTCAATTTAGAGATAGAGAATGGATACATTCTTATCAATTTGATGGATTACTCAATATTTATGTTCTGAATTTTCTGTCCTTTGTAAAGGAACATGCTCCTGAAATTGAAATCTGGAAAGAACAGTTTTATGCACTTTATGAGATGGAAGAAACTCTTCCTGAGTATTGCAACTGGCTTATTGCTCACCTGCTCTCGTTGGCCATATACCCCAGTAGATGTGAAAAACCATTTATTGATGAAAACAGGATGGTTAATTTTATCCGAAAATCGAAAGACAACTTTTTAGGGTCGAAAAAATATTCGGAAGAATTAAAAAAGTTATTGATTGAAAAAATAAAGTCTATTAACAAACATAGTTTAAAACATCACATCTATCTAAAATAGTAAAACACACATTGCTTTGAGCTCCCTTCACATCATTCAATTTTAAAATTCAAACAAGTTACACAAGAATTTTTGCGTGCTTTCAGAAAGATATGCAGTGGCTAGCCGCTGCAAGCCGACAAATACAACCCATCACCCGATAGCTATCGGGTCAGAGCAACGGAGCCTACCCGCCGAGGCAGGAAGTATCTAAACCCCTACCCTCCTTTTCTCTTCACTTTAAATCCGTCGGCTTTTAGTATGTCCATGACTTTATCCACAAAATTGCCTTGCACAATGATTTCGCCATCTTTAACGCTGCCGCCTGCTCCGCATTTGCTTTTTAGTTTTTTGCCTAATTCGATCAATACCTCATCGCTGCCTTCAAACCCTTCTATTAAGGTAACTACTTTGCCTTTTCGCTGCTTTTTATCGGCACTCACATAAAGTGTTTGTTGGTCGTTGGCCAATTCTTCGTACTGCTCTTGTGCGTCGTCAAACGAAAAATCGGGGTTGGTGCTATAAACCATGCCACCCAAATCGCTCAAACTGTTGCTCTTCTTATTTTTTGCCATTATGAGTTTTTTAATTTTTCAAACAATTGCACAACCTGCCTTGCTTCTTTTACATCGTGCACCCTCAATATATTTGCTCCATTGAGCAAGGCAACCATATTTAATGCCGTGGTGCCATTTAACGATTCGTTGGGAGTGGTATTTAGCACTTTATTTATCATCGATTTTCGGGAGAGTCCAGCCAAAATGGGCACATTTAGCACCTCTGAGAATACGTTCAAATGCTTTAACAACAGATAGTTGTGTTCCACTGTTTTGCCAAATCCAAATCCAGGGTCGATGATTAAATCAATAATTCCATGCTTTCTACATTCATCCACTTTTTGGATAAAATAATCAAGCACCTCTTGCACCACATCTTCATATTGTGGGTTTTTCTGCATGGTTTTTGGCGAACCTTTTTTGTGCATAGCCACAAAAGGAACTCTCAATTTTGACACGGTTTCCAGCATGTGTTTATCATCGTCTCCTGCACTAATATCGTTTACTATACTCGCCCCTATGTGTACCGCTTGCCTTGCTACCTCGGCTTTGTTGGTATCAATAGAAATGGGAATATTCAGAAATTTTTTACTGAGCATTTCAATAACAGGAATCACTCTTTTTAGCTCTTCTTCCAAAGAAACTTCATCTGCTCCGGGTCGTGAACTAGCACCACCCACATCAATAATGTTTACCCCTTCGTCAATCATTTTTTTCGCCTGCTGCATGGCCAAATCTGTGGATGAATACACCCCTCCATCGAAAAATGAATCTTTGGTAACATTTAATATGCCCATTACAAGCGGTTCTTCAACCAAAAGAAGTGTGCCTTTTATGTTTATACTAAATTCTTTCATTCAAGTTATACCATCTTGCGGAAACATATTTTTGCAAAAGAAAGCAGCCCTGCTCAAAAAAGCGGCATCCACTTTTCAAAAAAGCAACTATTTGTCTATTTTGATGCCGTTGTTATCTTTGTCAGGCTCGGTTATAACCCTTTTTTTGAATGAAACATATTGTTACTTTTTGCCGAATACTCATAGGTTTACTCTTTATCTATGGCGGACTTACCAAACTTGACGACCCAACGGGTTTTCAATACAAATTGGAGGAATATTTCACTGTTTTTAGTAGTGATGTTGCCCCTACACAAGATTCCATTATCACGGATTTTACTATTGGCGACAAGAAGGAGATCGTTACTACCCTACTAACCCAATTTGACAAAAACTTCAGTTTAACCATTACACAAGATGATTGGAAAGAGGATGCTGCGGGACGATTGGCCTCCGAAATTCACGTATATAACGATGGTAATTTAGCTTTTAGCCATACACTAACCTCATTAGACAGCCAGGTGGCCGCACAAAATCTGACCATAAACAGCAACATTTCCGGCAAAAATATCCTTTCAAAAAAAGTGAGTTTGGGAATGCCTGCCAGCGAATCGCAGAGTGCTGAAGCTGATGTTCAATCATACATCAAACCAAAAAACGGATTGATGAAATTGTTTGAAAAAATGCATAAAAATGCGTTGTATCTATCCATTTTTATGAGCTGGCTTGAAGCCATTTTAGGTTTTGCATTGTTGATTGGTTGGCAACCAAAATTTACCGTTTGGTCACTTACTGCACTCATCTTATTTTTCACCTTTTTAACCTATTACTCTTGGACATACAATAAAGTGACAGATTGCGGTTGTTTTGGTGATGCACTAAAAATGACACCCAAAGAATCCTTCTTTAAGAACCTCATAACCATTGCTTTAATAATTGTTTTAATTGTTTGGAATAAACATATCAAACCCATTTTTTCTAATCCGTTTGGAGCCAAAATTCTAACAATTCTTACCATTTTATTATTGGGATTTGCGGCCTATTGCAAACATTATCTGCCGGTGGTCGATTTTTTGCATTATGCCGAAGGAACCGACCTAAGAAAAGGCATGGAAATTCCGGAAGGCGAACGCAGTGTGCCGCACACCCGCACCGTTTGGCTATACAAAGCCAAAGATGGCAGCGATAAAACAATCCATGTAAAATACGACAGCGATACAAAAGTTTTCGACCCTGTCATTGATTATTCAAAATGGATTTTTGTAAAAGTGTTAGAAGAAAACACCATCGAAGAGGCTTACGAACCGCCCATTCACGACTTTGTTTTTAATGATGCTGACGGAAACGATCACATTGAGGAGTTTTGGACATCGAAAGACAAACTTTTAATTGTTTCTCCCGACCTTTCAAAAAGTAATGAAAAGGCATTTAAAAAACTACAAGAAATAGCCAAGGCTTGGAAAAAAAGCGGCAAAGAAGTTTGGGCATTGGCGGCAGCCACCAAAGAAGAGGCCGATGCCTTTAGGCACGAGTTGCAGCTATCAGACATTCAATTTTATTATGGCGACAAAACCAATATTAAATCCATTATTCGGTCAAACCCGGGCCTTTTGCTCATTGGCGATACGTCGGTGGTGGTAAAGGTTTGGCCATCTACACGACTTCCATCGGCAGAAAAGCTACTTAAAATGGCCGAATGATAGGATTTATAGCAAAAAAACTGGGCTATGCACTACTCATTTTGTTTAGTGTGGCTACCGTTGTTTTTTGGCTCTTCAGTTTTTCCTTTCCCAATCCGGAAGATATTTTGGTGACCGACCGAACGGATGAATCTACGCTCAATGCCATAAAAAAAGAGTTAAAATTAGACGAAAGTCTATCCAATCAATACATTTCATTTATCAATGATTTATCGCCTTTGTCGATATACAAAACCGATGCGGCCATACCCTCGGGCATATCACTTTTCCATTTTTCCGACAAAAAGGTTATGCTTAAATTGCCCTATTTGCGTAGAAGTTTTCAAAATGGTTTACCCATTTCGCAGCTCATAAAAAGTGCTTTTATCGGCACCTTTATTTTGGCACTGGTAGCCATGATTTTTGCATCAGTTTTTGGCTTATTTTTTGGTGTTTTATCGAGCATCAATCCCGGCAGTTGGCTCGACAGAAGTTTATTGTTTATAAGCACGCTGGGCATTTCTGTTCCTTCATTTTTCTCGGCCATTTTATTCAGTTGGCTGTTTGGCTATGTTTTGCACAACATTACCGGATTGGAGGTAACAGGCAGTTTGTTTGAAATAGACCCATTTGACGGTAAAAAATTGGCACTAAAAAACATCATTCTTCCGGCATTGGCATTGGGCATAAGACCGTTGGCCATTATTACACAACTCAGCCGAAACAGCATGTTAGATGCTTTAGGCAAAGACTACATACGTACCGCCAAAAGCAAAGGGCTGAGCAACAAAACCATTTACTTTAAACACGCCTTAAAAAGTGCATTAAACCCAGTGATAACCTCCATATCCGGATGGTTTGCATCTCTATTGGCAGGTGCTTTTTTTGTAGAATTTATATTTAGCTGGAAAGGTTTGGGAAGCCTCACCATTCATGCACTCGAAACCAGCGACTTGCCCGTTGTCATGGGGTGTATTGTTTTTATTGCAGCTCTTTTCGTTTTTATTAATATGCTGGTGGACATAGCCTACACCATGCTCGACCCAAGAGTTGGCATCGAATGAAAAACATTTTTTTTATAGGATTGCCGGGGGTAGGCAAAAGTTTTTGGGCAAAAAAAATTGCCGATTGGTATGGTGTAAACTTCGCCGATTTAGATACAGAAATTGAACTACGATTGGGGCGACCCATTTTCAATCTGTTTGAAACCCAGGGCGAACATATCTTTCGGGAAATAGAAAAAGACATACTCATAGAATTTGCTCAAAAATCAAATGTGGTAATTTCGGTTGGTGGCGGCACTCCATGCTATTTTGAGAACTTATCAGTTATGAAACAGAACGGCGTATGTGTTTATATAAAAGACCATATCGAGAGCATTGGCAATCGCTTGTTTCTTGACAAAACAAATAGACCGCTCTTTAAAGACTGCCAAACGGTGCCCAAAATTGTCCTAAAACTGCATGAACTGCACTTGAAACGACATCCCATTTATAGCCAAAGTCACGTTATTATTGACGTTGAAAGCCTTCAAAAGCCGCATTTATTCACAAAACGTCTTGAATTATTCACAAAACCCGACTTTTGGTTGAATGAAGCGAAGTAAATATTTAAAATTGCTCGACAAAAATTGGCAAACCCCTTATCATTAAAGGGATTGCCGATGATTGAAGTTTAGTTTTTAATATTAATAATTTAATTTTCTATTACACATGAACAAGTCGGAGTTAATCTCTCAAATGGCAGGTGATGCAGGAATCACAAAAGCACAAGCACAAACTGCTTTAAATTCTTTTCTTGATGCTTCATCAGGTGCGTTGAAAAAAGGTGACAAGGTTATCTTGGTAGGTTTTGGAACTTTCTCAGTATCTAAAAGAGCTGCAAGAACAGGTAGAAACCCACAAACCGGAAAAGAAATTAAAATTGCCGCTAAAAAAGTGGTTAAATTTAAAGCCGGTTCTGAGCTATCAGGAAAAGTAAACTAAGAAATTTCTTTTCGAAGAAAAAACCCGGCCAATGGTCGGGTTTTTTTATGTTTTGCAAAAAATAATTTTTAATCTTTAGGTTTAAAATAACCTACATATAAGGTAAATAATTGGTTGTATGCAGGGTCTCCACTTCCTTTGTTCCAACGAGTGACGGCGGCATACGAGTTGGCACCGACCTGAAAATTATTGAACCGATAGCCCACTCCGAGGTTTACACCGAAGTCGGTACTATTCATGTCATCTCCCGCTTTAATGTCAACAGATGTACTTCCAGACTTCAGTTTCCCTCCTAGGCTAAACGACATAGTGGGTCCGTAATTAATAAAAAAGCCATTTGCCTTGTCGCCAAAATTAAATTTATAATTAAGTGGCAGGTCAATATAATTGAATCTAACAAAGGCATTGTTGGAATTATTGATTGAGTAGCCTTTTTGAGAAAAATAAAGCCCCGTTGACCAATGTTCTGTCTGGTAAGAAGGGCCAATAAACACCCCATTTAATCGGGTAATATCACTCGATTTATTCTTTACAAAAATGGAACCCGAATTGCCCCCTAAAACCACGCCCAAGCCCTGAGCCGAAACGGTTAAACTTCCAGTGGCAACAATGGCCAACAACAGCATTTTCTTTTTAAAATTTTTCATATTTACAACATCTTTTAAAATTCAAAATTAGTTCAATTTGTTATGTAATAGATAGATATACAATACTTTACAAAAGTATGATAATTAAATCCCTGCTGCTGATTGCCGCTTAATTAAAAAAATTGGGTTGATAAATAGAAATAGCCACATTTCACAATGGCTCATTTCATACAATATATTTCAGTGTACGCTACAGTTTTGGATGTAAAATCTAAGCGACTTTTTGTTCATTTTGAATTATTGCTCGTTAAAATATTTTCGAATATAAAAATTAATAAGACAGTTATCAATTGAAATTGTTATTTCGTAAGATGTGTCCGTCAACCAAATTATGCAGATATTATGTTTGTTTTCAGTTGTATGAAATTGAGGAATATGAAAATGGATACTTTACCAGATGAATATCACTATATTAACCTTTACCACTTTGGATACATTGAATTTATATGTCCGAGGTGATAGGATGGCTATTTTTTGTAAGTGAAGAAATTGCTTCTATCAGCTCGAGAAGTTCTTTGAATAAAGTAGTTGATTATTAATGGATTTATTACAGTAATGAAAAATCAACATACGTTTTGTAAAGAAATGTATATGTCAGATTCTTAGAAAATAAGATTTTAAGGTTTGTGTATTGGTAAATAATGAACACTGTGAAAAGATAAGATTAAATAAGAGATAGCGAAATTCCGAAAACGCTTAATCAAGGTAGGGCCGGGAAACTGAAAACGGGATAGAGTAAGTCATTAGTCTAATTATTAATTATTATGAGTGACAAATTAATGGAGTCTTTTAAAGACTTTGAGCTTTCAAACGAGATGCAAAATCAAAATGTAACAGGAGGAATTAGTCATCAGGGCGGGGTTACATTTGGTGATGACAGCACAGGGGCGGTAACTGACATTGGCAATTGGTCAATCAGTTGGCATACGGATCTGGATGAATGCCAGGATTGACCCAGTATCACTTCCAATGAAAACTTGTCTCTTACGAGACAAGTTTTTCAACATCCATTGGTTAATTATATGATTGTTTTTTTTAACGAGTATCACAAATGAAAGTTGTCATTTTTTCATCGGATTATGAAAAATCTACTAATCAGGTTATTGACTGGTTGGCAAATTATCATATTGATACAATTAGATTGAATTGTTATGATGATTTTTTCAAACTGTTTGGCGGTATAACCTTGAATGAAGAAGGGATTAGAATTAAGAATGAAACGGAAGAATTTGTAGGAATTTGGTATAGAAGGCAAGGAGTGACTTATGTTTCGAGCGAACTAAATTCTTCCGATATATCTTATCAGGTTAAACGGCATTTAAAAGAAGAACTAGATACATTATTTCAATTCTGTTTCGACCAACTTTCACTTTACTCAAAGAAAAAACTTGGCTCGACAAAAGGCAGCAGACTAAATAAATTGAACGTATTATTGGCTGCAAAAAAGGTCGGTTTATTGTTTCCGAAGACCATGATCACAATGAATAAGAGATTATTATCACCGTTTTTAGCCGAGGAAAATGAACTAATTACAAAACCCATTTCTGAGGCAGCTCATTTCACTGGAAAAAACAAGCAACCTTATGCCATTTATACCGAAAAATATACTCATAACATGAATGAAACAAATACACCAAATTTTTTTCCTTCTCTTTTTCAAAAAAATATTAAAAAGGAGTACGAGATAAGGACATATTATATGAAAGGTAATTGCTATTCCATGGCCATTTTCTCACAGCAATCCGAAATGTCGAAAACAGACTTTAGAGTATATGATACTGAAAGCCAGGTTAGATATGTTCCATACATTCTACCTGAAAATATTGAAAAAAAAGTATTCGCGTTAATGAGTCTCTTGGAATTGGATGAAGGATCTCTTGATTTTATCAAAACAGTGGATGGGAAAATAGTTTTTCTCGAAGTCAATCCTGCCGGTCAATTTGGCATGGTAAGCCGACCATGTAATTACTATCTTGAAGAAAAAATTGCAAGGTATTTTGCTCAACCTTAAAATATTGACAATGGGAGTAAATAACGAATCACAACTTTTTGAAGAAAACCTAAGGGGATTATTGCCTGTAAATTATTTTAAATTAAAAAAGCCTCCAATTATTAGTATGGGTAAGATTTGTTTAGCCAATAGCACTTTTCACAACGAAAACAGCTTCACTGTAGGCAATACCTATAAACCTATTTCAAATGTAATATAGCTGTATGATAGATAAAACGCACTTCAAATTTTTTGCATCCTGTATACCTGTAAAAGGGTATAAAGAATCAGTAATATTGGATATTGAGAGGGGTAATATTTTTCCAATTCCTAATCTGCTATTTGATGTTCTAGAAAAAAATAAAGTATTAACTATTGACGACTTAAAGGCACATTACAATGGAGAATGGAACAAAGGTATTGATCATTACTTTGACTACTTTAATGAGAAGAATATTGGTTTTTTTACCAATGAACCCTCTTCCTTTCCCGATTTATCCCCAACATGGAAGAACCCGCTTAAAATAATTAATGCAATTATTGAGTATTCTATGACATCTGATTATTCACTCAAAGAGGTAATCCAACAATTGAGTGCCATTGGTTGCGAGGCAATTCAAATTAGATTGTTTCACCATTTAGAGGTTGCCGTTTTATTAAATGAACTAGAGGCTATTAAAAATTCAAGAATTAGGTATTGTGAATTGTTTGTTCCCTATACAGATAACCTCAACAGAGTAGACTTATATAAGATCCGAGATTTTGACGCAAGAGTAGCTAAAATAATAATCCATTCATCTCCTTGGAACAAATGTCTTAAACATAAAAAAAGATACTATAATGATATATTCTATTTTAGCCAGAAGGTAATAGATCAAACCTATGTTGAACAATATTCTATTCAGAATATGGTAGCCAATGTGTATTCATATACTGAGGCTTTCTCTCATAATCTTGGACTAAACAGAAAAGTTTCAATAGCCCGAAATGGAGATATAAAGAACTACCCCACACATAAATCATGCTTTGGAAACGTAATACAGGACAGAATCGAAGATATTATTGAAAAAGAGAGCTTTAAGAAAAAGTGGTATGTTTCGAACGATAATATTGAAAAATGCAGAGACTGTCAGTATAGATATGCTTGTGTGAGTAACAGTGATATTGAAGAAACAGACGGGAGGTATTACAAAAAAGAACTATGCAACTTTGACCCCTATATGAATGAATGGAACTTGGATTCAAATTACCAGTCAAAATGAAACAATTCCCCTATTACAAGCAATTGGATCAAATGGACTGCGGTCCAACTTGTCTAAAAATCGTTGCAAAGCACTATGGCAGGGTTTATTCGTTAGATTATCTTCGTGATATATGTTACATTAATAGGATTGGTGTTACAATCAGTGGTATTGCCGACGGAGCTGAAGCCATTGGATTAAGAACCTTGGCGGTTAAGTTGCCCTTTGAGAAATTAATAAATGAAGTACCCCTGCCCTGTATAGCTTATTGGAATGAAAAGCACTTTGTGGTAATATACAAGGTGGAGAAAAATAAAATTTACATTTCTGATCCTGCTCACGGTTTAATAGTTTATTCCAAAGTAGATTTTCTAAAAAGTTGGTCTTCAGAAAATAATGAAGAGGGAATACTATTGCTCTTGGAGAAAACACCCGATTTTGAACGATCGGATGTTGGACTTGAAAAAAAGAAGTTAGGCTTTCGGTTTTTAGTTCATTACTTAATACCTTTCAAAAGATACATCATTCAATTGATATTAGGTCTAGTTGCAGCAAGTATTTTACAATTAGTATTCCCTTTTCTAACCCAATCCATTATTGATTATGGAATTACCAATCAAAATTTGGGATTCATAACTCTCATATTAATTGCTCAGCTTGTTCTGTTTATATCCCAAACTGCCTTTGTCGTTGTCCGAAGATGGCTGCTCTTGCACATGGGTACGCGAATCAACATAGCCATTGCTTCCGATTTTTTGGCCAAACTAATGCGTTTACCTGTTAATTTTTTTGAAGCCAAACACGCAGGCGATATAATGCAACGGATTCATGATAATCAGAGAGTAGAAAATTTCTTATCCACCTCCACACTCTCCGTCATGTTCTCTTTCTTTAACTTGTTGATTTTTAGCATTGTACTTGCCTATTATAATTTCAAAATACTCCTTATATTTCTTTTTGGATCCACTCTTTACGTAATCTGGACCTTGTTCTTTATGAAGAAGAGAAAAGAACTTGATTACCTACGTTTCAACCAAATGGGTGAAGACAATCAAAATGTTATGGAATTGGTATATGGCATGCAAGAAATTAAACTAAACAATTCTGAAAAACGAAGACGCTGGAAGTGGGAAGATATTCGAATTCGATTGTTTAAAATATCCATCAAATCATTGACACTGGATCAGTTACAAAATACTGGAGGAAGTTTTATAAACGAACTAAAAAACATCATCATCTCATTTGTAGCCGCATATTCGGTTATATCGGGAGAAATTACACTGGGAATGATGTTTGCCATTCAATATATAATCGGTCAATTAAATAGCCCAATATCAAGTTTCATTTCGTTTATTCAAACAGCTCAGGATGCAAAAATCAGCATTGAACGCTTAGAAGAAATCCATGATAAGGAGGATGAAGACAATTTGTCTGAAAAGATCAACCTCCTACCAGAAAATCGATCAATAACCCTGAAACAAGTGGGGTTTCGATATGGTGGTCCATCCAGCCCATTGGTTCTTGATGATGTTAATCTTAACATTCCTGAGGGAAAAGTAACAGCAATTGTTGGAGTGAGCGGGAGTGGTAAGACCACCTTGATAAAGTTATTACTCAAATTTTACGATCCGGAAAATGGGGAAATCAATGTTGGAAATATCAGGTTAAAACACCTTAATGCACAGTTGTGGAGGAGCAAATGCGGAGTGGTTATGCAAGATGGATTTATTTTTGGGGACACCATCGCCCAAAACATTGCTGAGTCCGACTCAAATGGAAGAATTAATAAAGAAAAACTTGTTCAAGCGGCAATAACCGCCAACATAGAGGAATTTATTGAAGGCCTACCAAATGGGTACAATACGAAAGTTGGATCATCCGGTATTGCCCTAAGCGGCGGGCAAAAACAGCGGTTGCTTATTGCCAGAGCTGTATATAAAAACCCTGAATATTTATTTTTTGACGAAGCAACAAGTTCGTTAGATGCCAACAATGAGAAAATCATCCTTGAAAATTTGCAGGATTTTTACAAAAATAAAACCGTGATAGTCGTTGCACACAGATTGAGTACCGTAAAAAATGCTGACCAGATTGTTGTATTAAACAAAGGCAAAGTTGTTGAGATTGGAACTCATTTGGAGTTAACAGCGACAAAAGGCTATTATTATACTTTAGTTAAAAATCAGTTGGAACTTGGAAAGTAATGCAAAGAGAAATTAACAAAATAGACCTGGTCTCGGATAAAAGCGAACACACACAAGAGATTCTTGAAAGAGCCCCCAATTGGGTAATTCGATGGGGCAATACCTTTTTATTTTCTGCACTCTTGATATTATTTCTTCTGAGCGGGTTGGTAAAGTACCCAGATATAATTAAAGGGAGATTGAAAATTACATCCAATATGGCTCCGCAACGAATACTAACTCGAACAGAGGGATATTTAGAAAAAGTATTTGTAAAGGATGGGGATATAGTTAACACTGCAACACCATTGGCTCTAATTAAAAACACATGTAACTATGACGACTATCTCCTGCTTAAAAAACAACTAACAGAAATAGAAATAAAGCATAAGTCAATTGCCGAAATTGAGCCTATTTCCTCACCCCAACTGGGCGAAATCCAACGATCATATTTGGAATTAACTCAATGGATAAAACAATATAAAAAGTTCATAATTCAAAACTCTTTTTCAGCTCAAATAGCCTCAAAAAAGGCTGTTATTCCTGAGTACCAAATGCTATTAAAACAGTTACAAAGCAAAAAATCCCTAAAAACGGAGGAACTTATTTTGGCCGAAAGAGATTATGAAAGAAATGTTGCCCTATTCAAAACGAATACAATTTCATCTCAGTCACTCGATGAAAGTCACGCAAAATTTATAGCTGTTCAGAGTTCTTATGAAGATTTATTATCAAGTATTTCTCGAACAATTATACAGATTGATGAAAAACAAAATGAAATCCGACAATTGGAAGTTCAGGAGGAAGAAAAGAATGCAGATTTATCAATAAGTCTATCCAATGCTTTCAATACACTTTCGGTGGCAGTAGAACAATGGGAAGAAAAATACCTGCTACAATCTGATGTAGAGGGAAAAGTTAGTTTTTCTGATCATTTGACAACAACAAAATATGTTTCATCCGGGGTTCAACTTATGGCCATCGTGCAAAATGTTTCATCCAAACTTATTGGCCAAACAACCATTCCTGTAAGCAATTCTGGAAAGGTTAAAGTTGGGCAAAAAGTATATGTTAGATTCGACAATTTTAATTACATGGAATATGGTATGGCTGAGGGAAAAATTGGTAGTATTTCATCAATACCTGTTGAAGAAACATACAATGTAATGGTTGAATTTAATAAAGGATTGGAAACAAAATATGGTATCATACCCTTTAGGCCAGAGATGGAAGGTACTGCAGAAATAATTACGGAAGACATTAGCATTTTAACACGTATATTCCACAAAATGAGATTCTACATTATGTAATAATTTATTGCAGATATTAACTCAAAAACAACAACTGTTAAATTAATAACACAATTATTAATTGATTTTGGCAAGCTACAAATTAGACACGAATAGAAACAAATAATGCCGCCAAATTTGTGTTTATGAAAGACTCACTCAAAGAATTGTTCAATACACAAGGTGTAGTTGAGCTGTCAAAAGAATCGCAATGTTTTGTAACCGGCGGGGAGGATCCCGTTGTGTATTCACATAGATTAACAAAAAGTGTAAATTGGACACATGAAGGTTGTACAGATGGAGATATTGGATGTTGTGATGATGACAAATCATTAGAGACAGACGTGAATGGCGGCCGTTATTACGGTGATATTGGTTGTTGATATAAAATTTTATGCACATAACAATTGCCAGTATTCCAAATGACAACTCTACTTGCCGGGTTATGGAGTGGCTAAGATGCTATGGAGCCTCTGTTGACAGGATTCATAGTCTTAGCCCATCCAATTTTCAAGTTTCCATTTCAAATTCAGAAAAATTAAGCAATTCTGAGAAACCCCATGGGTTATGGCTTAGGCGACCCGATGTGGCACACAGAGAAAAGCCACAACTTGATGCAGAAGACCTTACACATTCAGATGATAAAGAAATGATAACCCGGCAATTAGAACAAGACAGAAGGTCATATTACAAATCATTTTGGGACAATATTGAGGCAAAAAATACTATTGGCACTATTTACGACTTGGGGCCGGACAAATTGAGACAACTGAAATTAGCAAAAGAATCGGGTTTAGATATACCGCACACATTAATAACTTCTTCCAAAAAAAAGTTGCTTACATTTTGGGAGTTATGCCAATCAACCGGAGGTATAATATCGAAGTGCATTACCGATGGGTTCATGGTTAAACGTGAAGGATATTTTCACAGCATGTTTACCGAAGAAATTGATAAAATCGAAATTGATGAGTTGCCAGACACTTTCGGAACTACCTTGTTTCAAGAAAAGTTGAACAAAGATTATGAGATAAGAACTTTTTTCCTGAAAGACATGTACTACTCAATGGCTATTTTTTCGCAAAAGGATGATAAAACTTCTGTCGATTTTAGGAAATACAATACTGAAAAGCCGAATAGAATAGCTCCTTATAAATTGCCTGAGACTGTAGAAAAAAACACCAAATCACTTATGTATAAACTGGGTTTGGATACAGGTTCGATTGATTTTGTAAAAACAAAATGCGGCAGATGGGTTTATTTGGAAGTAAATCCGGTCGGACAATTCGGTATGGTTTCAGAACCCTGTAATTATTTTTTAGAAAGAGAAATTGCAAGAGAACTGATAAAACAATAAATGCAAATCAATGACGAAAGACTTTATTTCAATAATAAAAAAAGAGAGTCAGAATAAATACCCTTTAAATTATTCAAAAATGTCTCCTTTGAGCTTTTCCAGCGGTTCAAAAAAGCTCAGAATTACTTATGAAGAATCCGATTTTCACCAAACTGATCACACAACGATTGGTGTTTTTTACAAACCCTGTGCCTACCCTTTAATCCATAAAGCAAGCGTAGATAATGGATAAGCAGTATATGCGGTTTTTTGGAGGGGTAGAGCCCGTTCGTGGCATTAATAAATCGTTGATTTATGATCTACACAGAGAGGCTGTCTATGAAATTCCCACTCTGTTATTCGATGTAATCGAAAAAAGAGAGAATATGACAATTGAGGAAATTAAATCTTATTACAACCACGTTTATGATGAAGGAATCAACTTATACCTTAACCAATTATTCGATTTGGAATTGGTGTTTTTTACCCAAGAGAAGGAACAGTTTCCAAGAACAGATTACAGTTGGGATAGCCCTTTGCATGTAACCAATACTACTTTGGAAGTTGTAAATAAGACCAATTACAATGTCAAAGAGGTCTTATCACAATTAGACCACTTGGGTTGTGCATGGCTACAATTCCGCTTTTTGAGTGAAGAATTTAAGATGGCAGACATCAAAGATATTCTTAACCAACTTAAAAGAAGCAGATTAAAAATAGTTGACTTTTACATCCCATATACATTGTACAATGAGCAGGAGTTTAACAATCTATTTAACGAACATTTAAGACTTAATAAAACAATTTTTTATGGAGCACCAGAGGATAGGCCTTATAAAAACGAAGAAGAAATGGCGGACATGCGAATCATTTTCCTAAAAAATATTCTTTCTGACTGTGAAGAAGACTTTATTTCTAAAGACATGTTCGTTTACAACATAAAGTTCTTTTCTGAAGCCCAACAACACAACGTTGCCTTAAACCGAAGCATCTCAATTGATCAATTTGGAAACTTTAAAAATTATTTGTCTCACAATAAACAATTTGGAAACGCAAATAACCTTTCAATTCATGAATTGCTAAAACTGGAATCCTTTAAACAAAAATGGTTTATCAAAAATGACGACATTGAGAAATGTAAAGATTGTCAAAATAGATACGCTTGCTTATTTGCCTCAGATATTAAAGTTGAAGATGGAAAATATGTCAAAACTCAAGATTGTGGTTATGACCCTTATAAAAATATTTGGAAGGAGTTATGAGATTAGTGCGATATAGTTTCAATTTGGTCAATCATTTTGAATTATTCCAACCTTTTATTATCAGTGCCAAACCCGCCCCCATCAAACCATAAGCTACAATATAGCTACTGTTGTGGTAATACATGTATAGCATTAAAAAAATGCTTCCAAACAACATGACTGCACCAGAAATCATATCAAAAAGTCCGTTCGACCTTCTGTGCATTTTCAGTTCATTTCTGGTTGGTCTTCTTCTTAATTCACCCAAAATAATATTGTCCACCCGCCGAATAATCAGCGAAGTAGTTGCCGAGTCCAGATTATGAGATTCTAATTCTTTTCGCATTTGGGTTATCTCCATGCCATTTTCTCTTTTTTCAAGATAGTGCTGCACAAGCTCCTCGATGTTTTCATCATTCATATTTTCAATTTTTGCTGTTTTACAAATATTACAAAAAGAAATGTTGCTCCATTAGATGAAGATTTAATAAAGTCTCTCGAGTTATTGGTACTCCAAATTCCAACAATTTAATTCAAAAATTTCTTCTTCCGTTAAGCCATAACCATTACAAATATGCCTACTCCATTCACTATTAAGAAGCCTATTTGGGGCGACAAAATGATTCACTTCAAATTTTGGTTCATTCACCAAGCCGCTATTTATCACATTCATTTCATAAACACCCACTCCCGTGAAATGTAGGAAAAAGTGACTTAATGAGTACATGCCCTGGTGTCTATTATAGTTCATGTTTTGAATTACTTCGATGGTTTCTACAGAGGTAATTGTTCTTAAACTTTTCCAACATTTCAGCATAAAAAATGTGGTGAAACGACCACCTCCATAATATTCAAGGACGTAGGTCAATAAGTTAAGAAGTTCCTTCCTTGGAAGTTCATTTATTGAGTCAAGAATCTTTGTCGTTGGGTTTGTTAATGACTCTTCACAGGACTTTTGAACCAAGTCAATATTCTTTTTAGGAATATAGATTAACGTTGGTTGATTCATACCTAATACTTCACGAAACGTTGAACTTCTCTGTGGTGAAAATTCCCCAATTTAAACGTTGCCACAACAAAGTATTCGCCCGACAACAAATGACTTACATCAACTTTTTGAGTCGAATCATTTCTATCATTGCTTTCTGCAAAAACAACTTTTCCGGTTATATCAACAATTTTCAACTCCACATTTTTCCTTCGCAAATCGGCAAATTCAATATACAAAACCTCTTTTACCGGATTGGGGTAAAGTTGAATAACGGAGGTCACATTTTCTATTGTTGTAACTCCATCCTTTTTAGGAGTATAGGGCAACAAGCCCACTTCCCATAGACCTCGGCCAAAAGTGGCCGCCACCAAAGTTTTGTTGGTTGTATCTACTTCCAACTCCGAAACAATAACTGGAGGCAGACCGTTATTGTAAGGTTGCCAGACATTGGTATCTTTCAGCAGATAGAACACACCCATATCGGTACCCACATAAATATTTCCGCTGCCATCGGGCTGCAAGGTCACGCAGTTTACCGATGTATTCGGCAAATTGTAGGTAATGTTCTGCCAATTTTGTCCTGCATCTTTGCTAAAAAACACCTTGTTGGCCGAATCGAATCCTGCAAAGGTTATCCAAACTTGGTTACCTGTATCTTGATTCATTTCCAAATAACTTGGATACAGGTTATCAGGCAGTCCCGAGCCAATATTGTCCCATTTTTGGCCAGAATTGGGCGATGTATAAATACTGTTTTTTATGCCCTGACTGGCATAGCCACGTTTTGCAAAATACATTCGGTTTGCATTGCTTTTTTCGATGGCCAATGCAGTGCCTGGTGCCGGAACACCACTACTGGTAGTTATTCCGGTATAGTTTTTATCTAAAAATGTAAAATAGGTATCGTAGAGATTGCCATATAAAACAAACATTTTCCCATCTGCTTCTACAAAAGGTGTAGTCCACTCACCAATCTCATTCTGTGGTGGGCCAATTCTTCCTTCGTAAAACATATCCGAACCTATTACAGAAAAAACCTCAATGTTTCCGTTTTGTGATGATGAATATCGGTAGCCGGCATCATCCATAAAAAGGCACTCCATACCGTCTCCGCCACTCACATTTACAAACTCTTTTCCATCGCCAAAAACAGTGGAATTATCCTGAGCTCCGGCCATTATTTCGTTGGGTTTTAACTGATTTACACTCAACCGATAAAAAGAGGTAATATTGAGGCCTTTGGTATAATTGACCCACTCGGTTTGTGCCTCAAAGTTGGTAGTCATATCGGCCACATTATCATCTTCAATAGAAAAACTGCGAGAAATGCCTCCATCGTGACAAGCAAAAACAGAAGTACCCGTTGGATGCTGAACAATTTCATGTATATCGGCGTGCATACTGGTGTGATAATAGTTTAGCAACCACCACGTTACGGGTATGAACGAGCTGCCACCATCTTTGGTTTGCCACATATTTATGCCGCCAATAAATACTCGGTTTTTGTCGGATTTATCAACACAAATTGCCAAATCGTATCTACCCTGTCCTCCTTTTTCGTCATCCAACGAATTGTTTAGAATATTGTATTGGTAGGTATTATCTTTGCGTAATGACCATGAGTTTCCGGCATTGGTGGAGCGATAAAATCCATAAAAACCGCCGTCATTGTCGCAGGCAATGGCGTAGATGTAGTTGCTATCGCTTGGGGCTATGGCCAGCTCAATTCGTTGAACAATTCCCACTTTTGGTATATTCGAAGAAAGTTCGACCCACGTTTCGCCAAAATCATACGATTTTAAAATATTTGCCTCGCCATATTGGTAGGTGTGCACATATCCGGTGGTAGCATAAAGCACATCGGGGTTTTGACTGTTCATTTCCAAATCCCAGAACAATTTATTGTGGGTTTTAGTCCAGCTTTGTCCACCGTCATGGCTAAGAAATGCCCCTGTTTGCCCAACGGCAATAACGGTATCTGTGTGCAAAGGATGGATAAAAACTTTGGCCATTAACGAACCTTCAAAATCCGTTTGAGCAAACGAAAGTCCTGTTGCACTCCAGCTATTCCCACCATCAGTGGTTTTATAAATACCCAGTCCGTAGTGGCTATTTCTTTTGTTTTCGTTGGCTTGCAGGTTGTGACCCAAATAGGCAAAATCGCCCAAAGCCACGTACATTTCGTCGGGATTTTTGGGGTTTATTGTTAAATATGAAATCCGCAAAATGGGCAGATTACCGGAAATAGAAATCCAACTTTGGCCGGCATTAGTGGTTTTCCAAAGCCCGCCTTGTGCCACACAAATAAACCATGTATTGGTATCGGTTGGGTGGAATTGCATGGAGTTTATGCGGCCAATTCCGGCCAAATCATCGTTGCCAAACGGCCCACGAGGAGTCCAAGTGGCTTCTGCTTTTGCATGATTTTTTGGTTGCATGCTCTGCATTTGTTTGTGTGCCGAAAAATAATTTTTGGCAAAATTGTCGTCATCTGAAGTTTGGCGTTGGTCAATAAAGTATTGGTTTCGGGCTTCCCAAGCAGGTTGACCTTCGTTTTCAGGAACTATGTGCTGACCAGAAACACAAACAAAAGTAAAAACAGAAAAAAGTAGAAGTTGGATTCTCATGTTATGCCAAATAAAACGGCAAGTTACAATTAATTCATTAGACCTGACAGGTTTTGAAAATCTGGCCGTACTTACCCATTAATTACTTAGGCAAAACCTCCCATTCCAATATATCAACATAGTGCATTGTAATGTTTGGTTGTACTCCGGGAATAGGGTCTGCCCAACCATCCATACAAGTTATGGTTTCGGGATAAACTTTGAATTTTCCTTTATACCAATATTGTGTTCTTACACTCTCCTTTATACCTTCAGGTATTTCTTTTGGCATATACTGTTCCAAAAAAGTAGAAAAAGAATCCGTTGCAACAATCCATGGCCCACAATATCCTTTTGATTCAATTCCCCCTTCATGAAGATAAAATAGCTGAACCTCCACCTCATAAGGTTCAATAACTGAATTATCATCCTTGCATGCTACTAACAATGTTAGTATTAAAAGACAAAGTTTCGCATTCCAGGACATAAGATTTCAAATTTAGAAATAATATTAGTAACCAAATTCAGTATGTATAATTCAATCAATTAGGAATTAAACAGACCTGGCAGGTTTTAAAAACCTGTCAGGTTCAATTGCCAATACCCCACATCAATCCAATTATTAAATTTAAAACCCACGTTTTTAAAATGAGCTACTTGAATAAAACCCAAATTTTCGTGCAACGCTATGCTGGCTGGATTGGGAATGGAAATGCCACCAATGGCCACTTTAAAACCCTTTTCACTCAATTGTTTCAAAAGTTCCATATACAACATTTTTCCAATTCCTTTTCCAGCAAAATCCGGTTTTAAATATATGGTGGTTTCTACCGTAAACCGATATGCCGACTTTATTTTCCAATCGCTGGCATAAGCATAGCCAACCAGTTCGTCATGCACTAAACAAGACAAAAAAACTTTGCTTTTTTGTGTCAGTTCTATTCTCTGTTTAATGATTTCTTCAGTAATCAACTCTTCGTCAAAAGTAGCTATGGAATGCAGAACGAAGTGATTGTAAATATCGGCAATAGCCATTGCATCACCCAATTCGGCATTGCGAATTATTAGATTTTTAATCATCGCAAATATTGGTCTAACAAATAAACCATAGCCGTCATAGAGGCCGCACCAAGCTCCAATTCACGCTTGTTCACCACCTCAAAAACGTCGGCCTCGCTGTGATGAAAATCAAAATACCGCTGCGAGTCAGGCACAAGCCCCATGAGCAACGTTCGGTTATTTACCACGTTGACCGAATCCATTAGTGGAGAAATATCTACACCTGGATAGCCCGGCTCAAAAAAATGCAAGCCATAAAGCTCCAACATCTCCCTAAAACTTCGAACCAGCTCCACCTGCGATGAATCTCCCTTAATTGAAAAACCTCTTGGGCTAAAACCTCCTCTATCGCTTTCAATGGCTGCCAAATGAAATTCGTTGTTCCTTTTGGCTTTTTGGGCGTAGCCTTTTCCGCCCATATTGCCGTTTTCTTCGTTCATAAACAATACCACCCGAATGGTATTATTGGGTTTGTATCCAATGCTTTTTAAAATGCGAAGCACCTCCATGCTATGCACCACTCCTGCCCCATCGTCGTGGGCTCCTTGGCCAACATCCCAACTATCGAGATGACCTCCAACCGTTATAATTTTTCCCGGATTTTTTGTGCCTTTAATTTCACCGATAACATTGTACGAAGAAACATTTTCGTTGACTCGTGCATTGATATTTATGGTCACTTTTGCAGTTCCATTTCCTTTAATATAGGCATGTAGCATATTGGCATCTCGGGTGCTGATAGCCGCAGCCGGAATCTTTTTCACCCCTTCTTTATAGCCCATGCTTCCAGTGTGCGGATGTGGGTCGTTTTCCAGCAATGTCATACTCCGCACCAACACGGCCACCGCCCCATATTTTGCGGCTTCTGCTGCCCCCGAATAACGTTGATCTACACATCCTCCATAGCTTTCAAACGTGTTGATATTGGCCGGATTCATGGGGCGATTATAGAACACTATTTTACCGTTTATAGCATCAAAACCCAATTTTTCCACTTCCTCCAAACTACGCACTTCCACCACTTCGGCCTGCAATGGCCCATCACTCCCCACACTGCCTCCCAATGTTTTAATTTCAAAATCAATATCGTACTCTTCGCTAATGGCTGCCCATTCTTTATCGCCCCGCTCCCAAAAAGGTATTTCAATTTGCTGTAGATAAACCCTGTCTATCGGCATTTTCCTCAACACACTCTCCCCCCACTCTACAGCCTGTTCTGCCTGTTGGGAGCCGCTAAGTCTGTGGCCAACCACCTTACACAAATATTCGAGGTTTTTATAACTCTCCCCCCTCACAAGTGATTCATCAAAAATTTGTCGAATAATCAACGAATCGCTTCTGTTTTCATTTATTTCTGCCGTTTTAGTACCATGACTTTGTAGTAAAATGGCCAAAACAGAAAACAACATCACCCATTTTTTCATAAAAACTGTTTAACTAAAATAAACTATTGAAGAGCAATAATACGTTAGAATAGCCAAAGGAAAATAAACAAGTTTTGAGGCACAACTTTTGCAATGTGTTTCAAGGTTTAGAAAAAATAAATAATAATTTCGCAACATGACACGCACAACACCACTAAAATCAATTGTTTCCGTTCTAATTATTGCCTTGGCATTTGTGATGCTAAAATCAGACACCAAAGAAGTAGGGATCAATTTTTCACATCTCGGATTTGCTCAGGCCAAAGCTGAGGCACAAAAGCAAAACAAATTAATTTTTATAGATGCCTACACCACGTGGTGCGGCCCTTGTAAACAAATGGCTGCCACCGTTTTTAAAGAAAAAAGTGTGGGTGATGTGTACAACAAAAACTTTATCAACCTAAAAATGGATATGGAAACATCAGAAGGATTGTTTGTGGGCAAAAAATATAACGTGACTGCCTACCCCACTTTTTTGTATTTAAAACCTGATGGAACATTGGTAGGTAAACAAATGGGAGCCACGAGTTCAGCCAATTTTATTCAGTACGCAAAAACAGCGGCAGCGAAAAAATAACTTTCGTTTAGGCTATTCCATTGCGGTGACTAATTCTTTAAATTTATTCGGAACAACAGTAACTTTTCTGTTTGAATAATCAAAACAAACCATTCGGGTTTTGGCAAGTGCCAAAGGCTTTTGGGTAGTTGTGTTAGTCATTTCATAAACAAAATCAAAACTGGAATTAGATAAATCATACACTCCAACTTTTATTTCAATTTCGTTACCCAGAAACCCTTCACTTTTGTATTCGATGGCCGCATCCCCTTGTATCAGGCTGGTGCCAAAAAACTCAATTTCGCTGGCATGGTAATGCTTCAAAAATTGCACCCGAGCCTCTTGTGCAAAGCTCAACACCTTTTCATTGGCCAAATGGTTGCCATAATTCAGGTCGGTAACTCTAATTTGAAGTTTGAATGAATACAGCCATTGGCTGGGAATTTCAATTTTTATGCGTGCCATCAGTTAAAAACATTAAATAATTGAGACAAATCGTCGGTCACATTCACTGCCTTATTTTCTGAAGGATTGAATAAAACAAAGGTTATTTCTGCCTTTGTGGCCAAGCCTTGCTCATTTTCAATTTCCTGCAAAAAGGTCATCGTTTTTCGGCCAATATTGTGCAACGAAGTTTTGACAAGCACCGTTGTTTTGGGCAACACGGGCTTTTTAAAATCCACCTGAATGTTTACCACAAAAAATTGCAAACCCAGTTGGGCAATGCGTTTATCAACACCAAAGTCGGAGAGAGCTTGCCAGCGAGCCTCTTCAAAAAGTTCGAGGTATCGGGCATTGTTTACATGCCCATAGGCATCGCAATGGTAGCCCCGAATGTTGATGGTTGTTTGATGAGCCACTAAAAATTATCGTCAATCAAGTGCTTTGTTTCGGAATCTTCATATTCCACTTCGGCATATCGGTAGAAGGTAGCAGAAAGAGCCGAAGTGCTTAAAGCAGCCATTAAGATTGCAACAAAAATGGATACTAAAACACCGAGTACACTACCAGCAGATCCCATCAAATTGGTTATAGAACCCATTAAAAGTAAAAAAAGAATGTAAACAATAAAAAAAGCGATTAAGATTAACACAATTTTTATCGCTCTTACCCAATCAATATTTCTAAAACTGTAATTTATTGAATCCATAACACCCATATCACCATGCACTATGGCAGGTATGCCTCCCAAAAATCGAGTTAAAAAAACAAAAAGTACAATAATGCCAAGGAACATAAGTATCGGGTGTACTGCAGCTAATGCTGTAGACAACAATATCCCAACAAGGTACATCACAAATATCATCAACAAAAAACCCATAGTCAATAAAACTTTTTTGTTAAAACTTTTGGCAAAAACATTTCCAATAGATGCTGAACCGTTTTCGAGTACCTCATGGCTAACCATCAATAAAAAGTTGTAAATCCACGAAGCAAATGCCCAAATAACGAGTAAAAATACAATCACAATGAGAAAGCCACCATTTGCCATATTTTGAGCAATGTTATCATTCATTTCTGCACTTCGATCTAATATGTCCTGCAAATCTCCACCAGACGACATCTGCATATATTCAGAAAATCCAATTCCTATGAGTTTGGACATCATAAAAAACACCAGCCCGACCAGAATAATGGTATAGGCTAATACAAACAAGGACAAAGGCTTAAACAATCGTTTTGCATGTTGCCAAATGCCATTCCACAAGTCATTTTTAAAGAGTTCAATTGTGTTCATATTTCTAATTTTTGATTGGCTCAAATATATGGTTTATGAAATAATGCCAACATTATTCGGTTAAAATCCACAAACATTTGATTCCAAAAACATTTTTTATAGGTTCGAGGCCAGTAAAATGTCGGAATTAGTAAATAAACAAGGTAAGTTTGGGACTGCACCCGTTTTTTTGACTGCCATTTCCACCATTTTGGGAGCCATCATGTTTTTACGATTTGGCTGGGCTGTGGGGCATGTTGGGTTGTGGGCTACGTTGGGAATTATCATCATCGGCCATTTGGTAACCATACCTACAGCCATGGCTCTGGCCGAAATAGCTACCAACCAGAAAGTAGAAGGTGGCGGCGAGTATTACATTATTTCTCGTTCGTTTGGGCTCACCATTGGTGCGGCCATTGGCCTCGCCCTTTATTTATCTCAAGCTATTAGTGTGGCGTTTTACACCATTGCCTTTACCGAAGCATTTTCATCTGTTTTTGAATTGTTACAGACCGATTTTGGCATTTCGGTCGAAATTTCAAAACGCCTATTAGGGGTTGTCAGCATTGGATTGTTGGCCTGGCTTATGTCCACCAAAGGAGCCAATACGGGTATGTGGATGCTGTATGCTGTGGTGGCAATTTTAGGGGTTTCGTTGGTGATGTTTTTTGCCGGAACGGGCACCCCTGGAAACACCATTTTTACGGGCAGTGGTGAGGTGAAATTTTTTACTGTTTTTGCCGTTGTTTTCCCTGCCTTTACGGGAATGACAGCCGGCGTGGGGCTTTCCGGCGATTTAAAAGACCCAAAAAAATCGATACCGCAAGGCACCATGATTGCCACCTTAATAGGTATGGTCATTTACATTCTTATTGCAATCAAATTAGCCGTTTCAGCACCCACCGACGCATTAATCAATACCGACAAAATGGTGATGACTGACATTGCCATTTGGGGCCCAATAATACCCATTGGGCTTGCCGCAGCCACCATTAGCAGTGCATTGGGCAGTGTTATGGTTGCACCCCGAACCCTCAACGCCATTGCATTGGATAAGATAGTTCCCATACCCCGATTCAACAATCGTTTGGGAAAAATAAAACCCAAAACCGGAGAGCCTGTAAACGCTAGTTTGGTTACTTGTGGCATTGCCCTTTTGTTTGTTTTAATGGGTGACGTAAACGCTGTGGCAGAAATCATTTCCATGTTTTTCATGGTTACCTACGGCTCAATTTGTCTGATTTCGTTGCTCGAAAATTTTGCCTCAAACCCGGGCTATCGGCCATCGTTCAAATCAAAATGGTATATTAGTTTGGTGGGGGCCGTGATGTGCATTTTCTTAATGTTTAAGATAAACCCGCTCATGGCGTTGCTCTCAATTGGCATTATGGTTTTGACCTATTGGGTGTTGAGCAAACAAAATGAAGAACAAAGCGACATGGCCAGTATCTTTAGCGGTGTCATTTTTCAGATAAGCAGAAACCTCCATGTGTTTTTGCAAAAACGAAAGAATGAAGAAAGTCAGGAAGAATGGCGGCCTTCGGTAGTGGCGGTTTCTAAAGATTCGTTTGACAGGCACGATGAATTTGATTTACTTCGATGGATTTCGCACCGTAAAGGTTTTGGCATGTTCGTTCATCATATTGATGGATATTTGAGCAAAGAAACCAGCGACAAAGCGAAAGATGCACTAAAACGACTCATCCGACTTACTCAGGTTAGCAAAAGCAGTGTATTTATGGACACCATAATTAACCCAACATACAAAGCCAGCATTTCGCAAATATTGCAACTGCCGGGTGTTTCGGGCAAAAACAACAACATGGTTTTGTTTGAATTTTACAAAACCCGAACAGAAGCTTTGGAAGAAATTATTGAGCATTATGGTATGGTAAAAGCTGTTGGCTATGACACCTGCATTTTGTGTAGCAGTGAAAAAAAATTCGGGTTTAACAACGAAATACATATTTGGATAACGAGCAACGATTATCAGAATGCCAATTTGATGATTTATTTAGCCTACATAATTTTGGGTCATCCCGACTGGAACCGAGGTTTTATAAAATTGTTTGCCATCTACCCTGAGTCTGAAAAAGAAACGCAGCGACAAAAAATGTTGGAAATGATAAAAACGGGCCGGTTACCTATTTCGGCAAATAATATTGACATTGTTTCTATTTCAGAAAACCAAACTCCCCGAGATGCCATCAACAAAAAATCGAAAGATGCCGACTTAACCATTGTTGGTTTTAGGCACGAAGCCATCAAAAAAACGGGCATTTCGAGCTTTTTGGGTTATGATGGTATTGGAAACGTGCTGTTTGTAAACAGCCAAAACGAAAAAGAGATTGTGTAAACTACAATCTTTGAAAAGGCTTTATGAATTGATCAACTCCAGTGCATTAGCTTTGGCCGCATCCGAAGGATTGTCGCCGCTCAACATTTTGGCCAACTCCTCAATACGTTCCTCCTTGTTTAGTTTTTTAACAAACGTTGAAGTTTCGCTGTGTCGAACATCTTTATACACGTAAAAATGGGCCGAACCTTTGGCCGCCACCTGGGGCAAATGTGTGATGGTTATTACTTGAAGTTTTTGAGAAAGATTGCTCATTACCTCCGCCACTCGGTTGGCTATCTCGCCAGAAACCCCTGTATCTATTTCATCAAAAATAATGGTTGGTAGCTTTTTGGTTTGAGCCAAATAACTTTTCAAAATAAGCATCAATCGCGACAACTCGCCCCCCGAGGCCACTTTGTGAGCGGGCTGCAACGCTCCACTCTGATGGGATGAAAAAAGGAGTTCAAAATCGGTTTGTCCAAACTTGTTCATTTCCTGATTTTCGTTCAACGAAAGTTTGACCAACGAATTGATTAAACCCAGATTTTTCAAATCTTTATTTATTCTCTCCTCCAATGGTTTTGCACCAAGTTGTCGGGCGGAGTGCAACTCTTTGGCCAATTTTAGACAATCTGTTTTGTCGGTTTCAATTTCTTTGGCAAGTGTTTCTAATAGCATTTCTGTAGAAACCGTTGCAGAAAGTTTGCCTTCAATTTCCTGCTTTACCTGCAACAAATCTTCAAAAGTGGCCACACGGTGTTTGGTTTGAAGCAAATGAATTTGCTGAAAAATACCATCTAATTCGGCCAACCTCGAAGCATCCGGAGTGGCCTGTTCGGCAATATTTCTGAGGTCGGTTACCACCTCTTCAAAATCAGAAGTTAAGCCCAAAAGTCGGTCGGCAATGGTAGCCAAATCACCTTTTTGTCCGGCTATTTTTGACAACTGTCTCGAAAGTTGTTTTAGTTTATCAATGGCCGAATGTTCACTTTCTTTCAGTTCATATACCGCCGCCCCAACAATCTCGCCAATTTCTTCGGCATTTTGAAGCAACTCATATTCATTTTCTATACTTGGATAATCTATTTTTTCGAGATTCAATGCCTGCAATTCATCAAACAAAAATTGCAAATAATCTTGCTCGGCGTTTTGGCTTTGTTGTTGGTTCATCAGTTCGGATAACCGCTTTTCCTTTTTTATCAGAGAAGAATAGTGCCGTTCAAATTTTCCGGCCAAATCCAAATTGTTTGTAACCGAATCGAGCCAATGAAACAAAAAATCGGTGCTGCCCAATCGCAACGTTTGATGTTGGGAATGAATGTCCACCAATTTTTCTCCCAAATCCTTCAAAGTGTTGAGCGTTATGGGAGTATCATTTACAAAAGCTCGCGATTTCCCTGTAGGCAAAATTTCCCTTCTGATGATGGTTTCGGGTTCATAATCCAAATCATTTTCGGCAAAAAACGATTCCAGTTTTAAGGATTTGATGTTAAAAATGGCTTCAATGACACATTTCTTCTCCTCGTCCAAAATGCTTTTGGTGTCTGCTCTATCGCCAAGCACCAAGCCCAAAGCCCCAATTAAAATAGATTTTCCCGCTCCGGTTTCGCCTGTAATAATATTAAACCCCTGCTCGGGTGCAAATCGGAGCGATTTTATGAGTACGTAATTATCTACTTTTAATTCGAGCAACATTGGGGCAAAAATAGCAATGCTCATGGCCTAAGTTTAAGTTTTGGTAAAAAATAAGTGATTGCTTTTGTCAGCCTTTTTTTAGCGGTTAAATTCGCCGCAATGGAAAAGCGTCCTTTAATATTAATCAGCAACGACGACGGAATAACGGCACCCGGCATTCGTGCGTTGGTAGAGTGTATGAAACAACTTGGCGACGTGGTGGTGGTAGCACCCGACAGCCCGCAAAGTGGCATGGGGCATGCCATAACCATAAACAAACCACTGCGGCTCGACCGAAGCGATTTTTTTGGAGATGATGTGATTGCCTACCAATGCAGCGGCACTCCAGCTGATTGTGTGAAGCTGGCTTTGGACAAAGTGTTGGATAGAAAGCCGGATTTGTTGGTGAGTGGCATCAACCACGGCTCCAACTCTTCCATCAATGTGATATACAGCGGAACCATGTCGGCCGCCGTAGAAGGAGCAATAGATGATTTGAATGCCATTGGGTTTTCGCTGCTCGATTACAGCCTTGAGGCCAACTTTGATATCGCCAAAACCGTGGTACTAAAAGTGGCCCGAAAAGTTTTAGCCAATGGAATGCCAAAAGGATGTTTGCTCAATGTAAACATACCAAAACTACCCTCCGAGGAGTTAAAAGGAATAAAAGTGTGCAGACAAGCAAACGCCAAATGGGTGGAAGAATTTGACCATAGACACGACCCTACAGGCAGACAATATTTTTGGCTTACAGGTAAATTTGTGAATATGGATCATGGAGACGACACCGACGTTTGGGCTTTAGAAAATGGATATGCATCGGTGGTTCCGGTGCAGTTCGACTTAACGGCACATCATATTATTGGCATCGTAAATAATTGGGATTTGAATGAACAGATTTAACAAAATGTATTGGGGTTTGATAATAGGATTTATAGCTCCCCTAATCGTACTTTATATTCTTTTTAGTCAAACCGGAATGTTAGAAAATTGGCACGATTTCAGTGCTTTTACCTACAATTTAAAGGCTACCGGAACATTGATTTTGCCTTCTATTTTGGTTAATTTTCTTTTTGCCATTCCATACAACAACAAACCGAGGATAAAATTTTTGAGAGGCATTATTGTCATCACATTAATCTATGCCATTTTTGCTGTCATTAGTTACGCATCGCTTTGATTTATAATACATTATTTCAAAATATTGCTCCAAAAGAGAAGGTTTTTAAACATGCATTAAGGCATGTTCTGTCAGGTAAATCGAAAAATGTAATGTCATGAAATATTTTTTTATAGCGGGCGAAGTTTCGGGCGATTTGCATGCCTCGCACCTTATAGATGCTATAAAAAAAGTAGATGCTGATGCCACCTTTGTGGGCATGGGTGGAGATAAAATGTTGGCCTGCGGCATGCAATTGACAGCCCATATAAAGCAATACAGCTTTATGGGATTTGTGGAGGTTTTACAGAATTTATCAAAAATCAAACGACTGTATAGACTAATAACCAGCGAAATTGTTTCTCAAAAACCAGATAAAGTAGTGTTGGTTGATTATGGAGGATTCAATCTGAAAATTGCCAAATTTTGCAAACAACATGGGTTTGAAACTCACTTCTATATTCTCCCCAAAGTATGGGCATGGAATGAAAAAAGGGTAAAAAAGATTAAAAAATATGTCGATTTTGGGTATTGCATTTTTCCATTCGAAGAAAATTATTTCAGAACATTTGGCATAAATGCCAACTATGTGGGTCATCCGGTAGTGGAGCAGGTGGATGCTTTTTTGAGTACCACAAAAAGCATCGATATCAACAAAAACCAAGTGGCACTATTGCCCGGAAGCAGGGAGCAAGAAATAAAAAAAATGCTTCCACCTATGCTTGAAGTGGCCTCCATGCGGCCAAACCTGAACTTTGTAATAGCTGCGAATGACTACACTATCGAAAAGCACCTACCCAAACTGCCACAGAATGTAAAAATTGAATTCGGAAAAACCTTTGAAACCCTTATGCAATCGCAGGTGGCATTGGTTACTTCCGGCACGGCCAACCTTGAAACGGCTCTATTGAATGTGCCACAAATTGTTTGCTACAAGGCCAACAAATTGTCGTATGCCATTGGGAAAAGAGTAGTTAAAATAAAATACATATCGCCGGTTAACCTTATTTTGGACAAAGCTGTGATAAAAGAACTCATTCAAAATGATTTGAATGCTATAAATTTGGCCGCTGAGTTAGATTCTATTTTAGAAACTAAAAACGCACTAAAAATAAAAGAAGAATATAACCATTTAAGAAAGGTATTGGGAAACAAAAAGGCAGCCACCGAAACGGCAAATTTTATTTTAAAGCACAAGAAATGAGAGTAATAGGGATTTTATTTTTAGGAATAGCCATATTGGCTACCGGATGTAAAGGTAGAAAAAACAAACTGGCAAAAGCGAATAACCAAGAGGTTACGATTAGTATGCAATATACTGAAATGCCATGCGGTGGCATTGAACCTCCTGAAGACATAAGGCAACAAATGGATATACCCAAACCAATGGCAAGCGAGTCGTTGAAAGTTTATAGATTTAATGGCCCCGACAATTTTGAGTTTATCACCAATCTTATTTTAGACAAAAACGGTATTGCTATCATTTCTATTGATACGGGCAAATATGTGGTATCAAAATATGATTTGAATCCAGCTCCAACCGTTGATAGTACGGGTGCCCCAGCGGATATGAGCAACAAAGCTCAATGCGAATTGCAGTGGGCCAGAATGACAGCATTTCCATTAAGAATTACGGCAGGAAAAACTGCCTACGAACTTTTGATGATGAAAGAATGTAATCCGTGCGAAGAGCCAAAACCTTAATCAAGGTGGCGGAGGGTAGCAGGGGTTGCAATCAAAATGCACATGGATGGTCAGCGAAGTATCTCCTTTTATTTCAAAGGATTGCATTTTTCTTGAGAGCCATTCATTCATACACTTTTGAACTTCATTTTTGGCAATTCCGTTAATCAAACTATTTGATTGCCGCAGGTTGTAATTACCCGAAATCAATTGTATTTGATAGGTTGTGTCAGAATTATCCCCCAGAATACTATCCACCAAAATGTCGTCTTTAAACAAATAAAGTTTCCGACTGCTTAACGGTTTTGGCGTTTGCAGGTCTTGAATCAACTCGTCGGGAGGTGCAGCTCCGCCACAATAGGTCTCGGTTTCGGTAATTTTCAATTGAACTGAAACTAAGTCTTTGTTCTTACATTTTTCAGAAGAAAAAAGTAGAAACAATAAAATGGCAGCAAGTGATATTTTCATCCTACAAGTTGCCTCTTCGCTCCTGCTCTCTTTCTATTGATTCAAAAAGTGCTTTAAAGTTTCCTTTTCCAAAAGATTTCGCTCCCACACGCTGAATGATTTCGTAAAACAACGTTGGGCGGTCTTCTACCGGTTTGGTAAACAACTGCAATAGATACCCTTCATCATCTCTATCTATCAATATGTTGAGTTTTTTAAGTTCGGCAAGATCTTCGTTAATATGACCTACCCTGTCCAAAACGTCTTCGTAGTAATTGTCGGGTACATACAAAAATTCAACCCCTCTTTTTCTCAATTCACCCACGGTGCTAATAATATCATCGGTGGCAACCGCAATGTGTTGAACTCCGGCACCTTTATAAAACTCGATGTATTCTTCAATTTGTGATTTCTTTTTGCCCGAGGCTGGTTCGTTTATCGGAAATTTGATATAGCCATTTCCGTTGCTTACCACTTTTGACATTAAGGCCGAATATTCGGTAGAAATATCTTTATCGTCAAATGTTAATAAGAGTTTAAACCCTAATACATTTTCATAAAAATCAACCCATGTATTCATTTGACCAAGCTCCACATTTCCAACACAATGATCTACATATTTAAGACCAACCGATGTGGTTTCCATTTTAAAATCAGGCTTTTTATAGCCCGGCAAAAATGGCCCACTATAATTGCTTCTCTCCACAAATTTGTGGATGGTTTCGCCATAAGTATGTATTGCTGAGACAATTACATAGCCGTTTTCATCCTCAAATCGGGTTGGTTCCATAAAAGGTTTTGCACCTCTTTTAACTGTTTCATTGAATGATTTTGTGGCATCATCTACCCAAAGATTTAAAAATTTCACACCGTCACCGTGTTTTTTTACGTGACTGGCAATTTCCGATTCAGGCTCCATAGAAGTGGTTAGCACCAACGTAATTTTATCCTGTTTTAACACATACGAAGCTCTGTCTCTTACCCCTGTTTCGGGGCCGGCATAGGCTATCAATTCATACCCCCAAGCCATTTGATAGTAGTATGCCGATTGTTTTGCATTACCTACATAAAACTCAATATGATCAGTACCATTTAGTGGTAAAAAATCTACATTGTTATCCGTTGCTGTTAACGTTTCGCTTTGCATCTCTAAAAATAAAATTCGTTTAAACCGTGCAAATATCTATAAAACAGTACAAACTATTATGATTGAAATCAGGAAAAGCACTGAAATCGGTAAATGAAAAACGGATAATCCATTAATATTGCTGAATGATTTTAGAGGGAAATATCCGAAAAATGAAAGTATGGTTGGATGGCAATCATGTGCAATATGGCTTGCGGCTATATGATAATCTTGAGGCCAGAGAACCCATATCTATTAACGAATTTGTTGGCAAATCCTTTTCTATTGAATATCTGCACGAAATTAACTGTGTGGTATCGGGCAAAAAAATCAATAAAACATTTGGCGATGGTATGAGCTATGAGGCTTTTATGAATTCGCCAGAAGCCTCCCCAAGCATTATTCGCCCCGAATTAAGCAGAATACACGAAGGGATAGCCTTGCGAGATTTTGAGTGGGAAGTTGAGCACCACTTAACGCCTCACATTGTCTATTTGGCTCAAACTGCCGATGTAAAAGTTGGTGTAACCCGCAATACCCAAATTCCAACTCGTTGGCTCGACCAGGGTGCCATATACACACTAAAACTTGCCGAAACACCCTACAGGCAGGCGGCGGGACTCATAGAGGTTGCCCTGAAAAATTATATTTCTGATAAAACTAGTTGGCAAAAAATGCTGAAAGGAGAATTAGAAAGAATAAATTTGTTTGAGCTGGCCGAAAATCTAAAAAAATACGTTCCGACAGAAATGCAACAATATCTTTTGGGTAATCAAAACATTGACCAATTTATTTACCCTATTTTGGCTTATCCCCCAAAAGTGTATAGTTTAAAGTTAGATAAAACCTATCTCATTGATAAAAAACTGATGGGCATTCGCGGTCAATACTTACTGTTTGACGATGGCAGCGTTTTTAACATGAGAAGCCACAGCGGATACAAGGTTAGAATAGAGTTATAAAAAGAGCGTTTGGCATGCCAAACGCTCTTTTATCAAATATGATTTTCAGAATTTATTTTTCCGGAAAACTTGTTTTTTCCCAACACTCAAACATCTGAATAGTTGTTGAATCAAGTTTTGCTGCACCCTGCGGCATGGCTTCATAACCGCTTTCGTGCTTAATAGAGCCTAACAATTTTGGTGTTTCAGCCGCAGCTTTTACTTGGGCATAAGTACCTAAGATAAACCCACCGGCACCAGCCGCATGACAGCCTGATGTATTGCATTTTGCATCCACAATAGCTTTAATGTGGCCATTATAAGTTATGGCTAAACTATCGCACAATTCTTTTGGCTGAGTGTTGGTGTTGTTGTTTGGGGCAGGGTCTTCCTTGCAGCTACTAACCCAAATCATAGCAATAATTGCAAGAGTAAAAGTTGATAATTTCATTTTCTGTTTAACGCTTTAATTAATGTTTCATAAAAATGCAAACCAATAAAATACTTTCACAAATCCAATAAAATAAACTTTAATGGAAGCGAATATGACAAAAACTTTAGAAAACCTCGGTAGCCTTCGTTATGCTGTTCAACTCGCAACGATAAATGGTTCCGGCAAATTTGTTGAGTATTCTATAATCGTGGGTTGCCATTAAAACGGCAGTTCCTTGTTCGCAAATGTCGTGCAACAACTTCATAATGTCATCGCTCACATCGGGGTCTAAATTCCCGGTTGGCTCGTCGGCCAAAATAACCTCCGGATTATTCAATAATGCTCTGGCAATAACCACTCTTTGCTGCTCTCCACCCGATAGTTCATGCGGCATTTTATAATCTTTTGTTGCCAGGCCAACCATATCCAGCACTTCTATACACCTACTTTCCATCAGCTTTTTATCTTTCCAGCCTGTGGCCTTCAACACAAAAAGCAGGTTTTCCATTACGTTTCGATCAACAAGTAATTGAAAATCTTGAAAAACAATTCCAATTTTTCTTCTTAAAAATGGTATGTCTTTAGAGGTAATTTTGGTCAAATCAAATTCGGCCACATGGCCTTCTCCTTCCAATAAAGGCAAATCACCGTAAAGTGTTTTTAACAAACTGGACTTTCCACTCCCGGTTTTGCCAATGAGATAGGCAAATTCGGATTTTGCAATTTGCATATTCACATCATTCAAAACCAAACTATTATTGGATTGAAAAATGAACGCCCTACTCAAAGAAACTACTGATTCTGCCACGGGGCGAAAATAGCACATTCAGAAATTAGTTGAGGTAAGAAAAGAGATAATGGGTAATCAAAAAAGATTTAATAAAATTGCACAGGCAAACATTTTGTTTGCCTTTTTTATGGGTAAAAAGAAGAAGCTGATAAAATTTGCCGAGGTAAGCTCGTTTGCAAATGTATTTGAGCACGATGAGGCTCCAAAAGGAGCGTGGGACAAAGCATTTGAAAAAAAACAACCGCTTGTATTGGAGTTGGCCTGTGGCAAAGGTGAATACACCATAGGGTTGGCCAAAATGTTTCCAAACAAAAATTTTTTGGGATTGGACATTAAGGGCAATAGAATTTGGCGAGGTGCAAAAACAGCCTTGGAAGAAAATCTTAAAAATGCAGCTTTTTTGAGATGTCAGATAAATAGAATAACCGACCATTTCGAGGCCAACGAAGTATCGGAAATATGGATAACCTTTGCCGACCCCCATCCGCGGGATGGAAAGGCAAAAAAAAGATTGACTCATCCAAACTTTTTGGAACTTTACCAGCAAATATCCTGCTCTCCGTTAATCATAAACTTAAAAACAGATAGCGACCTACTGTATGCGTTTACCAAAGAAGTAATTGCTGAAAAACAAATCGAGCCTGAAATAGATTGCAATGATGTATATACATGGGATGAACGACCACAAGAACTTAACATACAAACCTATTATGAGCATAAGTGGTTGGATAAAGGCATTAAAATCAAATATTTAAGATTTAAGTTGCAATAAATGGTGCATCTCTGTTAAACAATTGACCCTAAATTTTAGTTGAAATTATTCTACTTTACCATCAATCGGGTGCTTAGGCCATTTACTTTTATAAAATAAAGCCCTTGACTGAAGTTGCTCAAATCGATAGAATAAATTTGCGAACCGTTGCCATAAACTATTTCATTAACAACTTCATTACCTTTTGCATCAAAAACCGACAGTTGACTGGCATTTCCTTGCGTAGTTTCAAACTTTACAAAAGCCTTATTTTCAGCCGGATTTGGATAAACACTCAAACTCAAAACCTGAGTTTGCAGTGGGTTAATTCCAAGATTAACTAAATTGTCTATCTCGGCCATAACTCCTTGGCTTTGGTTATAAAAACTTCCTGAAAAGGTGTTTTCAAGTCGATTGGCTCTGACCATATAATAAACCTTTCCGTTAAACGGGGAACTGTGTGTAAAAGACGTGGTAGTAATTAAAGTTGCATTGGCTTTTGTATATGGCCCATATTTGTTGCGGCTGTAATAAATGTCATAACCATCGGCTAAATCATTGTCGGCCTTTTCCCAAGTTATTTGCACCGTTTGACCGGCATTAGAAACCGAAATATTCACATTTTTTGGTGGTTCGAATGCGTGTAGGCGTAAACTCGGATCGCCCATTAATGCCACATGCACCTGATTGGCAAAATATCCTGTTTGATATAGCCCATTGTATTTTTCGTTTTGCGTAATTCTGGCACAAACTCCAGCAGACTGGTTAAGAGCCATTGGGTAAAACTCCCAATTTGGTCGGCCCGCCCAAGCATTTATTAACCCTCCTTTTTCGCAAGCCAGAGGTGCCCGAAGAAAATTATTAGATACATTCCAATCACCAAAAAAACTACCAAACAACATATTAAAATAGGCAGCACCTTGATTTGCAGCAAAATCATTTGTTGTTCCGATTCCTCCTGCCGAGGTAAAAGATCCGGGGCCTGAGCCATATCCAAATATGTACTGATTATCTTTCATGGTGGTTATAATATCGTTTTGTTCAATAGCATTTATACCAGCAACCGCTCCAAAAAAACGGTATCCATTGCTGCCAAAAGCCTCGCTGGCATTAGCTCCAAAATTTTCGTCAATAATGGTTTTCATAATAGGTCTATCCACAGCCATTTTATAGCGATGCAACTTTCCAAAATATTGTCTCATTAGTTCCACTTCGGTTTTTCCAAAAGCTGGCATATTGGACAAATCTATTCTACCCAAGCCATAAGTCACGTTTCCGGGTATTTCTATTTGATCAAATTTCCCATCACCAACTTCGTTTATAGTCCAACTTCTTGTTCCGGCCAAACAGGTGTCCGTATCTGTCCACAAACCAGAGGGCACAGCGTAATATACATCAGCCGGCCAAGCACCGCAATGGTCGCCCACACCTGCTTTGTGTCCGTCGGGTGGCACCACCCAATATGCGTCGCGGCAATAAACCCCGGAATAAGGCACAGCCACATGGCCAATTATTGAAATCAAGGACAAATCAGGAAAAAGAATGTAAGTATCCGCAATTTTCTGCTTTACCGTTTTGTGCGAAGTAGAGGCATCAACAACGAGGTCTGTAACCGTATATCCATCTCCAACTAAATCCTGTTTATACTGTTCAATTTCATCGGCAAGTGAATCACTCATGGTTTTTTCTATGATAACCAAAATGGTGCCTCTTGTGCTAAAATTGAGGCCAACTTTGGCACCGCAAGTAACAAAGCCGTATGCTGTCTCAGTCCCTAATCGCTTAATGGAGTAATCATAAAGCAAACCCTCCGTAATATTCTCATCAACATAAACCGAGTCTTTAGCAGCAGGTGTAGCAATGGCCGAACCCCAGCTTTGTGCACCAAATTCCTTTCTAAAAAGTTGATAGCCCGTTGCTCCGGCTACTGGTTTAAAATTTAGGGTAATTTTTTTTCCGTCAGAAGAAGCATTAGCCTGAATTATTACGGAATAGTTTTCTGAACCTTGAGCGAAGCCAGAAACGGCAGAAAACAAGGCTAAAGCCAACGACAACAACTTAGTAGTAAATTTCATCCTTTTTGTATAAAAACACGAAAGTAGTAAATAATATGAATGGAAATTAGGTGTTTATGTCAAAGTTTTAAGAAAAGTAGCATATTTACCGGAGTTTTTAGTACACAACTTTATGAAGTCAACAAGTCTCATCATCATCGGAATATTTGTGCTTGCCGGATGTAAAAGCAAAAAAATGGCACAAAACTCAACCCAAACCACTCCTTCAGAAACAACATCGATAACTTATGCCACATCCATAAAACCGATTTTGGATGCAAAATGCACTAAATGTCACAGCGGTGCAAACCCTAAACATGGCATTGATTTGACTACCTATGAAAACGTGAAAGCAGCGGTTGGACATCATTTATACTGTACCGTTTCCGGCGGAAATTGCCCAGAAATGCCTCCGCTCGGGCCGAAACTTACCACGGAAGAAGTACAGATGATTGACACCTGGATTAAAAACGGCACCCCCAATTAATCTTATTTCTTTTCGAATCTTGAAAAGAAGAACCCGTTGGGTTGTTCTATTTTAATTACGTACAGCCCTGCTTGCAGCATACTCACATCAATTTGATTCGACATTGGTTTCTGTTGCAAAACCGATTTTCCGGTTAAATCAAAAATCTCTGTGTGTATAATAGCTTTAGCTGATTGTATGCTGATTTGATTGCCTGCCGGATTTGGATAGAGCTGGATACCGTCCTCTCCCAACTCGCTTATTCCTTCTTTTACATCAATGGTAATATAGTCAGTTTTCAACATACTATCTTTTGCATTGCCATTGGATGCCACCAGTTTTACGGAATATTTTCCGAGGTTTTGAAAAAGTACCACCGGATTTTCGGATGTATTACTTGTTCCATTCACAAACTTAGCCGTAGGTGTTATTGTCCAATTGTATGTCAAACCTAAACCAAATGAAGTATTGGTGAAAGTAATTATCTCGCCCTCCGAACCCAATGTTTTATCGGCCTCAAAATCCACTGCAATGGGCGAATTTGACGACCATTCATCCCTGTAAGTAATGTTTGATGCCCGAAATTGTCCGGCCACTTCTGTTCCGGAAAGGGCCAAAGCAGGTATAACTTCCGAACCGACAAGCCATTTGTATTCCACTCTAACGACGGTTTGACCAAAATTTAAACTGAACGAAGAAATGCTTACCGAGTCATATTCAGTGATGACACTTTTTAATCGTATGCAATCCACATTGTTTAAATAAGGAGTGGTTATTTTGCCCCAACCATCAACGGTTGTGACCCTATTGCCCGACCGAAAAAATTTGCCGATGGTGGTAAATCCGGCAGAAATTGGCACCACCAAATCAAAATTAGTCGAGTCAAAATCTCCATATTGGAGTGGTAAGACATAGATTTCATCGGGGTCGGTGTGTTTGCCACTTTGCGGAATAGGCAATGAACTTAGTTGAAAACCAATGCCCACATCGCTATAAGCAGAATTCGTGCTTTGAAAAAAGTTGTAAATATTTTGAAACTGAAACTGCCCGAAACCTGCCGAATCTCGCAATTTTTGACCAATGGCCGTAAAACCAAAGTTGAGAATATACGGAGTTTGTGAGCTTTTCAAAAACTCATCGGTTCCGTTGCCACTGGCTTGTATATCAGAGAAATCCCACGTATAGTTTGCCCCTGTTTTTGATACGTCAATGGTGGTAGAAACTGCCGAAGCGGTTGAATATTCCACCGTTGTACCAGTGGTGGGCATATTGCTTTTGGTTATGGTAATTTGTCCCAAAACCATGGTAGGAATAAATACCAATGCAACAAATACAAATCGAAACATGTCTAAGAAATTATATTCACTTATTTTGTACGAAATTATTCATTTTACTCAACACTTTTGGATATGAAAAAATATATGACAATTGGATTAATTCTCCTTTCTGCTTTAGCCTGGGCACAAAAACCCGTTGGAGATTTCAGATGTGGACACACATGGATGGAAAGCTCCAATCATAAAAAAGCAAATACGAATTTTGATATAAATCACTACTCTATAAACCTTGATATGACTGACTTTGACAATCAAACAATCTCCGGTTTCACCAAAATTATTTTCACCCCTCAAGAAGACTTGGCAACCATTACCTTAAACTTGGAAGGCTTGACTGTTGACAGCATTTTATATAAAAATGAAAAGGTAAACCACAGTAGAAACGGCATTGATTTAGAAATAGATTTTGGTAAGAGCTTATCTCGGTTGATACAAGATTCGGTGTATGTCTATTATCATGGCAAACCCATAAAAGACCAAAGTTGGGGAGGCTTTTATTATTCTGGTGAATACGCTTTTAACCTTGGCGTTGGATTTACCAGCAATCCGCACAACTATGGCCGTGTTTGGTTTCCGTGTGTTGACAATTTTCAGGATAGAGCTACTTATGACTTTGCCATAACGACCACTTCCGACAAAAAAGCGTTATGCAATGGTTTGTTGAAAAACGAAACAGCCAATGGCAACGGAACAACTACTTTTTATTGGCAAATGCGTGATGAAATTCCCACCTATTTGGCCAGCGTGGCGGTGGCTCCATACTCCATCGACCAATGGACACACGCCAACATTCCGATTGTTTTGGCTTGTACTGCCGCCGACTCGACAAAAATGGCAGCCTCGTTTGTAAATCTGAATAATTGCATTGACGCTTATCAAAACCGATATGGCTCGCACACGTTTGAACGCATTGGTTTTAACGCAGTTCCGTTTAACGGTGGAGCCATGGAACATGCCACCAACATTGCCTACCCCATATTCGCTGTAAATGGTAATTTGGATTACGAAACACTCTACGCCCACGAGTTTGGCCACCATTGGTGGGGCAATACCGTTACGTGTAGCACAGCTGAAGACATGTGGATAAACGAAGGTTGGGCCAGCTATAGCGAAAGGTTGTTTTTAGAATGGGTATATGGCAAAGAGCGATACGACGAAGATATATCTGCAAACCATAAGGCTGTGTTGCATTATGCTCATTTAAGAGATGGAGATACATTGCCTATTTCGGGTATAGACCACGCACATACCTACGGAATGCACGTTTACGATAAAGGAGCCGACATGGTGCATACACTGCGAGGGTACATGGGAGATTCCGCATTTTTTCAGGCCATTCGTTCGTTTATGGTTGAATATAAATTTCAGGCGGTGAATACAGATGATTTGAAAAATCATTTTCAGAAATACACCTCCGAAAATTTGGATTATTTTTTTGAGTATTGGATTAATAAACCCGGATTTCCACACCTTGGCCTTGTGCAATTTGAAACTGAAAAGGTGAACAATGCCTATTCTGTAAAGGTTTACATTGAGCAAAACGGACGGTTCACCAACGAATTTTGCCCAGCCATTCCCATTGAGGTTACCATTTATTCGGCCAATTTTGAAAAAATAACGACCATTGTTCGCCCAAATTCAAAAACAGCAAATTACCTTATACATTGCCCATTTCTGCCAGTATATGTTGCTCTTGATTTCAACAAAAAGCTGAGCGATGCTATAACCGACGATTGGAAAATGATAAAAGACACCGGAAGCTATGGCTTTGGCGACGCTATGATGTCCATGCAGGTTAAAACGAACACGGATTCATCGTTGGTGCGGGTGGAGCATAACTGGATTGGAGCCAATACCCTTTTTCAAACCAGTCAAAATCCAGTAATATCAAAAGAGCGTTACTGGACGATTGATGGCATTTTCAATGCGGGATTTAGTGCTGATGCCACGATTGAATACAATGGCTTAAAACCCGGAGCGAATTATGCATTGGGCTACCTCGACTCAGATTTGATTCGAGGTACAGAAGATAGCCTGACAATTCTGTATAGACCCACGGCCACTTCTGGCTGGGAGGTATATCCTGATTTGGTGCACAACATGGGTTCAAAGTTTGACAAGCGAGGTTCGTTTACCATCAAAAATGTAAAAAAAGGGCAATATGCCTTAGCTTATTACGATTGTCAGAGGGCATCGGTGCAAGACGAAACCGTTACGGAAAACTTTGTAACCATCTACCCAAACCCTGCCACCGAAACGTTAAATATTGACATAAAAGATGCAAAAAATGGCAGTTTGGAAATTACTGATATCAATGGAAAAATAGTTTACAGCGACACCATTTTAGCCAAAAAATGTTGCAAACCCATTGATGTTTCCGGTTGGACACCAGGAGTTTATTTTGTCGGAATTGTCATTGACAACCGAAGCTATAAACCAAAGTTGATGGTGGTGCGTTAGGAATTGATTTTTTTGTATTAACCCCAAAATAGGCAAATCTCACAAATCACAAAAACAACTACCTTCGCCCTCATGATTGATTTAAATTTAAAAACGTCGGCTTCTGTTGAAATTAATGCAACGGCAGAACAGGTTTGGGATGCAATGACCAATCCAGAAAAAATAAAAATCTATTTATTTGGCACCGAGGCTGTTACTGATTGGCAAGTAGGAAGTCCAATTATTTTTCAGGGGGTGTATGAAGGATATGAATACAAAGACAAGGGAAATGTATTACAAAACATTCCAAACGAACTTTTGGAGTATAACTATCTTGCCCAATATTCCGGTTTGGAAGATAAAATCAAAAACTATTCAATTGTTACCTACGAAATAAAAATAGCCAGCGAATCATCGGTTCTGCTCACTTGGCATCAGGCGGGTTTTGCCGATAGAGATAAATGCGAACATACCACCAAAGGACTGCAAGCCATTTTAGAACAAATAAAAAGCATAGCCGAATCGAAATAATTAACTTTGCCCATCAAAAAAATTCTTATGCGAAAAGAGAGTAAAAAATTTCTGAAAGAATATTTAAACAACAACTCACCCACTGGTTTTGAAACTCCTGGTCAGCAACTTTGGCTTGAATATTTAAAACCTTATATTGATGAATATGAGGTAGATGTCTATGGAACAACGGTGGGAATTATCAACCCTGGCAAAGAATATAAAGTAGTTATAGAAGCTCATGCCGATGAAATTGCGTGGTTTGTAAACTATATCGATGACAATGGTTATATCTATGTTATTAGAAATGGCGGTAGCGACCACCAAATTGCACCAAGCATGCGTGTAAAACTGCACACCAAAAAAGGCAAAGTTGACGGCATTTTTGGCTGGCCTGCCATTCATGTGCGAGACCGAGCCAAAGAGCCAATTCCGTCATTGAGCAACTTGTGTATAGACGTTGGAGCAAGCAAAAAGGAAGAGGTTGAAAAAATGGGCATCCATGTAGGCACTGTTGCCACATTTGATGCCGATGCCATGGAACTTAACAAAAAATACATTGTTGGCCGTGCGTTAGACAACCGTGCCGGAGGTTTTATGATTGCCGAAGTGGCTCGACTTTTAAAAGAAAACAAAAAGAAATTACCCTACACCTTGTACGTGGTTAATGCCGTGCAAGAAGAAATTGGATTGCGTGGTGCAGAAATGGTTAGCCGACGTATAAAGCCCAATGTGGCCATAATAACCGATGTGTGCCACGACACGCACAGCCCCATGTACAACAAAAAGGAACAGGGCGACACCAAGTGTGGCAAAGGGCCATGTATAACCACCGGCCCCGCAGTTCAAAATAATTTATTGAATATGGTTATTGATGTGGCGGAGAAAAAGAAAATTGCGTTTCAACGCATGGCTGCCAGCCGAAGCACCGGAACAGACACCGATGCCTTTGCATACAGCGATGTGGGTGTTGCCTCGGCTCTCATTTCTTTACCTTTGAAATACATGCACACAACGGTGGAAATGGTGGACTATGACGACATTGAAAACTGCGTTCAATTGATGTACGAATTTTTGATTCAACTAAAAGCCGGACACGATTTTAGGTATTTTAAATAAGGTAGAAAACAATAACTTTTTTATAAAACAATATGCCAAAAGGCTTGTTAACAAAAACAGTCTATAGAATATATCTTTGCAAAAATTAGAGAAAATGAATAATAATTTTAGAATTACAGGATTGGTGGCTTTGGTTTTGACCTTTTTTATTAGCTGCGGCCAGTCTCAACCAGAAATAAACAAGCTAAATGTAAATGATTTTAAAACCCGATTGGAAGCCGCCGGAAATCCACAAATTTTAGACGTTAGAACTCCCGGCGAATTCAATGGTGGACACATTAAAAATGCTCAAAACATTGACTATAACAGTCCAGATTTCAATCAAAAGTTAAAACTTTTCAAAACCGAGGATACGCTATTTGTATATTGCTTAAGCGGTGGTCGAAGTTCGGCGGCAGTTGGCATTTTAAAGCAAATGGGCTTTAAGCATGTAAACGAACTTCAAGGTGGTCTTATGCAATGGAAACAATTGGATTACCCGTTAGAAATGGGCAATGCACCAATTCCCGTTGCTGGGCTTAAAAATCTTTCTGCAATGTCATACGACAGCATTGCCAATAGTGCAGATTTAGTGGTAGTTGATTTTTTTACTACCTGGTGTGGTCCGTGCAAGCTAATGGCACCATGGTTGAAACGCTGGCACGAAACCTATCCTGATAGTGTGGTAAAAATCGTTAAAATTGATTGTGAGCAAAACCTTCAACTTCAATCACAACAAGGTATTACTGCCTATCCTACAGTAAAAATTTACTCAAAAGGAAAATTGGTTTACGACGAAGCAGGAATGCTTACAGAAGAACAACTAAAAGCATTGCTAAAACCATACACCACCAAGTTGTGATACTTGTTGCCGATGGCGGAAGTACAAAATGCGATTGGGCATTGATTGACCGCCAAAGACATGTTCAAAGTCGTTTCGAAACTACTGGGTTAAATCCATATTATTTATCGGAATCGGAACTGTATGCCGCGTTGAAGGTGAATTCTTCCATCAATTCTGTAAAAAATGAGGTTACCGAAATTCACTTTTATGGAGCAGGATGTTCAGATGAATTGCAGATAAAAAAACTTCGTAAAACATTTACGGGCTTTTTCCCTCAACTATCAAAAGTTTTTATATCCAATGATTTGAATGGTGCAATTTTAGCAACCTGCAACAACCAAATTGGGATTTGTGGCATATTAGGTACCGGTTCAAATGCCTGCTATTTCAATGGTCAAAATATCGAGAAGAAAACGCACTCATTAGGGCTATATTTCGGCGACGAAGGCAGTGGTGGCTATTTTGGCAAGATGCTTTGCAAGCACTTCTTTTACAATCAATTACCCGAAGATTTAGCCTACTTGTTTGTTCAAAAATATGCATTAAAAAAGGATGAATTCTTGGATAGAATCTACAATCAACCAAAGCCTAACACCTATTTAGCCACCTTTTTCCCATTTGTAGTTGAAAACAAAAACCACCCTTTTGTGGCTGAACTAATAGCTAACGGTTTAAAATCCTTTGTTGGCAATCATATTTCCGTTTACCCAAAGGTTCCCGTACACTTTGTTGGTTCGGTAGCTTATGAATTGCACCCCTTTTTATCCGAGGTGTTGCATACATTTGGATATAGCTTGGGTACTGTCGTGCGACACCCATTAGAAGGGATGATAAAACATATAAAATTAGATTAAAAGAAATTGTCGGTTAATTAAAAAAAGTGCAAATTTGCCGTCCGCAACGGGGGGTTAGCTCAGCTGGCTAGAGCGTTTGACTGGCAGTCAAAAGGTCGTCGGTTCGACTCCGATACTCTCCACCAAAAACTCGTCAAATTGGCGAGTTTTTTTTTGCACAAAAATTCAGTTTTCCACTAAACCATTATGCAAAAAAAAATCCCCCCACTTTCGCGAGAGGATTTAAACAATATTTTACAAACAGATTATTCTGCCGTTTCCTCGCTGCCGTCAGCTTTCTTTTTGCTTCCTCTACGAGTTCTTTTAGCTTTTGATTCAGTAGCTTTTGGAGCATCCGCTTGATCAAGCATCAACTCGTTAAAATCCACCAATTCCATCATACACATTTCGGCGTTATCACCCAAACGATTGTGTGTTTTCAAAATACGTGTATATCCACCGGGTCTTCCGCCAACTTTTTCTGCAACGCTTGAAAATAATTCTTTTACCGCTTCTTTATTTTGCAAGTAGCTAAAAACAGTTCTTCTTGAGTGTACTGTATCGTCTTTAGACTTGGTAATAAGTGGTTCGATAAAGATTTTTAGTTCCTTTGCTTTGGCCGTTGTTGTAAAAATGCGTTTGTGCATTATCAACGAGTTTGCCATATTGGTAAGCATGGCCGCTCTATGACCATATTTTCTACCCAGGTGATTTATTTTATTTCCGTGTCTCATTTCCTTCCTTCGTAATTATTTCTTATTCGTCGTCCAAGTTATATTTGGCCACGTCCATTCCAAAATTCAAACCTTTTTCTCTTACAAACTCTTCAAGCTCAGTCAATGATTTTTTACCAAAATTTCTAAATTTCAACAAATCATCAATGTGGTAGCTTACCAATTCGCCAAGAGTTCTAATTTCGGCAGCTTTCAAACAGTTGTATGCTCTTACCGAAAGGTCAAGATCAGCCAATGAAGTTTTTAATACCTTACGCATGTGTAATGTATTTTCATCCACTTCAGCCGATTTAGTTTTCACTTGACTGTCAAGCAAAATGCTTTCGTCAGAGAACAAAACTAAATGTTGAATCATTATTTTGGCCGCTTCTTTTAAAGCATCCTCAGGATGGATTGAACCATCTGTAGTAACCTCAAAAATCAATTTTTCAAAGTCAGTTTTTTGTTCCACCCTAAAATCTTCAACTCTATATTTTACGTTTTTTATCGGAGTAAAAATAGAATCTATAGGAATCAAACCAATAGGCGAGTCAGAAGGGAGGTTCTCCTCAGAAGGAACATAACCTCTACCTTTATCTACGGTAATCTCAATTTCAAAATTCACGAAAGGCTCCATATCACAAATCACCAAATCAGGATTTAAAATCTCGAAAGCATTTGTGTATCTTGAAATATCACCTGCCGTGAAAATTTCCTTTCCTTTTATCGAAACAAATATTTTTTCTACCTCGTGTCCTTGAGCAATTCGTTTAAAACGAACTTGTTTCAAGTTCAAAATCATTTCAGTAATATCCTGAGAAACTCCTTTGATGGTTGAAAATTCGTGATCAACCCCAGGAATTTTGATTGAAGTGATTGCATATCCCTCTAACGAAGAAAGCAAAACTCTTCTCATTGCATTACCAACAGTTACTCCATAACCTTTTTCTAGGGGAGAAAATTCGAACAACCCATAGTTGTCCGTGTCTTTATGCATGATAACTTTATCGGGCTTCTGAAAATCTAATATTGCCATTTTTGCTTTTTTGTTAAGGTGATTATTTAGAATACAACTCTACAATTAACTGTTCCTTAATGTTTTCAGGAATTTCATCTCTTTCTGGGTAATTCAAAAAAGTACCTGTGAAGCTGGTATTTTCCCAAGCCAACCAGCTAAAAGATTTTCTACGAGCCAAAGAATCAGTTATCAATTCAAGCGATTTTGATTTCTCACGTACAGAAACCACATCGCCAGGGCTTAGTTGGTAAGATGGGATGTTGGTAACGTGTCCGTTAACCAAAATATGTTTGTGCGAAACCAACTGACGAGCACCGCTTCTTGTTTTGCAAATACCAAGTCTAAACACAGTATTGTCTAAACGGCTTTCCAAAAATTTAAGAAGGTTTTCGCCAGTAATACCCTTTTTACGGGCAGCTTTATCAAATGTGTTAGCGAATTGACGCTCTAACACACCATAAGTGTATTTTGCCTTTTGCTTTTCGGCCAATTGCATGGCGTACTCAGATTTTTTTCCTCTTTTTCGGGAATTTCCATGCATTCCCGGAGGGTAGTTCTTTTTTTCAAGGGCTCTGTCAGGGCCAAAAATTGGCTCTCTAAATTTACGAGCAATTTTGGATTTAGGACCAGTGTATCTTGCCATTATCTTTTATAATAAATAATTAGGACTAAACTCTTCTTCTTTTTGGTGGGCGACAACCGTTGTGTGGCATAGGCGTAACGTCTGTTATAGACATAACCTCGATGCCCGCTGCGGCAATAGTTCTGATGGCAGACTCTCTACCTGCTCCAGGACCTTTTACATAAACGTCAACTTTTCTAATTCCGGCATCAGCGGCCACTTTAGCACAATCTCCAGCAGCTGTTTGTCCTGCATACGGGGTGTTCTTTTTTGACCCTCTAAAACCCATTTTTCCAGCACTCGACCAAGAAACAACTTGACCCTGACTGTTTGTAATGGAAACTATCAAATTATTAAAACTTGCCTTAACGAAAACTTTTCCGTTTGCGTCAACTACAACTTTGCGTTTTTTTACTACCTTTTTATTGGTTGCCATTCTATCAATTATTATTTAGTTACCTTTTTCTTTCCAGCAACAGTTTTTCTCTTTCCTTTTCTGGTTCTGCTATTGTTTTTGGTTCTTTGGCCACGAAGTGGAAGACCTTTTCTATGTCTAAGACCTCTGTAGCAGCCAATATCCATCAATCGCTTAATATTCATCTGGGTTTGAGAACGAAGCTCGCCTTCAACAGTCATTTCAGAAATAGCTCCACGAATTGCAGCAATTTCATCATCGTTCCAATCCTGAACTTTTTTATTCCAATCAATGCTATTATTGGTCAAAATACGTTGAGACGTACTTAATCCAATTCCAAAAATATAGGTAAGGCCTATAACACCTCTTTTGTTTCTTGGTAAATCAACACCTGAAATCCTTGCCATTGTATATTAATTAACCTTGTCTTTGTTTAAATTTAGGGTTTTTCTTGTTGATTACGTAAACTTTTCCTTTACGTTTTACGATTTTGCAATCAACGCTTCGCTTTTTTACGGCTGCTGTAACTTTCATTTTATTTATATCTATACGTAATTCTTCCTCTTGTTAAATCATACGGTGTCATTTCTACCTGAACCTTATCACCTGGTAAAATTCGGATGTAGTGCATTCTCATTTTCCCGGAGATGGTTCCCAAAATTTGATGACCATTTTCCAATTCTATTCTAAACATTGCATTGGAAAGTGCCTCAGTTATTACACCATCTTGTTTTATAGGTTCCTGTTTTGCCATATCTTGCGTTAAAGGGCTGCGAAATTAAACATTTTTTTGATTAATTTCAACCTATCCCGCAATAGCTCCTCCAGTAGATGTTCTTCCTTTTATTCTTCCGGTTTTCATCAAACCATCGTAGTGTCTCATCAATAAATGCGATTCTACCTGTTGCAATGTATCTAAAACTACTCCCACTAAAATAAGAAGTGAAGTTCCTCCATAAAACTGGGCGAATTGATTGTTCACCCCTCCCACTGTCATTGCAATTGCCGGAAATATGGATACGATACCCAAGAATATAGCCCCTGGAAGTGTAATTCTCGACATAACCGCATCAATGAAGTTAGCCGTTGCTCTTCCTGGTTTCACTCCTGGAATAAATCCTCCGTTCCGTTTCAAATCATCTGCAATTTTGGTAGGATTAATTGTGATGGCTGTATAAAAATACGTGAACAATACAATCATTAAAAAGAAAGTAATGTTGTATGTCCATGATGTAAAATCACTAAATCCTTGAAAGAACCCGCCAGCTGTTCGGTTGTTTTGAAACAATCCGCCGAACATGCCAGGAATAAACATTAAGGCTTGAGCAAAAATGATTGGCATAACTCCGGCAGCATTCACTTTTAACGGTAAATATTGTCGAACACCACCATATTGCTTGTTGCCCACAATTCGTTTTGCATATTGCACTGGAATTCGTCGAGTACCTTGAACAAGCAGAATAACTGCCAGTATAACCAACATCCAAAATACAATTTCTAAAATGAACACAATTGGTCCACCCCCATTATTTCCAACAAACTTATCATACACTTCAGCCAATAAAGAATGTGGTAATCTAGAGATAATACCCACCATGATAATCAAAGAAATACCGTTTCCTAAACCACGATCGGTAATTCGCTCACCAATCCACATGGTAAACATGGTGCCGGCCACTAAAACACAGACAGCCACAAGCATAAACATAGTGCCGCCTCCTACGATAGCATCTCCTTTGGTTGCTTTGAAATTTAAAACAAAACTTACTGCCTGAACCGCCGTAATGGCAATGGTTAGCCATCTTGTTATCTGATTCATGCGTTGTTGACCGTCCTCACCCTCTTTTTGCATTCTTTGGAAATAGGGAACTGCAATGGTAAGCAACTGCACAACGATGGATGCAGAGATATATGGCATGATGCCCAATGCAAAAATGGAAGCTCTTTCAAAAGCTCCACCTGCAAAAACATCAATTAAACCCAACAGGCCAGAAGCCGGATTGCTTTTGTTAAGCAAATCCAAGACTTCTTTATCAACACCTGGAATAACAATGAAGGTTCCGATTCTAAAAACTGCCAACAATAAAAGGGTTTGCAGAATTCGGGTTCGGAGTTCTTCAATGCTCCAGATATTCTTTATATTTTGTATAAACTTCTTCATCCGTTAATTAAAGCGTTTCAATTGTTCCACCGATTTTTTCGATTGCCGCTTTGGCATTCTCCGAAAAAGCATGAGCTTTAATGTTGATTCCTTTTTTCAATTCACCAACAGCCAAAACTTTTAATTTGTCGGTTCTTGAAATAAGATTTGCCTGATGCAAAACTTCGGGAGAAATTTCCGAAAAATTATACTTTTCAACAAGGGCTTGAATTTTACCCAAGTTTAAAGCAATGTATTCTACTCTATTACGATTTTTAAAACCACCTTTTGGAACACGTCTTTGCAAAGGCATTTGACCACCTTCAAAACCAATTTTACGGCTATAACCTGTTCTTGATTGAGCACCTTTGTGTCCTTTTGTAGAAGTTCCACCTCTACCAGACCCTTGTCCTCTACCAATTCTTTTATTATTTTTAACCGAACCTTCGGCGGGTTTTAAATTACTTAAATCCATGACTCAATTATTTTTCAACTTTTACCAAATGACTCACTTTTCTAATCATGCCTTGAATAGCAGGTGAATCTTCAAACTCATTACTTTGGTTCATTTTTCTAAGACCCAAAGCTTCCATTGTTCTTTTTTGATCTTCAGGACGCTTAATGATGCTTTTAATTTTTGTTACCTTAATTTTTCCCATCTTTCCAATATTATCCGTTGAACACTTTATTCAAAGAAACTCCTCTTTGCTCGGCAACTGTGTAAGGATCTCTTAATCTTGAAAGAGCGTCAATCGTTGCTTTTACCACGTTGTGAGGGTTTGATGATCCTTTTGATTTTGCCAATACGTCATGCACTCCGGCACTTTCCAACACGGCACGCATTGCACCACCGGCAATTACACCTGTTCCGTGAGAGGCTGGTTTTATAAACACTAAACCTCCAGAGTATTTTCCATATTGCTCATGAGGCACGGTTCCGTTAATAACAGGCACCTTGATAAGGTTTTTCTTTGCATCTTCAACACCTTTTGCAATTGCATCAGGCACCTCACCCGCTTTTCCTAAACCATGACCAACTATACCGTTTCCATCACCCACTACCACAATAGCTGTGAAGCTAAAAGTACGACCACCTTTGGTAACTTTGGCTACCCTTTGAATTGCAACTAAACGATCTTTTAGTTCAATGTCGGTTGTTTTTATTCTTTTTAAAGTTTGCGTTGCCATTCCAATTAAAATTTAAGTCCTCCTTCTCTTGCTCCGTCTGCAAAGTTTTTAACTCTTCCATGATATAGGTATCCATTTCGGTCAAAAATTACCACTTCGATACCATTGCTGACAGCTTGTTCGCCTAATTTTTTTCCAATGGCATACGCTTGTTCAACTTTATTACCTGATACATCGGTAGTTCGCGATGAAACTGCCAAAAGAGTTTTTTGCTCAACGTCGTCAATTATCTGACCGTAAATTTCCTTGTTACTTCTAAATACAGACAATCTGGGTTTAGAGGCAGTGCCAAAGATGTTTTTGCGAACTCTTCGCTTAATTTTTAGTCGTTTTTCTACTTTAAGTGCTGTCATTTCACCTATTTTTTAGCTGCCGATTTTCCGGCTTTTCTTCTTAATACTTCACCAACAAACTTCACACCTTTACCTTTAAATGGTTCAGGTTTTCTAATAGACCTGATTTTAGCGGCCACTTGTCCGATAAGTTGTTTATCGTGGCTTTCCATGGTAATTGTTGGGTTTTTACCTTTTACAGTTTCTGCTGAAATTTTGATTTCGGCAGGAATTTGCAAATAAATATTGTGCGAATAACCCAAGTTCAACTCCAAAATTTGTCCGTTAACCTCGGCTTTGTAACCAACGCCCACCAACTCTTGTTGAACTTTAAAACCTTCTGTAACCCCAACAATCATGTTGTTTATCAAAGCACGATATAATCCGTGCATTGCTTTTTCCTGTTTCTCCTCACTGCTTCGGTTAACGGTTAAAATACCATCTTCCATAGACACACCTATGCGTGAATCCATAGCTTGAGACAATTCTCCTTTCGGGCCTTTTACGGTCACGGTATTATCCGCAACTTTAATATCTACTCCTGCTGGAATCTGAATGGGGTTATTTCCTACTCGTGACATTTTCTTTTCTTCTTAAATTATGATACGTAACAAAGAACTTCTCCACCAACATTTTCCTGACGGGCTTCCTTATCAGTCATAACACCTTTTGATGTTGACATAATGGCAATGCCCAATCCATTGATAACTCTTGGTAGGTTTTTAGCACCTCGGTACTGTCTTAAACCCGGACGGCTCACTCTTTTCAATTCACGGATAGCCGGAATTTTTGTAATAGGGTGATATTTCAAGGCAATTTTTATAACACCTTGTGGTCCGTTTTCATTCTCAAACTTGTAGTTTAGAATATACCCTTTTTGAAACAATACTTCGGTAATTCCCTTTTTTAAACTTGATGAAGGAATTTCCACAATACGGTGATTTGCCTTGATGGCATTTCTAACCCGTGTTAAGTAATCTGCTATTGTATCTGTATTCATAAAATTCTTTCCAATTTAAAATTACCAGCTTGCTTTTGTGACGCCAGGAATTTTACCCTCACTTGCCATTTGGCGGAACATATTTCTGCAAAGACCAAAATCTCTAATATAACCTCTTGGTTTGCCTGTTACATTGCATCTATTTCTTAAACGCACTGGAGAGGCATTTCTAGGAAGTTTTTGAAGAGCATCATAATCGCCCTCTGCTTTAAGCTTTGCTCTTTTCTCGGCATAACGTGCAACCATACTTTCACGCTTGCGTTGTCTTGCCTTCATTGATTCTTTCGCCATAATATCTTATTTATCTTGGTTTTTAAATGGTAGTCCCAATTCTTTTAACAATTCAAGGCATTCAACATCATTGGCGGCTGAGGTAACAAAAGTTATATTCATTCCATTGATGGTACTTACCTTGTCAATATCTATTTCAGGAAAAATGATTTGCTCAATTACACCCATAGTATAATTTCCTCTTCCGTCAAACCCTTTGTCGCTAATGCCTTGAAAGTCGCGAACACGTGGCAGAGCAATTGAAATAAATCTTTCTAAAAACTCATACATTCTATCGCCACGCAAGGTAACTTTTGCTCCAATAGGCATGTCCTCTCTTAACTTAAAGTTAGAAATAGCCTTTTTAGAAATAGTTGGAACTGCTTTTTGACCAGCGATTAGGGTCATTTCATTAACCGCATTATCAACAAGTTTTTTATCAGAAACACCTTTACCAATACCTTGGTTAAGGCAAATTTTTTCCAACTTAGGAACCTGCATTACATTTTTCCAACCAAACTTGTCTCGCAAGTTTTTCACCACTTCATCGTGGTATTTTTGTTTTAAACTAGGAACGTACATCTGACTTAAATAAATTCTCCTGTTTTCTTTGAATATCGTTGCAGTTTACCTGCATCATTTCTCTTTCTTCCAATTCGGGTAGCTGTTCCACCAACAACCACCATCAACTTTTCTACTCTAATAGGAGCTTCAAGTTTAACAATTGATCCATCCGGGTTTTCTGCATCAGGTTTTCTATGTTTCGTAACCATATTCACTCCTTTTACAATCGCTGTTTTATCTTTTGGATAAACAACTACAACCTCTCCGGTTTTTGCTTTGTCACGACCAGACAACACCTTTACAGTATCACCTTTTTTTACGTGCAATTTTTGTGTGGTATTTCCTTCTACTTTCATTATTATAATACCTCTGGTGCCAATGACACAATTTTCATAAATTGTTTATCTCTAAGTTCACGAGCCACCGGTCCGAAGATACGGGTAGCACGGGGCTCATTTTGAGCGTTCAACAATACACAAGAATTATCGTCAAATCGAATGTATGAACCATCCGGTCTTCTATATTCTTTTGCCGTTCTAACCACCACAGCCTTAGAAACGCTACCTTTTTTGATAGCTCCTGAAGGAAGTGCTGATTTTACGGTAACAACGATTTTGTCACCAACGCGTGCATATCGTTTTCCGGTGCCGCCTAACACTCTGATGCAAAGAACTTCTTTTGCACCGCTGTTGTCGGCCACTTTTAATCTAGATTCTTGTTGTATCATTACTTAGCTTTTTCAACAATTTCAACCAATCTCCATCTTTTATTTTTGCTCAGCGGACGTGTTTCCATAATTCGCACTATGTCATTCACACCGCACTCATTTTTCTCGTCGTGAGCAGCAAATTTAGATGTAGCTTTAACGAACTTTCCGTATTTGGGGTGTTTCTTTTTTCTCTCAACAGAAACTGTAATCGTTTTGTCCATTGAGTTACTTACAACCACTCCAACAATCTCTTTTCTTGCGTTTCTTTCCATACTAAGCACCTAATTATTCAGCTGTTTTTCTAGCATTAATTTCTGTCATAAGCCGTGCAACATTTTTTCTACCAATCGCAATTTTTGTTGGATTTTCGATTGGAGAAACGGCATGATTAAACTTCATCTTTTGAAGTTGCTTTCGTTCTTCTCGCAAGGTTGCGTGAAGCTCCTTGTTGCTCATGTGTTTTATATCGTCGTATGTCATTATTGTCCGCTATAATCAGGTTTAACAACAAATTTTGTATTCACAGGTAATTTTTGAGCAGCTAACCGCATACCTTCTTGAGCTACTTCCTTTGGCACACCGTTTACTTCAAACATAATGGTGCCTGGTTTAATAACGGCTACCCAATATTCTGGTGATCCTTTACCTTTACCCATCCGAACCTCGGCTGGCTTTTTTGTTACAGGTTTATCAGGAAATATCCGAATCCATACTTTTCCCTCTCTTTTCATGTAACGGTTCAAAGCAATACGGGCAGCTTCAATTTGACGTGAAGTTATCCAATGTGATTCAAGAGTTTTCAAACCAAAATCTCCAAATTCCAGTCTATGACCTCTTGTGGCCAACCCTTTTACGCGGCCTTTCTGCTTTTTTCTAAATTTCGTACGCTTAGGTAATAACATCTCTTTGTCCTCCTTTTATCGCTTTGAATTTCTTCGGCGGGGCATTGGGCTTCCACCTTTTTTTCTTTCTCCTTTTTTATTTTCTCCAAGTCCCATGTTTATAGAAAGATCACGTTTTCCGTAAACTTCTTCTTTAAACACCCAAACTTTGATGCCAATCTTTCCGTAAACGGTAAGTGCTTCAGAAAGAGCATAATCTACATCTGCTCTAAAGGTATGGAGTGGAATTCTACCTTCTTTAAAGGTAGCGGAACGTGCCATCTCAGCTCCAGCCAAACGACCGCTAATGATAACTTTAATTCCTTGTGCTCCCATTCTCATGGTGCTTGCCATTGCCATTTTTATGGCTCTTTTGTATGAAACACGACCTTCTACTTGTTGTGCAATCGACATTCCTACCAATTTAGCATCAAGCTCCGGACGTTTTATTTCAAAGATGTTAATTTGAACATCTTTTTTAGTTAATTTTTTAATCTCTTCTTTTATCAAATCAACCTCTTGGCCACCTTTTCCGATTACAATACCCGGACGAGCGGTGTGAATAGTGATTATGATACGTTTTAATGTTCTTTCAATAAGAACTTTAGAGATACTGCCTTTTGGAATACGAACGGCAATGTATCGTCTGATTTTGTCATCTTCCGCAAGTTTTTCGGCAAATGTTTCGCCACCATACCAGTTCGATTCCCAGCCTCTTACTATGCCAAGACGAAGACCTATCGGATTTACTTTTTGTCCCATTCGTTATTCTTCTGTTTCGTTTTCTACTTCTTCAAAATCAACAACGCTGTTATCGCTAACAACTAAGGTTATGTGGTTTGATCTTTTTCTAACTCTGTGAGCTCTACCTTGAGGAGCCGGTTTTATTCTTTTAAGCGTACGACCTTGATTTACATACACTTCTTTAACCACACATTCTTCCTCGTTTCCGCTACCGTCGGTTGCGTTTTTCCAGTTTGACATGGCTGAAAGTAGCAGTTTTTCCATTTTAGCGGCATATACCGGTTTTTGGTTAAACTTTAAAATATTCAACGCATCTTCCACTTTTTTTCCTCTGATTTGGTCGGCAACCAATCTCATTTTTCGAGGCGAAACGGGGCAGTTATTTAATTTTGCTGTTGCTTCCATTATCTGCTTGTGTGTCCTTTAAACGTTCTTGTTGGGGCAAATTCGCCCAATTTATGACCTACCATGTTCTCGGTAACATACACAGGAATAAATTTATTTCCGTTATATACCGCCAACGTATGACCAACAAAATCTGGAGTGATCAATGATCTTCTCGACCATGTTTTGATTACGGTTTTTTTACCAGCTTCGTTTTGACCCAACACTTTTCTTTCAAGTTTGAAGTCAACATAAGGTCCTTTCTTTAATGATCTTGCCATTTATAACTCTTATTTCTTTCTACGTTCGATAATAAACTTGTTCGAACTTTTGTTCACATTTCTTGTTTTCAAACCTTTAGATGGAATACCCTTTCTTGAGCGAGCTTGTCCACCTTTCGATTTACCTTCACCACCACCTTGTGGGTGATCTACCGGGTTCATCGCAGCAGGTCTAACACGTGGTCTTCTTCCAAGCCATCTGTTTCTTCCGGCTTTACCCAGTCTAATAAGGCTGTGGTCAGGGTTTGAAACAGTACCAATGGTGGCCACACAAGTTCCCAAAATCATTCTTGACTCGCCCGATGGCATTTTAACAATGGCGTATTTACCATCTCTTGCCAGCAATTGGGCGTTTGTGCCTGCACTTCTACATATCTCACCACCTTTGCCAGGTTGCAACTCAATGTTGTGTACGATAGAACCTAAAGGCATTTTAGAAAGTGGCAAACAGTTTCCAATTTCTGGTGCAACACTTTCTCCAGACTCAACGATTTGGCCAATTTTTAAACCCACAGGAGTCAAAATGTAGCTTTTTGTTCCATCTTGGTACTCAATAAGGCTAATAAATGCCGAACGGTTTGGATCGTATTCAATTGTTTTTACCTCAGCTTGACCTTCTTTATTTCGTTTAAAGTCAATAACACGGTATCTACGTTTATGTCCTCCGCCGATGTTTCTAACGGTCATCTTTCCTTGGTTGTTTCTTCCTCCCGATTTTTTAATCGGTGCGAGCAAGCTTCTTTCAGGAGTAGATGCAGTGAGTTCTTCAAATGCATTTGCCACTCTAAACCGTTGACCCGGCGTAATTGGATTTAATCTCTTAACTGCCATATCTTATACACTTTCAAAGAAGTCAATTTCTTGACCTTCTTTTAAACTTACAATTGCCTTTTTAAAATTCGACTTTTTACCGTTTTGAAAACCACCTTTGGTATATCTGCTTTTTCGTTTTCCTCGAATAATAGCAGTGCTGATGTTTTCAACTGTAACGCCATACATTTCTTGAACAGCTTGAATAATTTCAGGTTTTGAGGCCTCAAGATCAACAACAAAGCTGTATTGCGTCAATTTGTCTGACAAAATGTTTGACTTCTCTGTAATCAAAGGTTTTACTAAAACTGCCATCTTAATTTTCGTTGAAATTTTGAGATAATTTATTTACAGCATCTTCAGTAAAGATAACATTCTTTGCCTTTAGAATGCTATAGGTATTGATGTCTGAGCATGGCAATACTTCTGCATTTGGAATATTTCTGGCAGATAGATATACGTTTTTATCCACGTCAGAAGTTACCAAAAGGAATCTTCCCATTACTTTCAATTTATTCAATACCGCAACACACTCTTTGGTGCTGGGGCTACCAAACGATAATTGGTCTAACACAATTATCTGATTGTCTTTTGCCTTATAGCTAAGTGCCGATCTACGAGCAACGTCTTTAAGTTTTTTGTTTAGTTTAAACCCATACGTTCTCGGTCTTGGCCCGTGCATACGACCTCCACCTATCATAACACCTGATTTTGCAGAACCCGCACGAGCTGTACCAGTTCCTTTTTGGCGTTTCAATTTTTTTGTAGAAGCATTAATCTCAGATTTATCTTTTGATTTATGCGTTCCTTGTCTTTGATGTGCCATATATTGTTTCACATCAAGATAAATGGCGTGGTCGTTTGGCTCTACTCCAAAAATGGAATTGTCCAATTCAACCTCTTTTCCGGTAGATTCGCCGTTATTATTTACAATCTGTAACTTCATTATCTCTCAACAATTACGTAACAACCTTTATGACCTGGAACTGCTCCTTTCAAAACAATAGCATTATCCTCGGGCATTACTTTCAAAATTTGTAGATTCACCATTTTGGTGCGTTTGTTTCCAGTTCTTCCTGCCATTCTCATCCCTTTAAAAACTCGAGATGGAAACGAAGAAGCACCTAACGACCCTGGAGCCCTCAATCTATTGTGCTGACCGTGAGTCTGACCGCCTACTCCGGCAAATCCGTGTCTCTTAACAACACCTTGAAATCCTTTTCCTTTGCTGTTAGAAATAACATCCACAAACTGACCTTCCTCAAAAATATCAACAGTGATAATGTCTCCCAATTTAATATCGTGATCTATATCACTTCTGAAATCTTTAAACTCTGTCGAAAAAGCTTTAGGAGTTGTTTTTGCTTTGGCAAAGTGACCCACTAAGGCTTTTGGAGTTTTGCTTTCTTTTCGCTCTCCAGCAGAAATTTGAACCGCTCTATAACCGTCATTCTCCAAACTACGAAGTTGTGTTACCACATTTTCGTCTGCTTGAATTACAGTACACGGAATATTTTTTCCTTCTTCGGAAAAAATACTGGTCATTCCAACCTTTTTACCAATGATCCCTAACATTTCTATACTTTAATTTCTACGTCAACACCACTTGGCAACTCCAATTTCATCAAAGCATCAACTGTTTTTGATGTAGAGCTGTATATATCTAACAATCTTTTGTATGAGCACAACTGAAACTGCTCACGAGCTTTTTTGTTTACGTGCGGAGAACGCAACACCGTGTAAACTTTCTTCTCAGTTGGCAAAGGAATCGGACCATTAACAACGGCACCGGTAACTTTAACTGACCGCACAATTTTCTCGGCAGATTTGTCAATCAAATTGTGATCGTAAGACTTAAGCTTTATTCTAATTTTCTGACTTACCATTGTTTATGATTTTGCAGTTCCTTTTAAATTTGTCAATATCTGATCGGCTAAGTTTTTTGGTACCTCAGCGTAGTGCGAAAACTCCATTGATGAAGTTGCTCTACCTGATGACATTGTTCTCAATTGAGTAACGTAACCGAACATCTCTGAAAGAGGCACAGTACACTTGATAACCTGAGAACCTGCTTTCTCGTCAACACCAGCCATTTGACCTCTACGTCTGTTCAAGTCACCCATAATGTCTCCCATATATTCCTCTGGAGTTACAACCTCCATTTTCATAATAGGCTCCAACAATACAGGACTTGCTTTTCTTGATGCCTCTCTGAAAGCCGATTTTGCAGCTACCTCAAAAGACAATTGGTCAGAGTCAACGGCGTGGAACGAACCGTCGAATAATCTTACTTTTAGATTTTCAACTGCATATCCGGCCAAAACTCCGTTTTTCATCGCTTCTTTAAATCCTTTCTCTACAGAAGGAATATACTCACGGGGGATAGAACCACCCACAATTTCATTTACAAATTGCAAGCCGGTTTGACCTTCGTCAACGGGCCCCATTACAATTTGAATATCGGCAAACTTACCACGACCACCTGTTTGTTTTTTGTATGTTTCTCTATGAGTAACCGTTCCGGTAATCGCTTCTTTGTATGCCACTTGAGGAGCACCTTGATTAGCTTCTACTTTAAACTCACGACGCAAACGGTCGATGATAATTTCTAAGTGAAGCTCACCCATACCGCTAATAACGGTTTGTCCGGTTTCTTCATCCGTTTTAACTTGGAAGGTTGGATCTTCTTCAGCCAATTTTGCCAAAGCCATACCCAATTTATCCACATCGGCTTGTGTTTTTGGCTCTACTGCCACACCTATAACCGGATCAGGGAAAACCATAGATTCAAGTACGATAGGTGCATTTTCGGCACACAAGGTATCTCCGGTACGTATATCTTTAAACCCAACAAGGGCAGCAATATCACCACAATGCAATTCTTCGATTTGATTTTGCTTGTTAGCGTGCATTTGGAAGATACGACTGATACGCTCTTTTTTCATGGTTCTTGTGTTTAACACATAAGAACCAGATTCTAATCTGCCTGAATATGCTCTAGTAAAGCATAATCTTCCAACGTAAGGATCTGTAGCAATTTTAAACGCTAAAGACGCAAATGGCTCTGTTACCGAAGGTTTTCTGGCGATTTCGGCATCTGTTTTTGGGTCGATACCTCTAATAGCTTCTTGATCAAGTGGAGATGGTAAAATTTCCATAACCATATCCAACATGGCTTGAACACCTTTGTTTTTAAAGGATGAGCCACACATCATTGGAACAATCTTCATATTGATGGTAGCTTCTCTCAAAGCATCTAAAATTTCTCGTTCGGAAATTGAATCCGGATTTTCGAAAAATTTCTCCATCAAGGTATCGTCATACTCAGCAATAGCCTCAAGAAGTTCTTCTCTGTATTGAGCAACTTCCTCCATCATGTCTTCAGGAATAGGAACTTCGCTAAAGGTCATTCCTTTATCGTCATCATTCCAAACAATACCTCTATAGTTGATTAAATCAACAACACCTCTAAATTTCTCTTCGTTACCAATGGGCAATTGCAAAGGCACTGCTTTGCTTCCCAACATTTCTCGCACTTGTTTGCAAACGTTAAGAAAATCAGCACCTTGTCTGTCCATTTTATTTACAAAACCAATACGGGCAACATTGTAATTGTTTGCCAAACGCCAGTTGGTTTCGGATTGAGGCTCAACACCGTCAACTGCACTAAACAAGAATACCAAACCGTCTAACACACGCAGAGAACGGTTTACTTCAACAGTAAAGTCAACGTGACCCGGAGTGTCAATAATGTTCACGTGATATTTATCGCCACGGTAGTTCCAATAAACTGTTGTAGCAGCAGAAGTGATAGTGATACCTCTTTCTTGCTCTTGCTCCATCCAGTCCATTGTTGCACCACCTTCATGAACTTCTCCAATTTTGTGGTTAACTCCCGAGTAGTAAAGAATACGCTCGGTAGTAGTGGTTTTGCCCGCATCGATGTGTGCAGCAATACCAATGTTACGTGTATATTTAAGGTCTCTTGACATTTACTTATCTCCCTCTAAAGTGAGCAAAAGCTTTGTTAGCCTCTGCCATTTTGTGCATATCCTCTTTTTTCTTCACAGACGAACCCTCATTTTTAGAAGCCGACAAAACCTCTCCGGCCAATTTTTCGGCCATCGATTTTTCATTTCGTCCACGAGCATATTTAATCATCCATTTAATGCCCAAAGCAATTTTTCTTTCAGGATGAACCTCCATTGGAATTTGGAAAGTAGCACCACCTACTCTTCGTGCTTTTACTTCCAAAGAAGGCATAACATTGTTCAACGCTCTTTTAAAAACATCAATACCAGCTTCTTCTTCTGTTTTTTTATCAACTATATCAATAGCGTTGTAAAAAATCTTTCTGGCCACTTCTTTCTTACCATCCCACATCATGTTATTGATAAAACGGGTAACCATTTTATCGTTAAATCTTGGGTCTGGCAACAACGGCCGTTTTTTAGGACTTGACTTTCTCATTACTTCTTAGGTCTTTTCGCTCCGTACTTACTTCTTCTTTGTTTTCTTCCGTCAACACCGGCAGTATCCAAAGCTCCACGAACAATGTGATAACGCACACCCGGAAGGTCTTTTACTCTACCTCCTCTCACTAACACAATGCTGTGTTCTTGCAGGTTGTGACCTTCACCAGGAATGTAGGCGTTTACCTCTTTTCCGTTTGTAAGTCTAACCCTTGCAACTTTACGCATTGCTGAGTTTGGTTTTTTTGGTGTTGTGGTGTAAACACGAGTGCAAACACCACGGCGTTGCGGACACGAATTCAACGCCGGAGACTTGCTCTTCGACGTAGTGGATACGCGGCCTTTTCTTACCAATTGCTGTATTGTAGGCATATTACTTTTTTGTCCGTGTTTTTAAAAAGGAGTGCAAAGGTAGAATTTTGGTTTTGAATTACAAAAGCAGTTTGATAAATTTTTTAGAAAATGTTTTAAACCTAAAAGATTTTTTGCAAAACCATTACGAAGTTAAGGTTCATTACTTTTATTTATTGACCTTATTGAAATCGTTTGCCCGTCAATTTCACAATGGTAACAGTTCCGTTGTACCGCTGCCAGTTGCCTTGGGCAGTTTTTAGGTTGAGATGGTAAATAAACACACCTCTGTCATTGGGGTTTGGCTGCCAACTGCCGTTTGTGCCGCTATAAACCTTCTCGCCCCAGCGGTTGTAGATTTGCATTTCGTATTGCTCTATGCCGTAGGTTTGGGGTGCAAAGGTTTCGTTGAGGTTGTCGTTATTGGGTGATATGGCGTTGGGAATAAAAACCAACGGTTTGTAAGGCAAGCACAAAATGTTACTCCAGCTTCGGTTGCCACTTTGGGTGAAAGCCTCTACCACATAGCATTTTTCTATTTCTTTATCTCGCAACAAATTATCGTCTCTATAGGTTTGTGTCGGAGTTTGGGTGGTTATGGGAACGGTTGCCCCGATGGTAACTTCATACAGTTGGTAGGTTATAGGTTCTGTCCATTGGCTGTAGGGTGTAAACTCAATTACAGCATATTCATTATTGCCTATTACCTCGCCTTTTAGGAGCATGAGTTGACCGATTCTGCCCACGCTTGCCTTTGTGCCGCAGCTATCGGTGGCAATGACTTGATAAGTGTATGCTTCGGGGGTAGGGATGGTGTCTGTTAGTTGATTGGTTAATTTGTTGATTGGTTGATTGGTAATTGACCTACCATTGCGGGTAATTTGATATTCGGTGGTGGCATCTAATTGATTCCAAGCGAGTTGTATGGTTATCGGTTGTTTTTTGGGGTCGGCAAAATCATGCACATAAGTGGCGGTGAGTATATGGCTACTGTCGGCGTTTGTTAAACCTTTGGTAACATAAAAATAAGCCGTATCTAGTTGTGTAACACAACCCGTAAAACCGTAAAGCCGCTGCACAGCATAGTGTGTACCCGCTGTGGCAATAGTATGGCTAAATTGTTGAGTGGCAATTTCTTGCCATTGGTCTATATCTGAAAAATAATATTCCTTTTTGGTTACATTTCGGGTGACGGTGTCGGTAAAATGTACGGTAAATGGTGTGCAGCCTCGGCTGTTGTCAACAGTAAAACCAGGGTTTGGTGCGTCCACCACTTCGATATATTGGTTTTTTACCAGGGTGCTGTCGCAAAAGCCGTTGCTATAAAACAGACTTACAGTGTAAAAACCGGGAGTTTTATAGGTGTGAGACACAAGATTTTGAGATGAAAGGCTGGTTTGAGTTTGCCCATCACCAAAGGTCCAAACCCATTTTTGGCCATTGGTGGGGTGGATTGTATCCGCGGTGCTAAGATTTTTAAAGGTAAGCGTTACGGGATTGTAGGAGCAAAAAACCCTATCCGTAGCTAAGAAATTGGCTACTGGTTTTTGGGGGATGCGAATGTGGAGTGTGTCGAAATACCATTCTCCATAACCTCTACCCTTAGAACTGCTTCCATAACATTTAAAGGGGTAGTCGCCGTTTTTACTATACTCCAGTCTTGGTTCAAAATCTATTAAGGTATCAATTTCATCATTATCCAAGACAAAATACCAAATAAAACTATCCAAATCTGAATTAAAATCTGATATATTATTAAATTTCACATTGGCAGTACAGGAATATTCAATCTCTGGTTTAAATCGCAGATAATCATAGAAGTCAAAACTAATATTTTCACCGATATTACCGGGGTACTTGTAATAGCGAGGTTTAAACAAAAGGGAGTCGTTTTTCCAGAACAAATCTTCCCTCAGAAGCGAGCCATTGTTAGAGTTTAGAAAGATTGAATACCAAATTTTATTTTCGCTCCGATCAGTTCCCCCAGATTGCCTACTTGGATGTTCGCTATCCAAGAGGAAAAGACTCCCGCTAATACCCAATTTGAGTGATTCGTATGTGTGTGCTAAATATAATTTTTCCTGCAAATCACTATAACAATTAACGGTACGCAATATTCCCCTATAATAAAAAACAGAACCCTCAATTTTGTATATCTCATATGTTAGAAAATAACAAAAGCTATCGTTTGGGGAAATTTCAATTCGATTACCCCATTTATTAAAATCCAATTCTTCATAAATTTGATTTTCCGCACCAACCTCATCGATTTTGTTAAACAGAACATGGGCATTTTCACTCTTTTTGAAATGCAGGGTTCCTGAATCGATATCAAGCCTAAACAGTACATTTTGGGATGCAAGCAATAAGTCCAAACCCTTGTCATTTTTAAGGTAATACTTAATGTTAGACAAAAAGGTAATATAATTTTGGACATGTGCGGGCTTGACAATTTGCCGATTTATTTCTGTGTAAACATTGGGTATTGCATCGTATTTGGTGCTAAAAGCTGGATGCTCATAAATTGCAATTGAGTCAAGCATACGAAATGATTCATCAACTAATAATCCTGTGTAAAGTGATTTGTTGCTCATAAATACCAATAGTGTTTTATTGGTATCAATACGCGAAAATGTCAAATCCGTAATATCCATTCCAACCAATAAAGCCTTATTCCATAAAACCTTGAAAGTTCCATCCGAGCCTCTTTCTATTCGTTGCAAATGAACTCCTCTGTCAGGATTGGTACTGTAAGGCGGCTCATAGAAATTAGCCCCGATGGTGGACACAATATGGTGATATTCCGAATATTCAATTACAGCCTGATCATATTCCCCCTTAACAAAATTCTCATTACCTGAGAGTAAATTTCCATTTGAATCTTTTAAGCCAATGTCTTGCTCAAAGTAATAGCCTAATTGTCCATCTCTTGTTGTATAACAAAGCGAACTTCTAACAGTCACATCCATCCCCACATCAATGACTTTTATTTGGTCATTGCAGTTCAAAGCAAAAAGTCTAGAATTTTTTTGCCAATACTTTACCTCTTGAGAAAATACGACCGTTGGGCAAAATAGCCCCAACAGTCGTACTGTAATTATCAAAAACGTATTAATCAATGACCAATTTACCGACATACACATTATTATTTATTTCCGAAACCAACTTCAAAAAGTACACACCACTTTTTAGAAAAGAGGCATCTATTTCTTCCTCATTCATTGCCTCAAAATTTGCAACTGCCTGACCAAGAATTGTATGAATACTGCCTTGATACTTTCCTATTCCGGACAAATTTGTTAATCGAAATACTCCATTTGTAGGATTTGGGTAAATGTCTATTGAACGAACTCCATCATTAAAACCTTCAATACCAAGCGTGGGGCAGTAAAAATCTTCCCAATTCATTTCAAAGTCATCACAAGTAATGGTGCAGTTAAGAGCAGAACTTACTATATTGGAGTTAACATTAGACAACGTTGGATTAACCGTAGAAAGTCCAAAAAAATTAACGTTTCCTGTACCTATATTTTCAATATTAAATGTTGAGTTACCAGTTGTGGTAAAGGAATTAGCAGCATCTTTGGAGGAACTTCCGATGTCCAAATCACCACTTGAAACACGAATATCAACTTGTAAGCCTTCAAAATTATTGCATTCAACCAAAATTGAACTAGACCCTGCTGCATTGAAAATATCAATCCCTGTCAACAAAAATGTCAACTGACCAGCATAGTCGAAGTCATTAGCTTTTATTTTTGCCGTCCCATTGGTGTTATCTATCGTTATGGCGGTATTTTGGCTATATGGGCTTGGTTGCACAACATGATATTTGAACGCGTTATCAATAATCCTAGATTCTGAGCAGTCATTGATTATAACATCCTGAAAGTGAATGGAACCACAACCAGAACTTTTAAAAATATTCGCTAAACCCGACAAAATTTTCTCTACCTGACATTCAAAAATAATTCCTTTTGACAATCCATTTAGATTTATCGAGTTGAAACAGTTAGAAAATTCTGACCCTCTAATAAAGAACTTATTTGAGTTTGATGAAACTGCCTCAATACCAGTAGTCAGATTTGAAAACGTATTTACCTTGGAAGCACCACCTCCACCATTTTTCTGCATAATACCACCGCAACTTTCGTAATTAACATCCTTGGTGAATTGGTCTGCCTCAAATTCAAGGATAGCTGATGACCCGTTTGCTACAATTCCTTTTCCTCTGTCTCGTTGACAAGCTTGAGCCGTCATTCCATTTGTAAAAGTATTGCCACCAATATTAACCCCAGCAACTCCAGACATACTAATATGTTTCAGTCTATTTGGCAAATAAATAGAATTACTAATGAAATTTTGGTTGTCCCATTTGAAAACACAACCCATTACGAACGAGGCATTTGATTCTGGGCAATCCATTGAACTATAAGGCTCTATGTTGATTCCTAGTTCGCAATTTGTGAAATTTGTTTTCCTCGTCCTTACCACGGCTCCATCTTTCGATTGAATTCCAATTTTAGCGTTTAAAATTGATGAATTTTCAGCTTTCACCAAGGTTTGATTATTATTTAGTACTCCCTCCCAAGAGGCTGAATTGTTGTGTTTATTTGGATCCGGGAAAGTGATAAATTGTTCAATTGCTGGATCACCATTAGCTACAATACCATTCCAAACGTTAGTTCCCAAACCGGATGACTGCAATTTTGCATTATTCATAACTATTAGTTTTGCACCAGTGTTTAAGGTAATTTTCGCCAAGTTATTCATATTCAGAGTCGCACCATCAATGGTCAAAGTAACTCCGGAATTAATAGTTACCCCATTATTATACCCAATAGGTAAACTACCTGAAGGAGTCCATGTTGTATTAAGGCTTATGATTACTTGTGCATTGTCTGCACCGCAGACCCAAGTAACCAATACCAGCATTAGCGGCCCCTTTAGCCTATCAAATAATTAATACTTGACAGCCCGCCAACGCTGTGTGTGTGTGTGTGTAGTTTGGTGCTGTTTAGTTCGCCGTGGCGAATGGTTTAAAGCATCATCAGCTTGGCCGAATGCTTCGTTTGTTGTACATTTTTTCATAAATTTTTCATTTTTAAAGTTAAAAAACATTGGTCTAAAAGATTTTTTCGGTATGCACTTTTTGGTCGTAACGTATGGCACTTTAACATTGCTTTTCTTTGGTTTTTGCCACGTTGTCAGGATTTTAATTCATTTCACATTTTCTTTTAGGTTATCAATAGTTCAAAGTTTAGACTTTTTTTTGGTTGGTGCAAGTTTTTTTTTAAAGCCTTTTATGAGATTCTTCGACTAAAACTTCTGAATGACGACTGTATAATATCAAGCATTCATCTATAAAGGTAAACCTCCAGATAACTATCGGGGCAACTTAACATCTAATCTACTATAATTGCGGGGTGAAAAAAAAGAGACAGTTGGTGGCGGTGATTGGAGCGGCTTTGGCATTGCTTCTGGTTATTTGGTTTGTAAGAAATAAGCAACCAACCAAGACTATTTCGGAGAATAACCAAAACGAGAAGGGTAAAAGCGATTCTGGATTATCGAAAAAAATAGAGCCCGAAAGCAAAAGCCCAACGTATGCCGATTCTTCAAAAAAACTTAACGCTAATACAAACCCAACCGAACATCCATCTGCCACACCGCTAAAAGAAATTGAAAAAACTAAACCAAACAAAAAAGGTGTTCAGCTTGGCTATTATGTATCTCCGATAGATGGCGAGATTTTATTGTCCGGAACTTTTGCCGAGCTGAGGAACAACCATTTTCATGGAGGGCTTGATATACGCACGGGAGGAGTGGAAGGTAAGCAGGTAAAGGCCGCTGCGAGTGGCTTTGTCAGCCGTATAAAAGTGGACGAAAAAGGGTACGGAAAGGCTCTCTATATCCAGCATCCCAATGGCACTACCACTGTTTACGGGCATCTACAAAAGTTTTATGGCACAATTCAAGAGGAGGTAATTGCACACCAATATGCCCTTAAAAACTATGAGTTTGACTGGTATGTACCTGCCGGGAAACTCCCCGTTAGTAAAGGGCAGGTGGTGGCCATAAGCGGCAACACCGGCGGTAGCGGAGGCCCACATTTGCATTTCGAAATAAGAGATAGTCGAGGGCGAACGGTAAATCCATTGCTGTACGGTCTTCGGGTGGATGACAATATTTCTCCGACCATAGGTACTTGTTTTTTATATGCCATTGACCACACTCGATATGCCCAATATGGCATTTATGCCGGACAAAAAATTCAAAAAAGTGGAAGCAGTCTTGATGTAGCTCCCGGGCAATACGCCGTGGGTGCCAACTGGATTGACTTTTTTACGGATAGGATGAATAAACTAGGTATAAACTACGCCGAACTATCTGTAAACGGTAAAACTATTTTTACGCAAACCATTGAAGATTTTGATTTTGACCAAGGGAGATACATCAATCAACATATCGATTATTGGTATTTTGCCGAACATGGAGTGCGATATGTAAAGATGTTTAAAGACAATGGAAACAAACTTCACTTTTATAAAGGTAACGGCATTTTTGAGGTAAAAGATTCTGAAACACTCAAAATAAGCGTTGCCATAAAAGATTTTTCGGGACACGCTGATACATTTTGGTTCAATCTTATTGGAAAAGAAACTGCAAAACCTCTGACAGCCGGTGGCACCAATATGGCCGGAAATAGCCAATGCACCGCCGGAAAGACAAACATATTAAAATCTACCAATGCCATAATAACACTTCCCTCAGATGCTTTGTATAACGATACCTACATGAGCATTTCTGAAACCCCGGCCACAGGCAATGCCGTTTCGCCCATGATAAAGGTAAATAATGCCAATGTGCCTTTGCATAAATCGGCTACCGTGCAAATTAAAATACCCGATGGCGTGGCTGATGAATCTAAACTTGTGATGATGAGTTACGATAAAAACACCAAAACCAGTGATTATGAAGGTGGGAAAGTGTCGGGAAATTATATAACCGAAACTTCAAAAGAGTTGAGTGTTTACTATCTGGCGTATGATGATACAGAGCCCACAATTACTCCGTTGAATTTAGGTAATTCATTATCTTTTAAGGTGGTGGACAATCTCAGCGATATAGACATCTACAATTGTTATATCGACAACAAATGGGTTTTGCTGGAATATGAACCAAAGTTGAACAGACTATTTGGTTCAGTACCGAACTGGATAGAAGCCGGAAGCCATACACTTAAACTTGAGGTGACCGATGGAGCCGGAAATAAAGCTGTGCTTGAACGAACAATTAATACAAAATGAGCAAATTAGAAATTGGAACAAAAATTCCAAACTTTACAACCATCGATCAGAATGAGGAAACCATTTCGGACAATGATTTTATTGGCCGTAAAACAATTCTTTATTTTTACCCGCAAGACGACACACCAACTTGCACCAATCAGGCATGCAACCTAAGAGACCATTTTGAGGAATTGAAAAAGGCAGGATATACCCTCTTTGGCATTAGTCCGGATAAAGCCAAAAAGCATCAAAAATTTATTTCTAAATATCAACTTCCGTTTGATTTGTTGGTGGATGAAGACCATAAAATTGCCGAAAAATTTGGTGTTTGGGCTCTCAAAAAAACCTTCGGTAAAGAGTATATGGGCATCGTTCGAACTACATTTATCATCAATGAAGAAGGGAAAATATCAAACATCATTGATGATGTAGTGGCAAAAAAACACAGCGAGCAGATACTTGGGTAGGTAGTATGCGTTTTATTTCGTATCTTTCTTTATTCGATTTTTTCTTTTTTACCACTGCGTTTGACAGAGGTGGCACACAACTTTTTTGGAATAATTTGAACCATTTAGGCATTAAGAAAATTAAGACTTAATGAACCTAAATTTTTTAATGGTTTTAAAAAGAAGGAAATATTTAAACCATTTAGGTATTAAGAAAATTAAGACTTAATGAACCCAAATTTCTTAATGGTTGAAAAAAATTTACTTTCTAAAAGAAAAAAAGAAAGGGGTAGCCAAATAAGCACTTTCCCAAATGCTTACCGCCCCCCTGTTCAAGTCGCATGTGTAGTCAAACTCTTTATTAATCCACGTTGTCGTGAAGAAACGAATTATTTTGCTTCAATTCAGGTTTTGCCTCTGGTTCGTCAATTAGAGATGTTCTTGATATCTCAATATCAGACGAATGAAGCGTATTATTCAATTTTATCCCTCTTCTTTTATAGGCCGGAACACCTTCCAACTCCTCCATACCTTCAGGAGAATTGGCGGTTTTGTTCAGCTCTCTCAAATGCATCATTCGCTCCTTCATTTCGCGAACCTTGTCATCTGCTTTTCTCAATTCATCCTCGGAATTTATAATGTCAAAAATGGAGGTTTGCGATTGAGGCTCTTCTTCAGCGATTGCCTCTTCTTGCACATCGCTTGTTTCGTTTACTGTTATTTTACCAATAGATACAGCTTCAAAAATATGCTCTTCCAATTTTTGAGGTTCTATTGCAGGCTTTATCAATCTATTTTCTTGTTTGTGAAAACCAGTAGCTATAATGGTCACCGAAATACTGTTTTCCAATGTTTCATCGTAGCACAAACCACATTTCAAATTGGCATCTCTTCCCGCCTGTTCTTGGAAAAACTCGTTGATTTCGGCATATTCATCCATGCTTGCCTCCTCGGCACCATACGAAATGTTAATCAACAAATCGCTGGCTCCGTTAATCTTATTGTCGTTCAACAACGGCGAGTTTAAAGCCAACTCGGCAGCACGCATGGCTCGGTCTTTTCCTTCGGCTACTCCATTACCCAATATGGCCACCCCGCTGTCTTTCATGGCGGTTTTCACGTCTTCAAAATCCACGTTTATACTTCCGGCAATGGTTATTATTTCGGCAATTCCTTTGGCAGCCGTAGTTAAAATATTATCGGCATGAGAAAATGCATCTGTAATTTTCAAATTACCATACATATCTTTTATCCTGTCATTTGAAATAACTAACAACGAATCTACGGCTCTTCGCATTTCGGCAATTCCATCTTCGGCGGCATTGCATCGTTTTCCACCCTCAAAAGTAAAAGGTGTTGTAACGATACCAACCGTAAGAATGCCCATATCCTTTGCTGCTTTGGCAATAACCGGAGCAGCCCCAGTGCCTGTGCCACCGCCCATGCCGGCAGTAACAAAAACCATTTGAGTATTTACTCCAAGCGATTCGATAATATCTTCTATGCTTTCTTCTGCCGCACGTTTGCCAACTTCAGGATTTGAACCCGCACCCCGACCTTCGGTCAATTCATTTCCAATTTGAATTTTATTTGGAACCGGACTGATTTCTAACGCCTGATTATCTGTGTTGAAGATAAAAAAATCTACTCCACTTATGCCTTGTTTGTACATATAGTTAACGGCATTGCCGCCACCGCCGCCTACTCCTATCACTTTTATGATGGATGATCTTTCTTTGGGTAAGTCAATCTTAAAATTCATGCGTCTTAATTAAAAATCTTGTATATCACTTTCATCCTTCAACCAAGCCTTAAACTTTGAGAAGAAATGCTCTCTTCGTTCGGCTTTAATATTCATATCGTGTTGGTCTTGCTCATCCTCTACTTTTGACTGAATAGGTTCTTCCACCACTTCCTCCACCACCTGTGGTTTAAAAACGTTGTGTGTTCCTGTCTCTCCACGCAATCCTTTTAGCACCAAACCAACGCCTGTGGCATAGATGGGGCTTTTTACCTCTTCTACCAAACCTTTGGCCAAATGCTCGTTCGGATAGCCGATGCGTGCATCCAATCCTGTAACAAATTCGGCAAGTTGAGTAATGTTTTTGAGCATGGCTCCACCACCGGTTATTACCAAACCTCCAACCAATTTTTTCTCTAAACCACTTGCTTTTATTTCGTAATACACCAATTCCAAAATTTCAGAAACCCTTGCATTGATAATCATTGAAAGGTTTTTCACTGAAATTTCTTTCGGCTCACGCCCTCTTAAACCTGGTATTGAAACAATTTCGTTTTCGGTTGATTCGTCGGCCAATGCAGAACCAAATTTTGTTTTTAGCAATTCGGCCTGATGTTTCATCACATTACAGCCTTCCTTAATATCTTCGGTTATGATGTTGCCTCCATAAGGTATAATGGCCGTGTGCCGGATAATGTTATCATGAAAAATGGCTACATCTGTTGTGCCACCTCCAATATCAACCAATACCACACCTGCTTCCATTTCTTCATCGCTCAAAACCGAGTGCGATGAGGCTAATGGTTCCAGCGTGAGGTCGGATACTTTTAGACCCGATTTTTCGACACATTTGTAAATATTTTTCGCAGCGGTAATTTGCCCAGTGATAATATGGTAATTGCCTTCGAGCTTTATTCCGGCCATGCCGATTGGGTCAACAACTCCCGGCTCATTATCAACGGTAAAATCTTGAGGTAAAACATGAATAATTTTATCGCCCGGATTTACGGCAATTTTGTGCATGTCGGCTTCCAACTTATCCAAATCCGATTGCGAAATTTCCGATTCACCATCATTGCGGATTATCATTCCTTTGTGTTGCAAACTATTGATGTGTGCACCGGCAATGCCCACATGTACTCGATTGATTTCTACATTTGAACTTTCTCCGGCCAATTTGGTAGAATCGATGATGGCATTAACAGTTTTATCAATATTTGAAACCACACCTCTGGTAACGCCACCATTTGAAGGTACTTGACCTATGCCCAAAATGTCAACCTTACCGTATTCATTCATGCGACCAACAATGGTGCATATTTTGGTGGTTCCGATGTCTAATCCTACTACTATTTTGTCGTGTGCCATGCTACTTTCTACAAACTATTTGATTTTTGAATCGTATATCAATCTCACTATATTGCTCCCAACCAACGTTTTTTGAAGCTTTTTCATAAAATTCTTCCAACTTATTGAGCTTCTGTTCCATTCTTAGGGTATCTCCAAAAACAACTTCGTGTCCACCAATTTGAGTGGTAAAAACCAAGTCATTATTCGGTCTTACAAATATGTGGTCAATAAACTTGTCCCAGAACTCCGACTGATTAACATGGTTTACAAATGTGTACAGTTTTTTATCCAAAACCGACGAAATGTTGCCGGAGGCCGTCTTCACACGGGGTGTATGCAGCTTTGACAATGGAATACGTTTGCCCGAATCATCCAGATAATAAGGATTTCCAACATCAGGATGCACTCGAACAATTGGTTTGCGTTGATATATTTTTAAGTGAAGATTCCCTTCAAAATCAAAATAACCCTCCGCATTTTTAACAAATACATTGCCTCTGAGTGATTTTTCCACCCTTTTTAGTGGTACTTCAGTGGTTTTGAGCCCCACGGTGGGAACGGTATCTCGCTTTAATTGTTCCAATATAGATTGGGCAGAAATCAATGCGGCATCATTGTCGGCATATTCTACAATTACCTCTTTGCACACCCTATTTTGCTTTTTATGTCGAAAGACAAAAAATAAGGAAACAATGGCCACCAAACCCACAAATACCATCAACCAATTGAGCATGTATTTTTTCATGGTTTCAAAATGGTTTTTATAGGTTCAATAAGTCTATCAATATCTCCTGCACCGAGGGTTAGCAAGACTTCTCGAGGGTTGTTTTGCACGGAGTCCAAAATTTGAGTTGGAGTCCATATTTTTTTATCCTGTGCTGTTATTTTGTCAAAAATTATTTGGCTGGTAATTCCCTCTATTGGCAACTCCCGAGCCGGATAGATGTCCATCAATATTACTTCATCCAACATTGACAGGCTTTCGGCAAACCCTTCCTGAAAATCACGGGTTCGGCTATACAAATGCGGCTGAAAAACTCCGGTTATTTTTTTGTTGGGAAATAATTTTTTGGCAGAGCCAATTGCGGCCTTTAATTCGGTGGGGTGATGTGCATAATCATCAATATATATGTGCTTCTCATTTCGCACAATAAATTCAAACCGCCGTTTCACTCCCTTAAAATTGGCCAAAGCCTTCCGCAAATCATTTTCCGAAATTCCCATTTTTAGTGCCAAAACAGAGGCAGCCACAGCATTTTCCACATTATGGATTCCAGCCATACCAAGGGTCAAAAGCCTAAAAATTTCGTTTTCGTAAACCAAATCAAAAACAAATTTCCCGTCGTTAATATGCACGTTTTGAGCCGAATAATGACCATAATTAATGCCGTAGGTTGTGGCTCGTTCAAAATGATGTTTTATGCTGTGATGCACCAACAACAAACCATCGGGATTTACCCTTTCTCCAAATGCTTGAAACGATTTCAGCATTTCATCGGCACTACCATAAATATCCAAATGGTCAGCATCTACGCTGGTAATAACCGCATACTTGGGTGACAAATGCAAAAACGACCGATCAAACTCATCGGCTTCGGTAATGCTGATAACCGGTTTGGCGGGTATGATGGTGTTGTGATAATTGCTGTTAAAATTGCTCGAAATGCCCCCTAAAAAAGCTACTGAAGGCACCCCTGCCTCATTGAGAATGTGGGCTAACAAAGTACTGGTGGTCGTTTTTCCGTGGGTTCCGGCCACAGACAAGTTCAGACTATTTTGAGTAATTAATCCCAAAGCCTTTGCTCTCTTCATAAATGGCAATCCCGATTGTTCCAAGGCTGTCTTCAACTTTAAATCTGGCGGAACGGCTGGGGTATAAATCGCCAAAAAATTAGACTGATTTGCTGATGAAAGAATAGTTGACAACCATTCCAAATTATCTTCAAAAACAACCTCAATTCCCTCTTTTTGAAGTTGTTGGGTTAATGTTGTTTCGGTTTTGTCGTAACCAAAAACCTGTATATCCAAACTTTTGAAATAGCGTGCAAGTGCCGACATACCTATGCCACCCACACCCAAAAATAGCACCCTATGTAGTTTGTCAAAATTCACTTTATAAGTTTTTCAATTTCTGCTACTATTTCATCTGTGGCATTGGGTTTGGCCATGCTTAAAATGTTTTTTTCCAAAAGATTTACTTTTGCCTTATCTGCAATTAACTGCATGGCCACAGGCACCAACTTATCGCCAGCCTCGCTGTCTTTAACCAAAATGGCAGCACCCTTTTGCACCAAAGCTATTGCGTTTTTGGTTTGATGATCTTCTGTAACGTTGGGCGATGGAACCAAAATAGATGCCTTGCCCAGAGCCGCCAATTCCGACAAGCTGGATGCACCGGCACGCGAAATAACAATATCTGCCGCCCGATAAGCCATGTCCATTTCGGTAATAAAAGTGGTTTGCATTCCAAAAACTTTGTTTTGGGCGGTGTATGATTTTCCGGTTTGCCAAATTATTTGAATATCATTTTTTTCAAATAATTCAAGATTCGATTCAATGGCTTTGTTTATAGTTCTTGCACCTAAACTACCGCCAATAATGAGCATGGTCGGTTTATCTTGAAGTCCAAAAAACTGTTTTGCCTCTATCGGGGTTTTGGTGCAATCCAACAATTGCTGACGAATGGGATTTCCGGTAATTGCGATTTTTTGCTTCGCAAAAAATCGCTCCATACCATCAAATGCAACGCATATTCTATCTGCCTTTTTTGCCAATAATTTATTGGTTATGCCGGGATAGCTGTTTTGTTCTTGAATAATCGTAGGTATTCCTAATTTGTTGGCCACATATAATAAAGGCCCACTTGCAAATCCGCCAACACCCACCACTACTTGAGGTTTATTTCGTTTTATTATAGTATATGATTTAATTATGCTTGAAATCAACTTAAACGGAAATGCAAAATTTTTCAAACTGATTTTTCGGTCGATACCACTAATCCAGAGCCCATAGATTTTGAATCCCGCCTCCGGCACTTTTTGCATTTCCATTTTATCCTTTGCCCCTACAAACTCAATTTTGGCATCCGGATATTTTTGTTGCAATGCTTTTCCGATGGCCAAAGCGGGAAAAATATGACCACCTGTTCCACCACCTGATATTAGAAAACTACTGCTCATGTTGCTCTGTTTTAACTTGATTTTGGGTTTGTCGGCTCACGCTCAAAATAATACCCATGGCAATACTGGTAAAAAGCAAACTGGTTCCGCCCATGCTTACAAATGGCAACGGCAAACCTGTATTGGGCAATAAGCTAACGGCCACACCCATATTCATAAATGCCTGAATAACGAGGGCAAATGATAGCCCAATGGCCAGCAATGCCCCAAATGCTTTGGGTGCATTTATTACAATTTTTACGGTTCGCCATAGCAGCACCAAATACAAAAGCATTAAAACGATTCCACCCAGCAATCCGTATTCTTCAATAATGATGGCATAAATAAAATCGGAGAATGCCAATGGCAAAAAGTTACGTTGATCGCTTTTGCCCGAGCCTTTGCCGATAAGTTTTCCTTTGGCAATGGCAATATTGGCTTGCTCGTTTTGATAACTCAGGGTTTTATCCTTTCCCTGAGCAAAATCAACGTAGTTTTCAATTCTCGATTTCCAAGTGGCAATCCGACCACCCTCGTATTTTGTATTGAGCAACACCACAATTATTAATGCGAGCACCACCGACCCCACACCAAACAACGCCCCAAGATATTTCATAGGTATTCTTCCTATAAAAAGTAGCAACAAGGAGGTGGCAAACAAAACTACTGCAGTGGACAAGTTGGCCACACCAATAAATCCGCATACCAACACAATTACAATGAGTACGGGCAAAAATGTTTTCTTAAAACTACCAATATTCTCTTGCCGTTTTGACAGAAAATGAGCGATGTACATTATTAGAGTAAGCTTTGCGAAATCGGATGATTGAAAGGTAAGGCCAACACCCGGAATGGTTATCCAACGTTTTGCCGAATTGACACCAACTCCAAAAACTAATGTATATATGAGCAGCAAAATGGCAGGATAAACCAAAAACTGAGCCGGACGTGAGTAATACTGAAAATCGACCAAATGTGTGAGCCACATCAAAAAGAAACCCATAAATAAAATGCCGCAATGCTTTATCAGAAAATACTCTGTATTGCCTCCCTGTTTGATGTATGCCAATGCACTGGTAGAGCTATAAATAGCCAACACACCCCACAAAGAAAGGGCAGTAACGACCAACCAAATTATTCGGTCGCCTTTGATATTTTCTTTAAACCATTGAAACACTTTTTATGGTTCTTAAAGATTTCTAACTTCGTATTTAAACTGACGGCCACGGTCTTCGTAGCTCTCAAACAAATCGAAACTGGCACAGGCTGGAGATAGCAGAACAACTTCATCGCGTTTTGCCAAACCGTTGGCCATTTGTACCGCTTCTTTGGCTGACAGGGTGTTTACTACCATATCCACATGTTTTGAAAAGGCCTGATGCAAAGCAATGTTATTTTTGCCCAAACAAATCAAAATGCGAACCTTGTCTTTTACCAATGGCAAAAGCAAATCATAATCATTCCCTTTGTCGATGCCACCGGCAATCCAAACAACAGATTTTTTCATGCTCTCCAAAGCATACCATGCCGAATTAACGTTGGTGGCCTTGCTGTCGTTGATATAATCAACGCCTTTTACCGTTGCCACATACTCCAAACGATGTTCAACGTTTTTAAAATCCATCAGACTCTCCCGAATCACTTCGTTTCTGATGAGTAAAGAGTTGGCAACAATAGAAGCCGCCATTGAGTTGTAGGTGTTGTGCTTACCACTAATTGTAAGTTGATTCAAATCCATACTAAAACTAATTTTTGGTTGATATAAATTGATGTGAAATGCTATGTCGTCGGCCCATGCTCCCGGATTGTGCTGTGTGTTGAGCGAAAAAGGAATGCATTGTGCCTTTAGGTTTGTTTTGGAGAAATAATTCATCAAATCTTCTGAATCAGAACAATAGATAAATCGGTCATCTTCCGTTTGATTTTGGGTAATTCTAAATTTGGATTTTATGTAATCATCATACGTAGCGTATCGGTCGAGATGGTCAGGCGTAATATTCAGCAACACTGCATAGTTTATGCGGGTTTCGAACATTAAATCAAGCTGAAAACTGCTTAATTCAATAACATAATGGGTAAAATCATTTTGAGCTACCTGTCTGGCCATGCTTTGTCCTACGTTTCCGGCCAATCCCACTTTTAATCCGGCTTTTTTCAGCAAATGGTAGGTCAACATGGTGGTGGTCGTTTTCCCGTTTGTTCCAGTAATACCAATAAGTATCGCGTTGGTGTTTTTGGCTGCAAACTCTATTTCCGAAATCATCGGGATTCCTTTGGAGATAATAGATTGAATTATTGGAGCTTTTGGCGGAATACCGGGGCTAACAATAACCACATCTGCGTTTAATATTTTTTCTTCGGTATGCGTTCCAGACTCAAACTCGATGTTGTTTTGGTTTAACTCGGAAGTATACTTATCTTTGATTTTCCCAAAATCAGAAACAAAAACCGAATGTCTCAAATGCTTGGCCAAAATCGCTGCTCCTGTTCCGCTTTCGCCTGCTCCCAATATGACGGTTCTTGTGGTCATTATCTTAGCTTAAAAGTTATGATGGTTAATGCCGCCAGCATAATGCCCACAATCCAAAATCGGGTAACAATCTTGGGTTCGGCATAGCCTTTTTTCTGAAAATGATGATGAAGCGGAGACATCAGGAAAATGCGTTTTCCTTCCCCGTATTTTTTCTTGGTATATTTAAAATAGCCCACTTGTAGCACCACGCTCAAATTTTCGGCTAAAAAGATTCCGCAAAGAATAGGGATGAGCAATTCTTTGCGAAGCATGATGGCAAAAACAGCAATGATACCTCCCAATGCAAGGCTACCCGTATCGCCCATAAAAACTTGTGCCGGATAGGAATTGTACCACAAAAAACCGATGCACGCCCCAACAAATGCCGCCCCAAAGATGACAAGCTCGCTTTGGAATGGAATGAACATTACTTTTAGATAATCGGCAAAAATGGCATTGCCCGATATGTAGGCCAGCACCACCAGAGTCAGCCCAATAATAGCACTGGTTCCCGCTGCCAAGCCGTCTATTCCGTCGGTTAAATTTGCCGCATTGCTAACAGCAATAATGATGAAGGTGACAATGAGTACATAGACAATCCATGCGTATTTTTTTGCTGTTTCTTTGTCAAGAAAAAACAGTATTTCGGCATAATCGAATTGATGGGTTTTAATAAATGGAATGGTCGTGGCAGTTGATTTTTGATCGAGCACATAAATGGTTTGACCGAGCTCGTTTTGTGTGGTATGGCTTGCATTTTCAATTATTTGAGGGGTAGCATTTCGCTGATTGACAAATTCACGCACCACCACCTCGTCATTGAAATAAAGCGTTAACCCAATAATCAACCCCAACCCAAGTTGGCCTATAATTTTAAACCTTCCGGCTAAGCCTTCTTTATCTTTTTTAAATACCTTTATATAATCATCTAAAAACCCAATAAGACCCAACCAAACAGTGGAAACAAGCATAAGAATGATGTAAATATTCCTGAATCGGGCAAAAAGTAGGGTTGGAATAATGATGGCCGCCAAAATGATTAGCCCGCCCATTGTGGGTGTACCTTTTTTAGTATTTTCTCCCTCAAGACCCAACTGTCTGATGGTTTCACCAACTTGTTTTTTATGCAAAAGGGCAATCAGCCTTTTGCCGTAAACCAAACTAATGGTTAAAGAAAGCAGTATAGCCAAAATGGCTCTAAAAGAACTGTATTCAAAGGCTCCGGCACCGGGAATATGAAATGAATTTTCGAGGTATCTAAACAAATAATACAGCATATTTTTAAGACATTAGGGTTGCATTTTTTATGAAAATCTGACGGTCGTCGAAAGGGTATTTCACACCTTTTATTTCCTGATAGGTTTCGTGCCCTTTCCCAGCTAATAGAATGATGTCTCCAGCTTTGGCAAGACTTATGGCCGTTTTTATGGCTTCCTCCCTATCCGTTATTTTAAGTGTTTTTTTATAGTGTTGAGGTTCTACCCCGGTTTGCATATCGGCCAAAATTGCCTCGGGGTTTTCATTTCGGGGATTGTCGGAGGTTAGAATGACCTTATCTCCCAATTCGCAAGCCACTTTGGCCATTATAGGTCTTTTTTCATGGTCGCGATTTCCCCCACAACCAACTACAGTAATCAGTTGTTCGTTTTTGCTTCGAATGGCATTTATGGTTTCCAACACATTTTGCAAAGCATCGGGTGTATGGGCATAATCCACCACTCCAATTATTCCTTGAGGAGTTTTGATGTATTCAAACCTACCAGAAACAGCATGCAACAAGGTAAGTGTGGTTATGATTTCTTCCGAAGATTTGCCTAACAAAAAGGCAACACTGTACACCAACAACAAGTTGTACGCATTAAATTTTCCCACCAAATGATACCACGCCTCTTTGTTGTCGATTTCTAACAACATTCCATTAAAGTCATGTTCTATAATTCGAGCCTTAAAATCGCTGGCAGAGTGTAAAGAGTAACTGTATTTAGCAGCCCGACAATTTTGAAGCATGAATAATCCATTTTTGTCGTCCTTATTGGTAATGGCAATGCTATCGGCGGCCAAACCATCAAACAACTGCTTTTTGACATTTCGGTAGTTTGCAAAATTTTCGTGATAATCAAGGTGGTCGTGGGTAATGTTTGTAAAGGCTGCCAACTTAAACTTTAGCCCTCCTACCCTATGCTGATGAATGGCGTGCGAACTAACCTCCATAAACACATATTGGCAACCCTGCGAAACCATTTCAGCCAAAAGCCGATTGAGTGTTATGGCATCAGGCGTGGTATGCGTTGCCGGAATTGTTTGTTCGTTTATTTTATTCTCGACCGTGCTTAGCAAGCCCACCGAGTGTCCAAAAGTTTTAAATAAATTAAATAAAAGGGTAGCCACAGTTGTTTTTCCGTTCGTGCCAGTTACCCCCACCAATTCTATTTTCTCGCTCGGATTGTCAAAATAATTGGCAGCCAACTTGCCAAGAAACAACCCAGAATCTGCACAAACAATATAGGTAACCCCTTTCTCAATGTTTTCAGGCAACTGCTGACAAACAATGGCTTTTGCCCCCTTTTCTACGGCTGTTTTTATGTAGCCGTGTCCGTCGGTAAGGCTACCAACCACAGCCACAAAAACATCTCCTGCAGAAATCTTTCGCGAATCAAGCTCGAGGTTATTAATTTCTATATCGCTGTTTCCAACAATGTCAAAATCAATTTCTTTGGGCAATATTTGTATTAACTTTTTCATGGCTTCACTCTAAGTTTTACATAAACATTTTGCCCTTTTATGAGTGCTGTACCTTCATTAGGCCATTGCTCATAAACCTTTCCGTAGCCTGAAAAATTTAGCTTAAAACCCTCATTTTCAAACAAAACGAGGCAGTCTCGCAAACTCATTCCTTCTATATTTGGCATCTTATTGCCGTTAAACTGAATGGCTCGTTCTATCAATTCATCCGTATCGGGTTTAAGAATGATAAACTCTCTATTTTTTGAATCAAAATCGGCATCCAAATCAAATAGGGAGGTCACTTCTTTTAGCTCCCTTACCGTTCCGCAAAGCATTTTGGGCAAAGCCCCTGTGTCTGCCTTTGGCAATGGTTCGCGAACAGCATTTGCATAAATATTTTTAGCTATTTCCTTAAAAACCGGAAGTGCCACAGCAGCACCATAGTATCTGCCTTTAGTGGGCCGGCTTACCAAAACCAACAGAGTATATTGAGGCTTATCGGCAGGAAAATACCCAATAAAACTACTGTTGTATGCATTTTTTTCATAACCTGCAGCTCCCGAAATTCGGGCTGTTCCGGTTTTGCCTGCCACGGTAAAGGGCAGATTTTTGAGGTCGGTTGCTGTTCCATTTTGAACAACGCCCTCCAACAAAGCTCTCAAATCCTTTAGGGTAGATGACTTACATATTTTTGATTCAATAACGGTTGGTTCAAAGGTGGCATCCACCATACCCAATGAGCCGATTTTTGAAATGAGGTAGGGTTTCATCATTTTGCCATTGTTGGCCACGGCATTGTAAAGCATTGCCACATGCAGCGGACTCATTGCCACGGAATAGCCAATGGAGGTTGACGGCACTCCCATGCCAGACCACCCAGGTTTGCCGGGTCGCAATATTTTGGGATGGGCCTCGCCATTCATGCCGGTTTCAAGAGGGGTGGTTAGATGCAACTCATCAAAATATTCTATAAATTTTTCTGGCGATTTACCAAAAACATCGTACGCTGTTCGAGAAATACCCACGTTTGACGATTTCTCAAATACTTGGCGATAGGTCAATTTTTTGAAGCTACCATGTCCCACATCCTCTATTTCATCTCTACCAAAAAACTTATACTTTCCGTAGTTTACTTCAACAGAATCTTCCAGTTCTACCCCACCATTATCTAAACAGGCCAATGCAGAAACTAATTTTATAGTACTTCCAGGTTCGTAGTTTGTGCCAATAGCATGATTAAACCGTTCAAAAAGTCCTTCGGGTGTCTGATTTATATTGCTTATTGCCTTTATTTTTCCAGTAGAAACTTCCAACAATATGGCGGTTCCAAATTCGGCACCGTTGGCCAAAATACTGTTCGATAAATTTTCGGAAACAATATCCTGCAAGTGAATATCAATGGTTGTGTATATATCCTTCCCATTCTCAGGTTTTATGCTGAATTCATCCTCCACCGGCTCGTATCCTCCAACAATTCTTCGCACGTATTGCTCGCCATCTACACCCGAAAGAACCGAATCAAAACTGGCTTCTATACCCGCCCCATGATGATTTTCATTTACAAAACCTATGGTTCGAGCCATCAAATCGAGATACGGTTTTTTTCGTTTGGTTTCTTCTTGCACAATAAGTCCACCTTTATTTTTTCCATTTAAAAAAATAGGCCAGCCCCGCATTTCCTTTACCTGAATGAAACTGGCATTTCTGATGATGGTTTTATAGCGAGTGGTAGCTCGATAGCCTTTGGTTAAAATATCTAAATATTCTTCATAAGTCCTGTTTTTCAGCGTGTTGCAAAGATTTTTTGCCAAAAGTGGTTTGTATTGTTCAAATGAGTCTTTGTGAAATTCTTTGATTACCCCGAAATCAATAGACACCTGATAAATAGGAACAGAAGTGGCCAACAGGCTTCCATCTTCTGAATAAATACTGCCTCTTATGGCTGGCACTTTTAGCATCTTTTGATGCAGGCTATCATCTAAATCGAGCCAATAATCTCCTTTGCCATACTGAATTTTAACTGTTGAATACAAAATGGCAGCAGCCAAAAAGACAAGCATAAAAATGCTGACCAACACACGCCACAATATGTCTTTCTTTACATTCACCTTTTCTTATCATTCAAGTCTATGGGCGATTTTGAAAGCGGCTCTATTTGCCGGTCTTTTAACCTTTTTGCTACATCCGATTGTTTATTTTGCCCAACCAATTCTGATTTTAGGGTTATAAATTCCGCTCGTAGCTCTTTCAACTCTTCCTTTAGTGCCTCCACTCTTCTCAACTTTTTGTCCGATTGATGCGATATGTAGATATAGGGAAGCCCCATCAAGAGCAAAACCAACAACACCTGAAAGACATTAGATAGAGTTAACTCTTGTTTTTCAGCATTGGCAGCCCCCTCAGTCGCGGTGTTTATATTCTCTTCTTCCTCTTTCATAATCTTTCGGCTATTCTTAATTTGGCACTCCTCGACCTCGGATTTTCGGCCTGTTCCTGTTCGTCTGCCACAATGGGTTTTCGGTTCACAGCGGCGAATGGCTTATCAACATTTCCAAAACTATCAGAAACCACATCACCCTCAATGTTTCCACAATTGATGAAGTTCTTCACCATTCTATCTTCCAAGCTGTGATATGACATCACCACCAACCTCCCTCCGGGTTTTAAAACTTCTGCCGACTTTTCAAGCAAAATTTTCAGACTATTCAATTCACCGTTTACCTCAATGCGAATGGCCTGAAACAATTGAGCTAACTCTTTATTTCGTTGTTTGGCAGGTATAAACTCTTCGGCCATAGAGGCAAGTTCTCCAGTAGTCTCAATAGGCATTTGCCCCCTCCGCGAAACAATTTTTGCAGCCAGTTTTCGGGCAAACTTTACCTCGCCATACACCTTAAATATCCTATACAGCTCGGCCTCTTGATATGTATTAATAACAGATTTTGCACTAACCGTTTGCTCTTGATTCATTCGCATATCAAGCGGTGCATCGGCTCGAAAAGAAAAACCTCTGCCGCCTTCATCTATTTGGTGTGATGAAATACCCAAATCAGCCAAAATGCCATTGACCTTTTCAATTTCATAGAATTTCAGAAAATTCTTGATATACTGAAAATTATGATCAACAAAAATCAAATTTGGGTGATCCTGCACCCTTTTTACGGCATCATTATCCTGATCAAAAGCAATGAGTTTGCCGGTAGTTAATTGTTTTAAAATTTCTGCCGAATGGCCACCACCACCATACGTAGCATCCACATACACCCCATCGGGCACAATGCACAAGCCATCAAGACACTGCGTAAGCATAACCGGAATATGATATTTAGTCATCGCCACCATCGTCACCTCCCATTACTTCTTCGGCTAAGTCAGCATAATCATCCGGATCAATTTCCATCTGCTGATCGTAAACCTTTTTAGACCATATTTCGATTTTGTTTTCGTAGGCATAAAAAATCAAGTCAGACTCAATTTCTGCATACGCACACAACTTTTTGGGTATCAAAATCCGCGATGCTGCATCAATCTTTACCTCTGTTGCACCGCTATTAAACAGCCGCTTAAATCTCCTATCGTTTCGCTTGAAGTCGCTTAGCTTATTCAGCTTTTTGGTTTCCTCATCCCAATCGTTACGGGTATAAAGCGTCAAACATTTATCAAAGCCCCTATTTATCACCATTCGATCGAGGGCATCAGGAGGTATCTGCCGTTTTAAACCGGCAGGCACAATGGTCCGACCCTTGTCGTCCATTTTACACTCAAATTCTCCTAAATACCCTGACATGCATGATAAAAAAATCGAGGTAAAATTACGACACACTCTCCCACTTTTTACCACTATTTCCCACTTTTTGACAGATTTAATATCCACACAATTGTTAAAACACTAATAATGAATGAATTAAAATGTGGGGGATTTTGAAATATTTTATCTCAATTCTAATCAATGGGCTTCCAAAACGAATAAAATTTGACTAAAAAATAAATTTGGTAGAGCAAAGTGGGGAACCATTTAAAGAGATTAAAAATGTAAGTTTGCCATTGCTTTTTTCATAACTCAATGGAAGAAAACAGTTGGAAAGTGATATACGTGGGTGCCAGGCAGGAAAAAAAAGTTGCCAAGAAATTATCTGAATTAGGTATAGAAAATTATTTGCCCCTTGCCAAAAGATTGAGCCAATGGAGTGACCGAAAAAAATGGGTCGAGTTCCCAATGTTCAATGGCTATTTGTTTGTTCGTCCCACACCAAAAGAACGAGAAATTGTTTTGCATCAACATGGGGTTATAAACTATTTGCGATTTGAGCAGGCTGACGCTATTGTAAAAAAACACGAAATCGAAATAATTCAAATAATAGAAAAAGAGGGTTATTACGCAGAAACCATTTTTACCTCGGATGATTTTGAAGTGGGTGACAAAGTGTTGGTAACAGAAGGTCCTTTAAAAGGGCAGGTTGTTGATTTATTGCGAAAAAACAACGAAAAAATGTTTCTAATTGCTTTTGATAGTATTGGCCAAAGCATAAAACTAAATATTCCCATGGAATTTTTGGCAAGAAGTTAAAAAAAAGGCCGCTCAAGCGGCCTTAAAATTTCCTATTAAACTGAATTGATTAGAGCGTAAGGTGTAATTCCACCCTTCTGTTAAGAGCTCTTCCTTCGGCTGTATTGTTTGTAGCCACCGGATTTGCTTCGCCAAACCCATTTGAGGTCATGCGAGAAGCTGCTATTCCTTTGCCCTCAAGATACGCTTTAACTGATGCAGCTCTTCGTTTTGACAAATCCAAATTATGATCTGCACCGCCAGTATTGTCGGTATAGCCTTGAATATCCAATGTTGATTTTGGATAGTCATTCATAATTTTAACTACTTTGTCCAATGATTCGTACGATTCGGCTTTCAAAACATCGCTATCTGTTTCAAAATAGATATTTTTAGCCAAAATCATTACCGTTTCTGCAACCTCAGAACAACCTGATTTAGTCACTTTCACTCCTTTAGGTGTATTCGGACATTTGTCGTCCTTATCCGGTACTCCGTCATTATCAGAATCCATGTCAACCATTGCTCCAGCATTCTTGCCAGTCAAATTATAACCAACTCTTATAAATGGCGTTATACCTTGTCCAAAACCATTTACCGAACCTCCAGGAAAAATTTCCTTAACGCCATCTGATATAGATGTTGCATCTCCGGTTTTAAACATGCCGTAGGCAAGGTTCAATTCCATCCCCACATAGAAGCTTTGATTAATCCAATAATCTGCTCCGATGAAAGGTGCAATTGTGATACCACTAAAATTAAAATCAAAGGTTTCATTATGATTAGCGACATAACCGCTATCAATCGCATTTGTACCTGTCAATCCAATCTTTCCGGTCCTAAATCCAAGACTTCCACCCCAAAAAGGCGAAAATCTTGAGTTTCCATTCCAGTGTTTTTCAACACCCAATCCGATACCAAAACTTGATATTTTTGTTACATAATCTCCTTTAATGTTTACACTATCAGGTGCAGCAATAAAGTTTTGGGTGATATTAGCATTATTAAAGCTAAAATCTGCTCTCAACCCAAGCGTAGGAGATAAAAAATATCTTGCTCTTAAATTGGGTAATATAAAATTGGGACCTATGGAATTTAAGTTTCCACCGGCCTCAATCAATACATCACCATCTGTTTGTTTTTGAGCAAAACCATTTGCACCAAACACACCAAGTATCAGTAATATTATACTGAATCTTTTCATAATTGAAAATCCTTGTGTGTTCAATTATTTCAAAAGAAAACCTACTCTGAAAGAAGGGTTAATGAATTCGCCTAAAGTAGAAACCTTGCCACCCGGAGTAACAGTGGTAGAAGTACTTGGAGTTGTTCCACTTGTTACTGTCATTTCTTCATCACCAACAGTGGCCGCGGTAAAACCGAATCCTAATTGGGTACCAAGGTAGAATGAATTTCCAACCCAATAATCAGCACCAAGCAAGGCTGCAATGCCAAATGAAGAAACTTTCATTGAACTTGTAGAGCTGTAGTTTGCCATATACGTGCTACCATCAGAGTTTGAACCTTCTGTAGAAAAACTTCCACTTGAAAATCCTAATTGAGCACCAACAAATGGAGAAAAACGATTGTTTCCTGAAAAATGATTTTCAATACCCAACCCTACACCAAAACCAGAAGCCTTTGCCATGTATGAACCAGCAGTACCTGTTCCATCCGGAAATTCTTTAAAATTGGAAGTAGCACTTGTACTGTTAATAGACAAATCTAAACGGGCTACCATGTTGTCAGACAAGAAATATCTGAAACGAAGACTTGACAAACCGAAGTTGTCATTTAAAGTAGATAAATTGAATTGTGCCTCAGTGGCCAAATCACCTTGAACCGGTTTTTGAGCCAATACAAAAATTGAAGACAACAAAAGAATCGAAGTTGTGATAAATGCTTTTTTCATATCTTAAAACTTTTTGCACAAACTTATGATTATTTTTTTTTGATAAACAAATGATTTTTAAACAACTATTAAACCGCGAAGCTCTCACCGCAGCCACAAGTTCTTGTTGCGTTTGGGTTAATGAAGTTAAATCCGCGTCCGTTCAGCCCGTCTGTAAAGTCTAATTCGGTGCCACACAAATACAAAAATGATTTCATATCGCACACAATTTTGGCACCGTTTGATTCAAATACCTGATCACCTTCTTTCTCCTCATTATCGAAGTCAAGGTTGTAACTCAAACCGCTGCAGCCTCCGCCAATTACCGAAACTCGAATAAAATAGTCTGCTGTAAGATGTTCTTCAGCCATCAATTGGTTTATTTTTGTCAGAGCCGGTGGTGTTATTGTTATCATAACTTATGCAATCTCTTCCAACCCTTGTTTTTTGCGATAATCGTTGATGGCGGTTTTTATGGCATCTTCTGCCAAAACAGAGCAGTGAATTTTAACCGGCGGCAGTGCCAATTCTTCCACAATTGCCATGTTGTCTATTTGCATGGCCTCATCGATGGATTTTCCTTTTAACCATTCTGTGGCCAATGATGAGGAGGCAATGGCCGAACCACAGCCAAATGTCTTGAATTTCGCATCTTCGATTATTCCGGTGGCATCATTTACCTGAATTTGAAGACGCATTACATCACCACATTCGGGTGCCCCAACAAGGCCAGTGCCAACGTTTTTCGACTCTTTATCCAAGGTTCCTATGTTTCTTGGATTGTTGTAATGATCAATAACTTTTTGTGAGTATGCCATTTTTTGTCTTTTTCAATTGTTGTTATATCAGTGTTCTTGCCACTGAACAGATTTTAAATCAATACCTTCTTTAAACATTTCCCAGAGTGGACTCATGTCTCTCAACTTATTAACTGCTGTTTTAACATGGTCTATGGCAAAATCTATTTCCTCTTCGGTGGTAAACCTGCCCAATCCAAATCTAAGTGAGCTGTGAGCCAGTTCATCATCCAATCCTAAATTTTTGAGAACATAACTTGGCTCTAATGAAGCCGATGTGCATGCCGACCCTGATGAAACGGCGATATCTTTTACCCCCATCATCAAGCCCTCCCCTTCAACATATTTAAAGGAAATGTTGGTTACATGAGGCAACCGATTTTCTTTGTTTCCATTTACATAGGCTTCTTCAATGGTCAACAATTCGGCCTCCAATCTGTCTCTCATTCTCGATAATCGGGCAGCCTCATCAGCCATTTCATTTTTGCACAATTCGCATGCTTTGCCAAACCCCACAATGCCGGGAACATTTAGCGTACCGCTTCTCATGCCTCGCTCATGGCCGCCACCACTCATTTGTGCCGTTACTTTTACCCGTGGGTTTTTTCTCCTCACATACAACGCCCCAACACCTTTTGGCCCATACATTTTGTGAGCCGAGAACGACATCAAATCAATTTTCATCGCCTCCACATCTACCGGAATTTTACCAACGGCTTGGGTTGCATCGGTATGAAAAAGCACGTTGTTTCTGCGGGCTATATCCGCTATTTTTTCAATGGGTTGAATTACTCCAATTTCGTTATTCCCCAACATTACCGAAATAAGTATTGTTTTGGGTGTAATAGCCGCTTCCAGCTCATTTAAATTTATCAAACCATCGGCATTCGGTGCGAGGTAGGTTACTTCAGCCCCGCTTTTCTCCACTTCTTTGCACGAATCCAAAATGGCTTTGTGTTCTGTATTGACCGTTATGATATGGTTACCTTTGGCCGCATACATTTCAAAAACACCTTTGATTGCCAAATTATCAGACTCTGTTGCACCCGAGGTAAAAATAATTTCTTTTGAAGAAGCATTAATAAGTGCTGCGATTTGCTCGCGAGCATAGTCAACAGCCTCCTCTGCATCCCAACCAAAAGGATGATTTCGGCTGGCCGCATTTCCAAATTTTGAAGTAAAATAAGGCATCATTGCTTCCAAAACCCTCGGATCCATTGGGGTTGTAGCATTGTTGTCGAGATAAATCGGTAACGATAACGTCATTATTTTTATTTAGATTAATTCTACACTGCAAATATAACTGCATAAATCAGAAATTGTTTACAACTCTTGGAGAATTTAGTTGTGCCGGCCACTTTGAGCCAAAGACCCAATCGAATCAATCCAACTTTTATTTTTACTTTGCCCAAAATTCATAAAACATTGATACGTAAAATCGAACATTTGGGGATTGCAGTTAAATCATTGATTGATTCGGATGATTTATTTTCAAAATTGCTAAACATAGAACCCTACAAAAAGGAAGTGGTGGAGTCGGAGGCCGTTTCAACATCCTTTTTTTTGTTGGGACAGACAAAAGTGGAACTTTTGGAGTCGAAAAATGAAACCAGTGCCATTGCAAAATATATTGACAAACGGGGCGAAGGCATACATCATATTGCCTTAGATGTAATTGACATGGACTTTGAAATTGACCGACTAAAAAAACTCGGATTCCTTTTTATTAATGAAAATGCCAAGGCAGGTGCCGACGGCAAAAAAATTGTTTTTCTTCATCCTAAGTCCACCAATGGTGTGTTGGTAGAACTATGCGAAGACATAAACAACCCAACTGTTTAATACTACTTTTGCACTATGCTTGCTCAAACAATAAAACAACTTTGCAACCAACATTTTAGCGAAATTCAAGCGTTTCGACAAGAAATGCATGCCAACCCCGAACTTTCGTTTCAAGAATTTGAAACACAAAAACGGGTAAAAGCGTACCTCGAAAAAATTGGCATTCAAAACATTCAAACATGTGCTACCACAGGTTTGGTAGCGTTGATTGAGGGGAAAAAACCTACGAAGAAAACCATTGCTCTTCGAGCAGATATTGATGCCTTACCGATTAATGAACTAAACAACTGCTCGTACAAATCTCAAAACGAAGGAGTTATGCACGCCTGTGGACACGATGTGCATACGGCCAGTCTTTTGGGGGCGGCACAAATTCTCCAACAACTAAAAAATGAATTTGAAGGAACGATAAAACTGGTTTTTCAACCTGGAGAAGAAAAATTGCCCGGCGGTGCCTCTATTATGATACAAGAGGGTGTGCTGCGAAACCCCACCGTTGAAAAAATGGTTGGCCAACATGTGATGCCTCTGATAGATGCAGGGAAAGTGGGATTTAGAAAAGGTTTATATATGGCCAGTGCCGACGAAATTTACATTACCATTCACGGCAAAGGTGGCCACGCCGCACATCCGCATCAAAACATTGACCCGGTAGCCATTTCTGCACAGGTTATAACGGCCTTGCAGCAAGTGGTTAGCCGACAGGCAAAACCTTCAATACCCAGTGTGCTGAGCATTGGTAAAATTGTTGGCCTGGGAGCCACCAACATCATTCCGGACAAGGTAGAAATGGAAGGCACTTTTCGCACGTTTAATGAGGAGTGGCGGGCAGAAGCTCACCAAAAAATAGTCAAAATAACCCGCGAAATTACCGAAGCACTTGGTGGCACATGCGATGTGGAAGTAAAAAAAGGGTATCCGTATTTAGAGAACAACCCTGAGGTGACAGAGCAGGCAAAAAAATCTGCAATCGAGTATTTGGGAGAAGAAAATGTATTGGATTTGGACATTTGGCCTGCCGGAGAAGATTTTGCTTTTTACTCGCAGGTTGTGCCAAGCACTTTTTATAGATTGGGAATACGAAACCAACAGAAAGGAATAACCTCAATGCTACATACGCCCACTTTTGATATTGACGAAGAGGCACTTCGGGTGGGTGCTGGGTTGATGGCCTATATTGCCCTAAAACAATTAGCCGAATGACCAAAAACGCCAAAAAAGAATTGGGCGAAAAAGGAGAAGAACTTGCCGCAAAACACCTGCAATCAAAAGGTTATGAGATAATTCACAAAAACTACCGAAGCGGTCGAGCCGAAATAGACATTATTGCTCAAATAGGCAACGACACTGTTTTTGTAGAGGTTAAAACCAGAAACACACACTATTTCGGTAATCCTGAAGAATTTGTCTCGACCAACAAAGAACAGCTATATTTTGCGGCAGCCGATGAATACTGCTCAAAAAATGAAATTGAACATGGTATTCGCTTCGATATAATCTCCGTAGTTATAGAAAAAAACAACACCGAAATAACGCACTTTGAAGATGCGTTCTGGCCCATGGCGTAACTGTACCATTTTGGGTTGTGCATAAAGCCTATTGAGAATTCCTCATTTCTGCAATGTGAGACCTCTTCCCGAAGCCCACAAACAACCGACTGATTATAAAAGGTTTATCAAAATCGCACATCTTTATTATAGTTGACAATTTACGGCAATAGGTTAGAAAAGGTGCTATTATACCCAATGTACCAATTAAGTTTCAATCTATTTTCCTATGCACATATTCTAATCAAATAGAAAATACTGGGCGTTATTCTTTCGTAAAAATCTGATTTAATTTGGGGTATAACTGTGTATTCAAACTTATTTGTAACATAAGAATAGTTCGATTGTACTAAATTTAGAACACATCTCAATTTTCCTTTTTTCTTAAATATAATGCATTAATAATCAAATAATTAACATCAATTATCCACCTTTCATTTTTACTTAAGAGTTTCTCATATCCCAAGTCTATTTCCAAAATTGAGAGATATAAACAACCTCTCGATTTGTTCGATATTTCAGATACATCTTGGTTTGCAAAAGTGATAATGGCTCATAATGCCATTAATTAAGTTGTTATTCAAAAAAAATAGAAATATGCAAAAATTATCTTTTACCCGCTTAAAGGTAGTTCTGTTGGCTGTTGTGGGAGTTATTTTGTTCAGCTCAAACAAAGTTCTTTCACAGCCCTGTTACTCAGGTTATCAGTACAGAGTACCAATTATTATAGACAACAGTAAAAATTCATCCCTCTCCGATTTTCAATTAATGATAACCATCAACAGTTATTCATTAATTACAAATGGTAAGATGCAAAGTTTAGGTCAGGATTTAAGATTCTTGAACAGTAAGGGCACGTATTTACCGTTTTGGATTGAAGATAATACGATTAATACCTCCACAACCAATGTTTGGATAAGGGTAGATACATTGCATAATTACACCAACGATACAATTTATATGTATTATGGTAATTCGACTGCATCCGCAGCGAGCAATTCACAAACCACTTTTCAGTTGATGGATGATTTTAATGGCTCCTCTCTTTCTGGTTCGTGGTCGAGCTGCGGAAGTGGAAGTGCCTCTGTAACCGGAGGAAAATTAAACCTATCTTCAACTGGCGGGAGTATTGCCATAAAATCTTCAACAGGTTTTACCGGCTCTCTTTTGGTGGAATTGTTGGGCGTAAACTATGCCTCCGGAAATTTAATTGCGGGCCAAATAAACACCTCAGATTATGGCTACGGGATTTTGCACAACGGTAGTACAGTGCAGATGAACACTCTTGCACCCAATTCGGGTTGTTATGCATGGTCAGGTTTTGGCTCTACAAACTCCACAAGTATTGGTTCAAAACTGAGCTTTGTTTGGAGCGGAAGCACTCAAATTGCAAATTGGAGTACTTCAGGAATGACAACTACAAATTCAACCAACAGCAGTACAACATACCAACGCGGTTTTGTTAGTCTAAGCGGCTCTGCGGGTTCTGTGCAAATTGATCAAATTAGGATTAGGAAATATGCAGTGAACACACCAAGCTATTCCATTAGCAATGAGCAAAACATGAACTACACCATTAGTGCTACCTATTCTACACCTCTTTGCGAGGGAGGGAACTTGTTTCTTCAAGTAAACAGCATTACCGGTGCAAAATATAGTTGGACGGGGCCTAATGGATTTACGTCCAAACTACAAAACCCACAAATTACAGGTGTAAAACAAACCGATGGCGGGCGATATGATTTAACCGTTGAAATACCGAATGGGTGTGCCAGCAAATCATCATCAGTTAACGTAAACGTATCCGCTAAAGCAGTGGGTGGAACGATAAGCGGAACACAAACGGTATGCCCCAATTCAAATGCAGGACAGCTTTCATTAAGCGGTCATACGGGTAACGTGCAGCGTTGGGATTCGGCTCATTCATCTACCGGCCCATGGTATCCTATAAAGAATACAGGATTAAACCAAGCATACCTTAATTTAAGTGCAACGACCTATTATAGAGCCATAGTTGCCAACGGAAATTGTTCTGTGGATAGTTCGTCTATTGCCACCATTACCGTGACACCTCCTTCTGATGGCGGTTATATTGATGGAGCCGCAACGGTGTGTGCCTCCGCCAATTCAGGTATTGTTACAGTAAAAAGCTATGTTGGCAATATTTTGAGATGGCAAAGTAGCTTAAACGGAAATTTGTGGACGGATATAGTTAATAAAGGAGCAAACCATAGCTACAACAACCTTGCACAATCTACCCATTTTAGAGCTGTTGTTCAAAACGGCAATTGTGATGTGGCCTTTTCTACGCCCGCACTTATTACGGTTGATCAACCTACATTAGGCGGATATGTTGACGGCAGTGCCTCCGTTTGTAGTGGTAGCAACAGTGGCTGGTTGGTGCTAAAAAATTATCGAGGTAGTGTACTTTCTTGGGAGTATTCTTTAACCGGTTCTACTATATGGTATGCGGTTTCTAACACAACCGACAGCTTAAAATATCAAAACATAACCCTTTCAACTCAATACAGAGCGGTGTTAAAAAACAACACGTGCAACGTAGAAGTTTCTACACCCGCCACATTGGCTATTGTTGGTCAGTCGGCATCCGGCACCCTAAGTGGTGGAAAAGAAGTGTGTGCATCTGGAAATTCAGGAGTTATGAATTTGGCCAACTACACCGGAAAAATTGTTAAATGGCAATATAACACGCCCAATGCAACATGGACAGATATTTCGCATACTGCCGATGTGTATTATTTTTCAAGTCTTTCAGACACTACAAATTATAGGGTAATTGTAGCCAACGGAAGTTGCCAGGCAGATACCTCAAACGTTCAAACCATTCTTGTAAATCCAGTTTCGAACGGAGGTTACATTGATGGCGATGATTTGATATGTGTGAGCAGTGGCAAAGCCTCGATTGAACTAAAATCGTGGGTGGGTGATATTGAAGATTGGCAAACATCTACCAGCGGTTATGCACCCTGGATTTCAACAAACAAAACTTCTTCTACCATCACCCTTGATACTATTAAAGCCAACTGCTATGTGCGGGCAATAGTGAAAAGCGGGGTTTGCCAGAGCCAAAATTCAACCATTTACAAAATTACCGTAAGCTCTTTGAGCGATGCAGGAAAAATTTCTAACGATATAAACCTATGTAAAGGCAGCAATTACGGAGTAATAAAAATAAGCAACTACAGCGGAGATGTTGTAAAATGGCAAACCAGCACATCTACTACTGGTGGATGGTCGGATGTATTTAGAAATACAGACCGATATGATGTGCAGAATATCGACACAAGCGAATATGTGAGAGCCATAGTTCAAAACGGAGTATGTCCATCCGACACAAGTGATGTAGCCGCCATTATTGTTCATGAATATAGCGATGGTGGAAATATTTTTGGTGACACCATATTCTGTTCATCCACAAACAATGGAATTGTAACCCTTGCCAACATTACCGGGGTAGTAAACCATTGGGAGTATAGCACCAATTTGGGTGGAAAATGGGCTCAAATAAACAGCACATCGGACAGTCTAACATTCAACAACGTTGCGGGTACAACGCAGTATAGAGCTGTCATAAAAAATGGTGCCTGCCAATCAGTTTATTCACCCATAGCTACAATAACAATTCAAAGTGCTTCCAATGCCGGTGTGCTTACCGCCGACCAATCGGAAGTGTGTGAGGGTTCTAACTTTGGAAACATCATTTTGGATAAATATTTGGGTCAAATAAAAGGATGGCAGATTTATAAAACTGGCACAGGATGGATTGATGATAACTATACTACCGCTCAGAGAAGTTACACTAACTTAAACGAAACAACGCGTTATAGAGTGGTTGTTCAAAACAGCATTTGTGCCGTGGATACTTCAAACGAAGTGGAAATTAAAGTTTCATTGAACACCTTATCAGGCAAAATATCGGGCGTTGCAGAAGTTTGTAAAGATGGTGGTATAACCACGCTTAAAATAAACGGACAAACCGGCCAAGTACTTGATTGGGAAACAACGGAAAATCTATACTACAATTGGACTTCGTTGGGAAGCGATACTTTAAATTTACCTGTTTCAAACAATGCCACATCTGCCTACTACCGAGCAATAATTAAAAGCGGCGTTTGCAACCTTGTACATACCGAACCATTTCAGGTTACCTCATTCGAAAAGTCGGATGCCGGAACATTAATGGGAGGCCGAGAGCTGTGCAATGGGCAAAATGAGGGCTACTTGGAACTTACCAATTATACCGGAAAAATTGTTGATTGGCAAATCGATACTTCGTCAACTTGGAAGCCACTCGGATTTACTGGAGAATTGTATTGGTACGAAAACTTGGGCAAAAACACACACTATAGAGCCATTGTAAAAAATGGCGTTTGCCCTGCTGATACAGGCAATTTGGTTCAAATGACTATTAACCCATTGCCAAAATTAGATTTTGTTACCAAAAATTTGTGCCACAATCAAGTCGCTTCCTTTGTGGATATGAGCACTATTTCGAGTGGCAAAATAGCAAAAAGAAATTGGCAGGTTTCGGATGGTTTTATCGGTAGAGATTCAGCTTTCAGCAAACTGTTTACCACACCCGGAATTTACACTGTTTTCTTAACTGCCACCACCGACAAGGGTTGTGTGGAAACGCTTGAAAAAAGCATTGTAGTGGGCGAAACTCCAGTAGCGTTCTTCTCATTAGAAAACGGGGTAAGCCTAAATGCTGCATGTTTAGGAGTAAGCACCAAATTTGTTGACAATACAAATTATTCTTCAAAATCAGAATTAGATTATTTCTGGGATTTTGGCAACGGAAAAACCTCAACTGCCCAAACTCCTTCTAATTATTATGACACCGCGGGACACTATCCTGTTACGTTGATAACTACTACCCGTCAGGGCTGTTCAGACACTTTTACCTATAACTTAGAAATCTTGAAACAAAATCCTCCGCAAGTTAAAAACAGCAGCGTGCAAGCCAGCGTAGGTGTAGGTATGCAGCTACAAGCCAGCGGAAGCGAAAAATACAAGTGGTATCCAGCCCAATTCTTGGATGACCCCACTAGTGCAAAACCTGTTGCCACCGTTACCCAAAACACTCTTTTTGTGGTAGAGGGCACTGATTACTATGGTTGTAAAAGTATAGATTCTGTATGGGTATATGTTACTGAAGATTTCTTGGTTTTCCCAAACAATGTTATTACACCAGATCGCAACAATCAAAACGATTATTGGATTGTAAACAACATTGAAAATTATCCAGAAAACAAGGTATCTGTTTTTGACAGATGGGGAAGAGAAGTGTTTAGCACAAAACATTATCAAAACGATTGGGACGGCACAAACAAAAAAGGCCAATATTTGATGGATGGAACCTATTATTATGTAATAGAATTCGACAATTCAGATAAGGTATATAAAGGAGCGATAACCGTAGTAAATAATCAATAAAATATTAAAATTAAGAAAATGAAAACAAGACTTATAACACTCATATTTGTTGGTTTATCTACCTTTAGCATAGGTTTAGCCCAACAAACCGCTTTGGTCAATCATTACAACATCAACCGATTTTTGATAAATCCGGCAAATGCTGGAACCAACGGTAACAGTCTATTTATTTTAAACAGAAATCAGTGGGTGGATGTGGAAGGTGCACCCGAAACTTTTATTGGCACATTTGATGGCTCGGTGGGCAGCACCAACATAGCCTACGGTGTAACGGTAATGAACGATATTGTTAACATTGTTGGCAAAACCGGAGTTTTTGGAACATACGCCTATAAATTGCCAATCAAAGAATCCATGAGTCTTCGATTTGGCTTGTCTGTAGGTTTTGAGCAAAACAAACTGCTATTTGACCGAGTTAATGCACAAAATCCATTAGAAGTTACTTTGATAAACAACATTGAGCAGCAATCAAATTTTGATGCAAACAGCGGAATAGCGTTCAATGCAAAAAATCTAAACTTGGGCATTGCTGCCTATCAATTGTTCGCCAATCAAGATATGTTTTCAGATGAATTGCGACATGCCGATTACAGTTTCAGCTTTGTTAAACACTACACAGGCAGTGCCTCATATAAGTTCTTTTTAGAAGAAAACAAGCTTAGCCTCGACCCAACCGTGGTGGTTCGATTTGCAAAACAGGTAAATCCTCAAATGGATTATAATCTGTTGTTAAATTGGAAAGATATGGCATGGATTGGCGGTGGATACAGAACCGGATATGGTGCCAATTTTATGGCTGGTGGGGTTTTTGGAAGTCGCTTGTTGGGTAGCTACTCGTATGGACGGTCAATTGGTCCGATACAACGTTTAAGTGTCAATTCACATGAAATTATGTTGGGTTACAAATTTAACGGCATCGTTTCGCGAGATGGCGACAAGGACGGAGTAAGCGATGAATTGGATAAAGAACCCAACACTCCTGAAGGCTGCCCTGTGAATATTTATGGTATTGCATTGGATGATGATATTGACGGTGTGCCTAACTGCAAAGATTTAGAACTCGACACCCGTTTTGGAGCCCCAGTTGACGAAAATGGTATTGCCCTTGACGGAGACAAAGACGGAGTGATAGACCTTTTAGACCACGAGTTGAACACACCCGAAGGCTGCCCAGTTGACAAACTTGGGGTATCTACAGATACAGACCATGATGGTGTACCTGATTGCCGAGACAAACAAATAAACTCACCTTTTGGGGCAAAAGTGGATGCCGATGGTGTGGCCTTAGATAGTGACAATGATGGAGTGTATGACATTTATGATTTAGAACCACTTACGCCACATCAAAAACATATAAATTCTGCTGAACCGGTTGATGCCAGTCAATGTATTGTTGATGAACACGGTATTGCCAAAGACACAGACCTTGATGGAGTACCAGATTGCATTGATCTTGAAATGAACACTCCAAAAGGTGCAATGGTGGATGCTTATGGCCGTGCACTAGATACTGATGGAGATGGCTATCCAGATGGAATTGACCACGAGATAAACTCTCCAAAAGGGGCAAAAGTAGATAACTATGGTGTGGCACTTCCCAGTCCAAATATGCTTGATGACGATGGTGATGGAATACCTAACGCTATCGACCTTGAGCCAAATACGCCCAAAGGAACACCAGTTGATGACCAAGGCCGAGCACTAATCAATCCTGCAATGGTTAATAGGTTAGACATAAAAGATATGGATGACAATTCAACCGAATGGGATTATTACATGGTGGTTGGTGTGTTTCAATTTGAAAGCAACTTAAAAGGATACCGTGCCAAATTAGAAACAAAATATGGTGTAAAAACACAAGTGCTTCAAACCGAGGCCGGATATTATTATGTATGGACCAAAATTGTTGTTACCAAAGAACAGGCCTACGCAGAAAACGACAGGTTGTTGGCCACCAATCTTTCTGAGTATATTGTGGGCAACCCATGGCTTTGGAAAGAGCCAAAAAAGAAATGATGAAACAATACAAAACACTACAAAATTGATGCAAAGGCGAGGTTAATAACCTCGCCTTTTTTTTGCAACCTTGCGTAAGGTATATCGCATGGGTTAATTGATTTAAAGCTAAAAACCTATCTATAAAATTAATAAACTAAAAACCAAATTATTAACTTTGCCACCCTAATAAAAAAGACATGGCATTCGACATAAACCTCATCAAAGAAGTATATTCAAACATCGCCGAAAGAGTTACTGCTGCCCGCCACTTGGTTGGCCGACCATTGACCCTTAGCGAAAAAATACTTTACGCTCACCTGTGGGATAAACTGCCCGAAAAGGCTTTTGAACGAGGCAAGTCGTATGTTGACTTTGCCCCCGACCGCGTGGCCTGTCAAGACGCAACCGCTCAAATGGCTTTGCTACAATTTATGCAGGCCGGAAAAAAGAAAGTGGCAGTGCCAACCACTGTGCATTGCGACCACCTTATTCAGGCAAAAATTGGAGCAACCGAAGATTTGCAAGCGGCTTTAAATTCGAGTAACGAGGTTTTCAATTTCTTGGAATCTGTTTCTAACAAATACGGCATCGGTTTTTGGAAACCCGGAGCAGGAATTATTCATCAGGTTGTGTTGGAAAACTACGCTTTTCCGGGCGGTATGATGATTGGAACCGACTCTCACACGGTTAATGCCGGAGGTTTAGGCATGGTGGCAATAGGTGTTGGTGGTGCCGATGCGGTGGATGTGATGGCCGGAATGGCTTGGGAGCTAAAATTTCCAAAACTTATAGGTGTAAAACTTACCGGAAAACTGAGTGGTTGGACTTCACCTAAAGATGTGATTTTAAAAGTGGCTGGAATTCTTACTGTGAAAGGTGGCACAGGCTGCATTGTTGAATATTTTGGGGAAGGTGCAAAATCGTTGTCTTGTACCGGAAAAGGCACTATCTGCAACATGGGAGCCGAAATTGGGGCAACAACTTCCACCTTTGGGTATGATGAAAGTATGGAACGATACCTTCGAGCCACCGACCGAGCCGATGTGGCCGATGCCGCAAATCAGGTAAAAGAACATTTAACCGGAGATGTCGAAGTTTATGCCACCCCTGAACAATATTTCGACCAAGTGATTGAGATAAATTTATCCGAACTAAAACCACATTTGAATGGCCCTTTCACCCCCGACTTGGCAACTCCGGTTGGCGAAATGACCGAAAAAGCCATTGCCAACGGCTGGCCACTAAATGTTGAGTGGGGTTTGATTGGTTCTTGCACAAACTCTTCTTATGAAGATTTGTCGCGTGCAGCCTCTATTGCAAAACAAGCAATAGACAAAGGCTTGGTTACAAAAGCCGAATTCGGCATAAACCCGGGTTCAGAACAGGTTCGTTTTACCGCAGAGCGAGACGGCCTTTTAAAAATATTTGAAGATTTGAATGCCCGCATTTTTACCAATGCCTGTGGCCCGTGTATTGGCCAATGGGAACGTGCCGGAGCAGATAAAAAAGAGAAAAACACCATCGTTCACTCGTTCAACAGAAACTTTAGCAAACGTGCCGACGGAAACCCCAACACACATGCCTTTGTAACTTCACCAGAAATGGTGGCAGCCTTAGCCATTGCCGGAAAACTTGATTTTAATCCGATGACCGACAAATTGACAAACGCCAATGGTGAAGAAGTGATGTTGGATGAGCCAACCGGATGGGAATTACCTCCAAAAGGTTTTGACGTAAAAGACAACGGCTATTTAGAACCGATGGCCGATGGCTCGGGTGTGGAGGTAGTTGTTGCCCCTGACTCAAAACGATTGCAGTTGTTGGAACCATTTGCAGCTTGGGATGGAAAAAATATAAACGGAGCAAAACTTTTAATAAAGGTAAAAGGCAAATGCACCACCGATCATATTTCAATGGCCGGCCCGTGGTTGACCTATCGTGGACACTTAGATAATATTTCGAACAACTGTTTGATTGGGGCAGTAAATGCTTTCAACGACAAAACGGATGAGGTTTACAACCCTCTTAGTGGCAATTACGAAAGTGTTCCAAAAGTGGCACGAATGATTAAAGCCGCCGGAGAATACTCTGTCGTGGTGGGCGAAGAAAACTACGGCGAAGGCTCATCTCGGGAACATGCGGCCATGGAACCTCGACACTTGGCTGTACGTGCTGTTATTGTAAAGTCTTTTGCACGTATTCACGAAACAAACCTTAAAAAACAAGGTATGCTGGCGTTGACTTTTGCCAACCCCGCCGACTATGACAAAATACAGGAAAAAGACACGTTTGACATTGCCTTAAACGAATTTGCCCCCGGCAAACAAATGACTATCACTTTGCATCACACCGATGGAGCATCGGAAAGTTTTATGGTAAATCATACCTACAACGATTCTCAAATTGAATGGTTTAAAGCCGGTAGTGCATTGAATTTGATAAAACTGATGGAGAAGTAGGGAAATAGTTCATAGACTAATTTTCTGCTGATAATAGTTCTCACTTAGTTTTTACTTCTACCAAAAAATTCATTTTGTCATGGTACAAAATGAGGTAACTTTTCCATACATGGTCAAAGTTGTTTATCATTTTAATGAATTAAATTGGCATTTAATTAAAAACCAACATAATCAAAAAATTAACAACATGACAATCAAGCACTTACACAAAAAATTAACAAAATTTTACCGTGTATTTCCCAAATCCAAAAGGTATTTACGAGAGCATCAAAGATTTGGCAACAGACAAAAACTTTGTCATTACCCCAAGCTCAAGAACCTTTTCTTTGGATGAAAAATTGACGGTTGCAAGCCTTCAAAACGTTGTTAGCGATTTTTTAAAAGACATCTAATTAAAAAGACTTTGTAAAAATGGTCTAATTTTACAGCCAAAATTCAGAATTATGGGACTTAGAGAAATAATGCTTATTCTTCATTTCATTGGTTTGGCCATGGGTGTAGGAACCAGCTTTGCTATGTTATTTTCAAACATTTCATCAAAGAAAATGGATAAAACCACCGCCAATGATTTTATGCTAAAAATGGGTGGAGCGTTGAGCAAAATGGGGCTTATCGGCATCTTTATATTGATTGGATCCGGCTCCATTTTAATGATGGAGACCGCCGCTTGGAAAGGCGACCACTGGTTTTACACAAAACTTCTGTTAGTCTTAATTCTTACCGGTTTAGCTCACGTTATTCCTGCAAACATCAAAAAAGCCCAAAAAGGAGATGAAAAGGCATTGGCCAAAGCCGAAAAAATTGGTAAAATTTCATTTTCGCTGGCTCTGCTGATTATCATTTTGGCTGTAAGCATCTTTAAATAAGCATTTTGCAAACTCGACTTTTACTTCTTGCTCTCCCCCTTTTATTTTTGGTTGGATGCAAACATGGCAACCAGGAGAAACCTTTAAACCGTTTTTCCGACCCAAAACTTAAAAAAATATACCAGTTGCAAGATAAAAGGGATACAAAATCTTTGATTCCATTATTAATTGCCAAAAACCCTGCCCACCGAGAGGCGGCAGCCTTGGCCTTTGCATCGTTTAAAGATTCTACGGCAGCCGGATTTTTAAAACGGTCACTTTTGACGGATAGTGAATGGATTGTGCGTAGAGCAGCGGCCTATTCTATTGGCCAGCAATATGATTCGGCCAACGCCAATTTGCTTTTTGAAGCTTTAAAAATAGAACAAAATCCGGTGGTGATTGGCTATATTGTGGAGGCATTGGGCAAATCAGCTAATGAAAAAGCACTCGATTATATCTCTAAAATAAAATCGGACAACGAACAAATAAAACTGGGACAGGCAAAGGCACTATGTCGTGCAATATGGATGGGTAAAAAACCAACAACATTTGTACAAATTGGTATTTCGTTTTTTGAAAAAGAAACATCAAATGAGGCAAGGCTTTATGCTGCAACGGCTCTTTCGCGAATGCGAAAAGAAATTACACCCTCCGATTCAATAAAAATTAAAAACATACTAACCTCTGCTCAATTAGAACCCGAAACAGAAAGATTACTGAAAACGATTGTTGAACCTAAAAAAGCATCTGAAGAAATAACCTGGTTTGATTTTAAACGTCAATTGCCTGAGCTTCAAAAAAATCCATATAAACTGGCTAAATCGTTAAACGACTTGGTTACTAATTTGCCAAATCTTCGATATAAGGAAATGGCATTTAATCCACAATCAGCAGTGGCGGACACACTGTATAACTGGACATTCCACCACCGATATCAAATTGTGCGAACCACGGCTTGCGAATATTACATCAATCATTTTTTGATGAATGGCAACATTCCATCTACCCAATATTTAACCGAATGTATTGCCAGTCGTGATATGGCCTTGCAAAGTTTGGCCGTAAATCAAATTGCAAAAGATTCGTTGGCAGAATTTGCAGGTTTTTTAAAAAAATACCAAGATTCGCTTTCAATGCCCGCCCAAATAGAAACATTCATTGATTTTGAAAAAGCCATTTGCAAGCTCGAAAACAGAAAATACAAAGCCCCTAACCCAGCTCCAACCCACAAAATTGATTGGAACTATGTAAAGCAAATTCCCGATAGTCAGCGGGTTGAAATAAAAACTACAAAAGGAGATATTGAGCTTTTGCTTTTTGTAAACGATGCACCGGGAACGGTTTACAATTTCTTAAAAGCAGCAGAGGATGGTTTTTACAACGACAAGTTTTTTCATCGGGTTGTTCCGAATTTTGTCATTCAAGCCGGATGCCAGCGAGGTGACGGATGGGGCTCGCCCGACTGGACGCAACGCAGTGAATTTTCAAACTATTTGCACTATGAAACCGGCATGGTGGGAATGGCAAGTGCCGGAAATGACACCGAAGGTTTGCAATTTTTTATTACCCACAACCCTACCCCACTTTTAGAAGGAAGATACTCCATATTTGGAAAAGTAGTTAATGGAATGAACGTGGTAAACTCCATAGAGGTAGGTGATAAGATTTTAAGCATCAAAAAAATATAGATTTTGAAAAAAACAGTTGCATTACTTTTTTTTAGCCTTTCAACAATAGTTGCAATCTCCCAAACAAAATCTACCGACATGAAAGGAAAGTTTTATGCACATTGGGGATGGAATGAAGATTGGTACACAAAATCCGACATACGGTTGCATGGTTCGGATTATGATTTCACCCTTTATGATGTAAAGGCAAACGACAGGCAAACCCCTTTTTCGTGGGCTTCCTATTTTTTGATTAATCAAATTTCAATACCACAAACCAATCTTGATCTTGGTTATTATTTCAAAGAAAACTACAGCATTTCGGCAGGTTTCGACCACATGAAATATGTTATGCCGCAGGATCAAACCGTTGCAATAACAGGGAATATAAGCCGAGCTGGAAGCGAATATTCAGGCATATACAACAACGACAGCATCCAACTTACGCGGGAGTTTTTACGCTACGAACACACAAATGGTTTAAACTATGTCTTTCTTGAAATAAACCGACACGACCAATGGCTCAATCTGTTCAATTCAAATCTCAAAATTGGCACTTCAATGGGCATTAGCCCTGCTTTGCTGCGACCTCGAACCGATGTTTGGTTTTTAAGAACACACGGCCCCAATGTGTTTCACAATGCAGGATACGGCATTAATGCAAAACTCGGCTTGAATGTTATTCTTTGGAAACATTTTAATCTAACTACCGAAATTAAAGGTGGCTATATCAATATGCCCAACATTCGAGCCACGGCAGATAAAGAAGATTTAGCTCAACAACATTTTGGTTTTTTGCAGGCCAATTTTCTTATTGGCGGAACGTTTGACTTAATAAAACTTTTCAAATAGCAGGATGCGAATAGACCGGAAATCACTTCCGACCAGACATAATACAACCAATTTTCTATTTCATTTATCGGAAAAAATAAATAAGCCGAATTAGGTAGTTAATTTCGAGGCTTTGGAACTTCTCAAAGAAATATACTCCACCTTGATTCGCAATCCATTGCGTTCTTTTCTTACTGCTTTTGGAGTAAGTTGGGGCATTTTTATGCTCATTATTTGTTTGGGATTGGGCCAGGGTTTAGAAAACGGCGTTAGACAAATGTTCGCCGGTTTTTCGGGCAACAACATGTTTGTTTGGGGGCAATCCACCTCTTTGCCCTATGCCGGATTTACTGAAGGCAGGCGGGTTCAGCTAAAAATGGATGATGTTGATTTAATTAGGGCAAAAATAAAAGGCCTAAAAATTGTGGCACCCCGCACCCAGCTTGGAGGCTATGGCGAAGGCAACAACGTAAAATACAACAATGAATCGGGGGCATTTTCTATACACGGCGATATTCCGGATGTACGAAAAATATATATGTGGGAACAAATGCAGGGTAGGTTTATCAATGAAATTGACTACAAATATGCCCGCAAAGTATGCACCATTGGCAAACGCGTAAAAGAAGTTTTGTTTAAAGATGAAAACCCCATTGGCAAATACATTTCAGCCAACGGTATTTCGTTTATGGTGGTGGGTGTCCACAAATCGCCAAGTTCGGGTGAAATGGCTGAAAGAGACGAGCAACAAATCATTGTACCCATCAGCACCTATCAAAAGGCGTTTGATGGCTCCAACAACATAAACTGGATGGCCATACAGTGTGAAGACGATGTTAATTCTCAAAAAATTCAGGAAGAGATAATTAATTTGTTACGCCCAAAACACAAAGTGCATCCCGATGACCCAAGAGGCTTTGGCTCGTTTAACACCCAAGAACGATTTGGCCCTATGCAAATGACGTTTCTAACGGTGCGTGCATTGGCTTGGTTTGTGGGCATTATGACCCTTTTTGCTGGAATAATAGGTGTGAGCAACATCATGTTGGTAACGGTAAAAGAGCGAACAAAAGAAATTGGAATTAGAAGAGCCATTGGTGCAAGACCAAGAAACATTTTAATCCAAATTTTGTTGGAGGCAGTTGCCCTTACTTTTTTTGCCGGATATATTGGACTGATGGCCGGAATTTGGTTGGTAGAAATTTTGGGAAGATCTGGAGCAAGTGGTCAAATGTTCAAAAACCCAGAAGTGCCTTTTTATGTGGCGGTTACGGCCCTTTTTGTACTTATTTTTTCGGGTGCTATTGCCGGATTATTGCCTGCAAGTAAGGCATTAAAAATCAAACCTGTGGAGGCTTTGAGATATGAGTAAACCTATTTTGGAAGTCAAAATTCCACTCAACAAGACTTTAAAAAACTTTGGTTCGTTATTTGTAAGTAGCTTTGCAATTCACTTTTATTCGATGAACATAAAAAAATTCCTTTTCGTTTTGGCCTTCGCTGCTTTTATGTCGCAGAAATCTAAGGCTGAACTTATATACAATAATTTTATTTACGACTCACTTGTAGAAACCGTGATATTTGGGCAAAACACCTCGGTTTACAGCCCATTGGCCATTATGGAATTGGGCAAAACCAACGCCATGCGGTTGAAATTTGACAAACTAAAAGCCGATAATGAGTTCTACCAATACACCATTGTTCATTGCAGCCACGATTGGAAACCAAGCAATTTGCAAAAAACAGAATACATCGAAGGTTCGTTTATGGGTGATATTATGGATTTTGAATATTCAACAAATACCTTCCAACAATATGTTCAATACGAATTAATTTTCCCTACATTGGATATGCAGATAACCAAATCGGGCAACTATCTTTTAAAAATTTACCGCAATTTTGACGAAAATGATTTGGTGCTAACCCGCCGATTTATGGTTGTAGAAAGCGTGACATCTATAACCGGAACAGCCCGGCCAGCCACCAATGCTACCGACAGATTTAGTAAACAGGAAGTAGATTTTGAAATAAACTATGAAAATTTTGATTTGCAAAACCCCTTTACCAATATCAACACAGTAATTATTCAAAACAATAGTTGGAACAATTCTATCCAGAACTTGAAGCCTATGTTTATGAGTAACAATATGTTACAATTCAACTATGAAAATGAAAACGTGATGGTTGGCACCAACGAGTTCCGATATTTCGACATCCGTTCATTGCGTTCATTCAGCACCAATGTGGTTGATAAATACACTGATTCATTGAGAAATGCCGTGTTGAAAGGCGAAGAAATAAAAGCTCATCTGAATTATATCAAAACAATTGACTACAACGGAAAAAGAGTAATTCAAAACACCGATGGTCAAGATGCAACCGAAAATGGCGACTACGTTTTGGTACATTTCAGCTTGCGAAGCGATAATGAGCTTAATGTGGGCGATGTGTATGTATATGGCGAATTGAGCGACTGGAGATTGCAGGATAAATTCAAAATGACATACTACCCAAACGAAAAAATTTATTACTTGGCCGTAAAATTAAAACAGAGTTATTACAACTACCATTTTGTAACCAAAGACCCTGAAACGGGCAAAGTGACCTACGATTTTACAGAAGGAAATCATTCGGAAACAGAAAATGATTATACCGTTTTGGCCTACTACTACGACAACTATTATGGTTACGACAGGCTTATTGGTTACACCACCATAAATACAATGACTGACAGGAAATAATTCAGTTCGACCAAACTATTTTTGCATCACTTTTTATTAAATGACTGAATCAACGCTGTTGTATCAACTTGCACTGAGCCAAATACCCATGGTAGGCTCTGTTTTAGCTAAAAATTTGGTTGGTTATTGTGGCAGTGTTGAAGCCATTTTTTCAGAATCTTTAAACGGCTTAAAAAAAATTCCCGGCATTGGTGAGGCAATTGCCAAATCAGTTTATAATTTTAAAGATTTTGAGCCATTGCAAAAAGAGGTTGAATTTATAAGTAGGCACCATATCAAAACACATTTTTTTACCGAAAAAACATACCCTTATAAGCTAAAACAGATTGCAGATGCCCCCATTCTATTGTTTCAAAAGGGCGATTTTGCAGATTTTGAAAACCGCTCGTTGGCTATTGTTGGCACTCGCAAATGCAGTGCTTTTGGCAGAGACATTACCCATCAAATCGTTGCTGATTTAAAAACATACAACCCCACAATATACAGCGGATTGGCATACGGGGTAGATGCTTTTGCACATAAAGCTGCGGTAAACAACAACCTCAAAACAATTGGTGTGTTGGCACATGGGTTGGATAGAATTTATCCGGCCACGCACTCGAATTTGGCCAATGAAATGATTGAAAATGGTGGTGCACTTATCACAGAATACAAAAGCGAGACAAATCCGGATAGAGAGAATTTTCCGACACGAAACAGAATTGTGGCGGGCTTGGTAGATGCCGTTTTGGTAGTAGAAACAGCCATTAAAGGTGGCTCAATGATAACGGCTAATCTTGCATTTGGATATGACCGAGATGTTTTTGCCATACCAAACCGCCCGGGCGATGATAAAACGGCCGGTTGCAATTATCTGATAAAAAACAACAAAGCTACATTGGTAGAAAGTGCCGCCGATATTGCCTTTGCATTGGGATGGGACATCGAAACCAAGAAAACGACCAAACAAACGACTTTGTTTGTAGAACTTACAACCGACGAACAAATAATAGTGGATAGCTTGAAAACAAATGGGGTACTCAGCATTGATTCGCTGTCGAACCGAACCGATTTTTCTGCCAGCAAATTGGCTTTTCTTTTATTGGAACTCGAATTTAAAAATGTTGTCCGAAATTTGCCCGGAAAACAATTTGAATTGGCGTGAGTATTGAGCACTTTCAAAACATAAAAATATCCGACTTTGACTATGATTTGCCCACCGATTTGGTGGCACAGCATCCGCTTAAAAACCGCAGCGATTCAAAGCTTTTGATTTATAAAGACAATCAAATAAGTCATTATCATTTTCATGATTTGCCCCATTTTTTGCCCGAAAACTCATGGATTATTTTCAACAATACCAAAGTTATTCCGGCACGAATATTTGCCAAAAAAGCTACAGGGGCGGTTATTCAATTGTTTTTACTAAATCCTGTTACGCCCTCCACCGATGTGGAGCGTGTGCTAAAAATTAAAGACTCCAAAATTGCTTGGCAATGTCTTGTTGGAAATGCCAAAAAGTGGAAAGATGGTGAAGTTTTGGTTGTTCAAATGGAAAATTTTGGGTTATCTGCCAAACTTTTGGATAGAGCTAAAATGATTGTCGAATTTGATTGGGATGCGGAAATAAGTTTTTCGGAAGTGATTGAAAAAATTGGCAATATGCCGCTGCCCCCATATATAAAAAGAGCTGAAGAGGTTGAGGACAAAGGCAGGTATCAAACCGTTTTTGCGAAAAACGATGGAGCAGTGGCCGCCCCAACAGCCGGGCTTCATTTTACTCAAAATATCATTGACCAGCTCAACCAAAAACACATTAACACCGCTGAAGTTACCTTACATGTAGGAGCAGGAACTTTTAAACCTGTTGATGAAGAATTGGTTTGGAAACATCCAATGCACAATGAATTTTTTAGTGTATCGATAGAGCAACTACAAAAAATAGCCAATTCAAACTATAGAATTGCTACTGGAACTACCACCTTGCGAACATTGGAATCTCTTTATTGGTGTGGTGTTAAACTATCAAAAGGAGAAGCGGAACCTTTTTTTGTGGAACAACACTATCCTTATCGAAAGGATAGTACCATTTCGTTTGAAGAATCTATAAAACAAGTAATAGATTACGCCTTCAAAAATGATTTATCATCAATACATGGCAGCAGCGAATTAATGATTATGCCTGGTTATACAATCCGTTCGATAAACGCTTTGATAACGAATTTTCATTTACCCAAGTCAACCTTGCTTCTGCTGGTATCGGCCTTGGTTGGCAGTGATTGGAAAAATATTTATGACGAAGCAAAGAACAATCAATATCGTTTTTTGAGTTATGGCGACAGTAGCTTACTCTTTGCTAAAACCTAAAAGCCACACACTTGTTTATCACTAAAAACAGAAAAATGCGAGAGATTAGTACCATTATTCCAGCAGAAAAAGTAAATATGGGAGGCAATATTATCGACCAACCTCTTCCAGTGAGCGAATTAGAAATGCACGATCCGTTTTTGCTTATTCACCATTGGAAACACGAGCTTCTTGGCAATCGGAAACAACAAGATTTGGGTGTTGGGCCTCATCCGCATCGGGGCTTTTCTCCGGTTACTATCATTTTTGATGGAGCTGTGCATCATAGAGACAGTCGAGGAAACGATTCGGTGGTTCAATCGGGCGGTACGCAGTGGATGAATGCGGGCATGGGCATTACCCATAGCGAACGCCCCAGCAAGGAATTGGCCGAAAATGGCGGTATGTTTGAATTTATTCAGTTTTGGGTTAATTCCCCTGCGAATTTAAAAATGAAACAACCTGAATATCAAGCATTAGATGAGTCTAAAATTCCTGTTTTCTGTTCTGATGACGAAAGAGCATCTATCCAAATAATAGCTGGCGAGCAGTTTGGAATGAAGGGGCCTACAAAAGTGGATTGGCCGCTTCTCATTTTAAGGCTGGATTTAAAAAAAGGTGGAAAAATTTTATTGGATATTCCGTCAGATTTCAATGCCTTATTTTACAATTTGGATGGAAATGTTACGATAAACAGTGGTAAACGCGTATTTATGAAAGATATGGCCGTATTTGAGAAAAGTGAAGAAACCGAAATTTTGATAGAGGCCAACGACGTAACAAGGGCTATTTTGTTGGCCGGAAAACCTATTAACGAACCAGTGGCAAGCTATGGACCGTTTGTAATGAACAATGAAACCCAGCTTATGCAGGCACTTCGAGATGCTCAAATGGGCAAGATGGGCATTTTAATTGAGGAGTTTTAGTTTAACTCCATACCACTTCTACATCATATTTTTCGAAATTTTCATCTTTGGTTATTATCGGAATATTTTCTATAATTCCTTGTGCAACAATGATTCGATCAAATGGGTCTCTGTGATAAAAATCAAGGTCAATAATTCCAGCAATATGCTCTATCGTAATGGGTAATAGTTCAAAGTCGTATTTGGTAATTATCTTGGCTATTTCTCCAAATCCACCGTTCAAGTACAACTTATTGAGTGATATTTTAATAGCAATTTCCCATATTGAAGCAATACTAACATAGCACTTATTATCAAGTTTTTTGATTATGTTTTTTGATTTTGTAGGTAGCTGATTGTCTCCATTTAGAAACCAAATTAAGGCATGCGTATCTAACAAATAATTCATTATTGCATATACTCTTTAAAATCTTCTAAAGCATCATCAAAATTATCAGGCATGTTGAACATTCCCTTGGCACAACCAAATTCTCGTTGTTTTACTTCAATTTTTGACTTGCCTTTTGATTTTAAAAAATCCACAAAATCCTTTACTTCCTGCTTTAGTGCCGCTGGAAGTTTACTAATTTCAGTGTAAAGTTGGATATTATCCATAACAATCTTTTCTTCAAAGATACCTCATTTATAAAAATTTATCAAAACCGACTTATGTAAAATCGAAGAATTTACATAATAATCAAAAACTATACAGTTATAAAATCATATAATTTTTATTGACAAATAGAGTTCTTAACTTTGTCAGAAAAAACAGAGAAATGAGTGTACAGATAAGCACCGATAGCGATTTTAAGGATTTGTTGCAATCAAACGAGAAAGTAGTAGTAAAATATTTTGCCAACTGGTGTGGCAGTTGCAAGTTATTTGCCCCAAAATTTCGACGATTATCGGATGATGAACGATTTAAGGATGTCCTTTTCCTTGATGTAAATGCCGAAGAAAATTTAGATGCACGCAAAATGGCCGGAGTGAATAACCTACCCTATTTTGCCATTTTTAAAAATGGAGAACTAGTGAGTGGGGCGGCCACGAATAAAGAAGAAAATGTTGTTGAACTAATAAATCAGCTTGGATAATGCATTTACCAACAGTAAAACATTTGGTTGAGAATTTTGAAAAAACTCAATTAGAAGCTGCGGAGGCGGCTATTTTAGAGGAACAAACTCCGGAAATAGAAATTGGTGGTGCAGACGAAGGCGAACAGTTGACTCATGTTATAGCGGCCATTTGGATAAAAAACGACATGATTGAAAACCACCGCGATTTGCGGGATTCTATGAGAGAATACACCAAAAAAGTACGAAAAAGTATCGATTAATTTTCTTTTTTTTAAAACCATTTAGAAATTAAGGGGCATTTGGATTTGTTAAAAACTTCCCAAGTAGGCTCCCAGCTCCATAAGCCACGCAATACCCATGTGTACCACAATGCCCCCCCAAATAGAACGGCTGTAGTATGATAAAACCCCTAAAATAGCTCCGCCGAAAAAAGAACTAATTGTTTCTATCATCGGTTTTCCGAAATGTATAAAGACATAAAAAGAAGCCATTGGCAAAATAACTCCTGGCCCGGCAAAGCGGATGAAAGCGATGATTAAAAAACCCCGAAAAAAATACTCAATCGAAACAAAGTCGAGTCCGTAAATGAGTTCATAAAGCAACAAATGACCCTGCGGTGGTTTCACACCATTACCAAAATAATAATCTAGATTTTTTAATCCCCGCGGATAATACCCGCCAAAATGATCGGTGAGCCCGAAACCAATAACAAAGGGCAGCATTACCCCGAGTATAAGAAAGTATGGTCTTAAATCGAAATTTTTGACCGTAAACCCATAAGGCGTTTCCGAAGATTTTCTATCAAATAGCCAATAGATGGTAATAGGTATCATTACGGCCAACATTCTGGCAATATCAAAAATGAGTCTTTTCCAAAAATTGGGATAGGTTTCAAACACTAATTTACCAACAACATCATTGACTTTCCATTGCAAAGCCCCACGAAAGGCAAACATCGAAACTGCAAAAGCAAACAAAAGCCAAAACCGGATATCCGTGAGAAGTTTAAATTTTCCTTTAAAGAAAATGTAGCTCAGGTAGGCCACCAAAAACGGCACGGCATACTGCACAACATAGAAAGTAAAACTTCCCCACCTCCTCAAGTACGTATATCGGAATCGAATAAAATTTGGCTCGCCATGAGCGTTTGGCGAATACGCCCAATAAATGGAAGCCCCAAGAAAAACAATCAAAAATAAGAGATACTTCCAGTCAAACTCCTCCTTATAGAATTTGACCAAATAACTCCAAAACTTTCCGAAGTATTTTTTTAAAAAACCGCTTATCAAAATAGGCAGAAATTATCCGGCTAACAATGCCTTTACCTTATCGGCAATAGCTTTTCCATCGGCTTTGCCTTTTAATTTTTGTGAAGCCATGCCCATTACCTTGCCCATATCAGCCATGCCAGAAGCCCCTGTTTGAGCTATAATGGTTTTTATTTCGGCAGCCAACTCCTCGTCAGTAAGTTGTTTTGGTAAAAAAGTTTCGATAACGGCCAACTCTTCTTCTTCAATAACGGCCAAATCTTCTCGGTTTTGCTGTCTAAAAATTTCGATAGAATCGCGGCGTTGTTTGGCCATTTTAACCAATGCCGCCACTTCATCGGCTTCTGTTGGCTCGCTTCCCGAAGTTTTTAACAAAAGTAAAGCCGCTTTTATGGCTCTAAGCGAACGCAAGGTGGCCTGATCTTTGGCCTTCATGGCCGCTTTTAGTTGTTCCGAAATTTGCTCTGAAAGATTCATGCTGCGAATTTAGGTGCATTTAGGAGAATAGTCCATCCAATTATGTAATAATAGACAATTGGTTCAAACTAAACACAATTGTATTGGTCATTCATCCCGACTTTCTTAATTCAAACAGCCGATTTTCCCGATAGAACTTTTCTTGCCTTTTTAACATGTAATGTTCGCCTGTTTGTCTTAGTGTTACTTTTTTACTGAGCTGCCGAGTTAACATTATATGTGTTTCCCAAGAGTATTCGGGGCTTAGTTCAATCATCTGCCCATACGTCTTCAAAGATTCTACGATAATTTTCCCACCCCAATAATTTAGAACAACGACCCCTGCAGAATCTAAGGAATACATTGAATCATTATATTCCATAGAGATTCTCTCGTCGTGTCGTCTTAAACACCAATCCAAAATCTCAATAGTTATGCGATTTGTATCTAGTTCATAATCAAAATCCGCTTGCCTATCTAAAGGTTGAAATTGAAAAATGAATGAATCATTAATCTGTTTATAGATTCCACGACCAATTACCTCGGTAGTACAATCACTCTGCAAAAACAAGAAATTTCGGTTGGTTGTATCCAAATAGTATTGACTGTAGGTTATAGTAGAATCAAACGCCTGTTCCAAAATGATTTGAGCCCGGGTTTGGAATGCCAACACGTTTGGAAAAATAAGTATCAAAATTTGTTTCCACTTTCTCATTAAAATCTAGCTAATCCGTAATTTCAACCTTATCAAGATTTGAATCAACTAATATCTTGTTTGACCAAATTTCTTTGCCCTTGTGAGAAATGCCTAACCTAAACCCCGATTCTGCATCAGAGTCTGTTGCTGCCAAACGCCTCACCGTCAAATGATAGATTTTCGTTTCCAGTGGTTTGATAGCCTCAGTCAGTAAACTTGAACAATAGCATATTTCCCGATTCTCAAAATACATTTCAAAATGCTCTTTGTTGTCCAGCATAAAACTGCTTTCCACATTACATGAGTGCGGATTGAAATGTTGGTCTGAATGACCCGAATTAAAAACACGCAACTCAATAAAAAAGAGGTCGTTTTCTATTTTTTCTATTTCAGCGTAAATTTCTAGAAAAGAATATGGAGAAACTTCTTCTTTTGATTTTTCCAATTTTGCTATTTGAGATTCTGTTTTTTGACATCCAACAAAAGCCACACATGAAAGCAGAAAGAGCAATAGATGAGAGGCGATTCGTTTATGCATTATGTCAAAGATAGGTTTTTTAACTTCTAATCAACAATACCCATAAAAAATCCACAATTCACTGTAACTTTTTTGATGCTTTGCTACCTTGCGGCTCAAACAAAAAAAACAGTAACGCATGCCCGATTTTTGTCACCTTCATTGTCATTCTCAATTTTCGTTGTTAGACGGGGCTGCCAGCATTCCGGGCATGATGGCCAAGGCAAAAGCCGACGGCATGAAAGCCGTGGCCCTTACCGACCACGGCAATATGTTTGGTGTTTTTAAGTTTGTTACCGAAGCCGAAAAACATGGCATAAAACCCATTGTGGGCTGCGAATTTTACGTGGTGGAAGACCGACATAGACGCTCATTTACGGGTGGCGACCGCGACAATAGATACCACCAACTTATGTTGGCCAAAAACCAAGAGGGGTATAAAAATCTATCAAAACTTTGCTCTCTGGGTTTTATTGAAGGGCTATACGGAAAATACCCTCGTATTGATAAAGAACTAATCAAAAAATATAAAGATGGCATTATTGCCACCACCTGCTGCATTGGGGCGGAGGTGCCACAAGCCATTTTGCACAAAAGCGAAGAAGAGGCAGAAAAGGTATTTTTAGAATGGCTCGACATTTTTGGCGAAGATTATTACATAGAGCTGCAACGCCACGATTTGAAAGACCTTGACCGAACAGGCAAAAGCCAAGAAGATGTAAATCAGGTGCTTTTAAAATGGAGCAAAAAATACAATGTTCCAGTTATTGCCACCAACGACTCTCACTATGTAAACGAGGAAGATTGGAACGCTCATGACATTTTGCTGTGCATAAACACCGGCGACTCGAAAGCTACACCAATTGGAGACGGAAGAAATGAGCGATTTGGCTTTCCCAACAACCAGTTTTATTTTAAAACTCAGGCAGAGATGCTGCAAAAATTCAGCGATGTGCCTCATGCGTTGGATAACACCAACCTTATCATTGATAAAATAACTCCGCCACAATTGCAACGAGATGTACTTCTCCCGCACTTTGTGCTGCCCCCGGGTTTTAAAACACAAGATGAATATCTTCGATATTTGACTTATGAAGGAGCCAAAAAAAGATATGGAGAAATAACTGAAGAAATTAGAGAACGATTGGATTTTGAGCTTTCTGTTATCCAAAATACCGGATACCCTGGCTATTTCCTTATTGTGCAAGATTTTACCTCAGTTGCCCGCCAACTGGGAGTTTCTGTCGGTCCCGGTAGAGGCTCTGCCGCCGGTTCGGCGGTGGCCTATTGTGTGGGTATTACTAATGTGGACCCCATCAAATACGACCTTCTGTTTGAGCGTTTTTTAAATCCTGAGCGGGTTTCATTGCCCGATATTGATATTGACTTTGACGATGTTGGACGGGGCAAAGTAATTGACTATGTGGTTGACAAATACGGAAAACAGAATGTAGCACAGATTATAACGTATGGCTCTATGGCCGCCAAATCTTCTATTAGAGATGTAGGACGAGTATTGGATTTGCCGCTTCCCATCGTGGACAAAATAGCCAAAAAGATTCCTGATATTTCTTTAAAAAGCATTTTTAATGACGATATAAAAGTGCTGAAAGAAAGACTAAACTCCGACCAAATGCTGAATGTGGAGGAGTTAAGAACACTTTCGTCCGAAAAATCATTAGAGGGAGAAGTATTGCGGGAAGCCCAATTGCTGGAGGGTTCGGTCAGAAATACTGGCATACACGCTTGTGGTGTTATTATCACCCCCGAGGAGATTACCAATCTTATTCCGGTAACAACAGCCAAAGATTCGGATTTATTGGTAACCCAATTTGACAACAGTGTGGTGGAAAGTGCCGGATTGCTCAAAATGGACTTTTTAGGATTGAGGACTCTATCCATTATTAAAGATGCCATTGCACTTATAAAACAACGCTTTGGCATAGACATAGACCCTGACGAAATACCATTAGAAGATGAAAAAACCTACGAACTGTTTCAAAAAGGCCAAACCATTGGCATTTTCCAGTTTGAAAGTGATGGTATGCAAAAACATTTGCGTGCTTTAAAACCCACCAAATTTGAAGATTTGATTGCCATGAACGCCCTTTATAGACCGGGGCCAATGGAATACATACCCAACTTTGTTGACCGAAAACACGGCAGAGAGGAAATTGTGTATGACGACCCCGACATGAAAGAGTTTTTGGAGGAGACTTATGGCATTACGGTTTATCAAGAGCAGGTAATGCTACTCTCGCAAAAGCTGGCCGGATTTAGCAAAGGCGAGGCCGACAACCTTCGGAAAGCCATGGGTAAAAAGAAGAAAGACATCATCGATAAGATGAAACCCGACTTCATAAAAGGTGCGGAAGAACGGGGCCACCAACCCACCGTGATGGAAAAAGTTTGGAAAGACTGGGAGGCCTTTGCGGCATACGCGTTCAACAAAAGCCACGCCACGTGCTACTCAGTTGTGGCTTTCCAAACGGCCTATTTAAAAGCCCATTATCCGGCAGAATATATGGCGGCGGTGCTAACGCACAACATGAGCGATATAAAAAAACTTTCGATGTTTATGGAAGAATGCAAAAACATGAAAATCGAAGTTTTGAGTCCGGATATAAACGAAAGCCTTTTGTCGTTTTCGGTTAATAATGAGGGAAACATACGGGTTGGAATGGCCGCAATAAAAGGCGTTGGCGAGGCTGCCGCTGAAGAAATTGTGCGAGAACGAAATGATAAAGGAGCTTTCGACTCCATTTTTGACCTTACCAAACGGGTAAATTTAAGAACAGTAAACAAAAAATCACTCGAAGCATTGGCTCTTGCGGGTGCCTTCGACCGTTTTGAAGGTTGCTACCGCTCCATGTTGGTAAGCGACAATAGCGAAACAAGCGGCATCGAACTCGCCCTAAAATTTGGCAACCAATATCAAGCCGAGCAATTGACATCGCAAGCCAGTTTGTTTGGTGGCGATTCAGGCGTTTCGCTGAGCGAGCCAAAACTTCCGGAAATTCCTCCATGGAATAAAATGGAAATGCTGAATCGCGAAAAAGAAGTAATAGGCATGTACATTTCAGGTCACCCATTGGATGCACATAAGACCGATATTGAGATTTTCTGTAATATGCAATTAGCAGATTTGACGGATGAAAACATTCAGAAAATAAACAGACCCATAAAACTTGCTGGAATCGTTACGGTACACAACAGTCGCATAAACAAGTCCGGCAAAGCCTTTGGCATTTTCACCGTAGAAGATTACTCCGGGACATACGAATTTGCACTTTTTGGAGATGATTACGCCAAGTTTAGAGGATATCTTGCCCCAAATTCGATGCTGTATTTGACCGCAAAAACACAAGACAGTTTTCGCGACCCTGGAAGAAAAGAAATTCGCCTGGTATCGATTGACTATTTGGAGGACATACGCGAAAAATATCTCGAAAAACTTACCTTAACTATTGATTTAGAAAAACTTGACGACAAAATGGTGACCGATTTGCACACCATTAATTCAGACAACAAGGGTACCACCAGTTTGGTGTTTGAAATACGAGACAAAGAGCTTCGCTACAAAATTGACCTGCTCAGTACCGGTCAAAAAATCAACGTCACCAACGAGTATATCTCCGAATTGCGGCGAATGGATTTGATGCCCAGGTTTAATGGGTGATTGAACCAAAAAATTATTTCGCAGCTATTGAGTCTGATAAATTTATGCTATGGTATTAAAAATTGACGTACCAAAAAAAGAGAATACTTTTGTGTAAACATAGAACGTTCTATTAATCAATTCCTTCGGATTGTTAAAATTTATCAAAATTTAAGAATGAGAAAATTAGGAAGAATAAGGAGTGCAAATAACAAGTCTAATATATTACCTCGCAATCAATCAACCCAAAATATTATTTAATGCAGAACCTGTATCCAAAAAAATTGATGAAAAACTTCTTGGTAATAAGACAAGAGTCCGATGAGCGTAGATGCCTAACAAATCGTACCCTCAAAAAATCCACAATTCTCGGTATTTTTTTGTTTCATTCTCTTCTCATTCAAGCTTTTAGCATTGATTCCTTGTTAAATGCCCCCATTAATTTAGATTCAAACGTACAGGTCTATTACGAGCATTTTAATAAGGGTCGGATGCAAGTTTTTCATAAGAACTACGATTCGGCATCCTATTATTTCTATGAGGCATTCAAAGTTCATAAGGAGTTTGGGTTACATATTCAGTACTTTGTAAATGTTGAAATTTATTTTGCTCCAAATCCAGACGAGAAAAAACTAAAAGACTATATCCAAGAATACTTAACCTATTTCATTGATTACAAAACAAGCACATTTTTAAATGCTGAGCGAAGAGCCAAATTACCACTTTCGGTTCTCGAATATGTTGATTCGAATAAAGACAACTGGAGAATGACTTTTTTAATGAATCATGATGTAAATGCAGCTCGAAGTGTTCGGTATTACGATATTATCGACCAATTTCTTAGAATAAATGTTTACAAACATATCGATAGTACTACGCGAGTTGAAATATTAAAAAATCCAACTCAAGATATAATGACCTTAAATACTGCCCTATACACTTCCTTTGACAAAACCTCGCAAAAATACATTTTGAATTACGTTGAGGAATTTGGTTATCCCAAAGAAAGGAGAGAATTTGGCAGTATAGCTTATGCTGATTTTTACTTGCTTATGCGTCATTGTTTTTCAAAAAGAAGTGACACCGCCGTATTAAACATGATACTGACTGCCATGATCAAAGGTGTGGAGAAAGGATATCTCTCCAATGATTATTTTGCATCTTGCGTTGACTATGATTTTGGGTTTGACCCGGCAACTGGGTACAGAAAACATTACTATGGTTCATTGCCTTTTGTTGGATATGGGTTATCCGAGAAAAGACAATACTACAATCTTGCAAAAGTGGACGAAATGCGAAAAAAAATTGGCTTACTAACTTTGTATGAGGAAGCCATGCTTCAAAACGAATTGGATGACTTACCTGCCGAATATATAGCTCAATACGGTGACACTAATCGGTAAAGATAAGATGTTTGTTATTATTAAAACTATACAAAGAGCTTCGCTATAAAATTGACCTACTCAGTACCGGTCAAAAAATCAACGTCACCAACGAGTATATCTCCGAATTGCGGCGAATGGATTTGATGCCCAGGTTTAATGGGTAATCCTTAACTGTGAATTGTTAAGGTAACTCCTATTCCGTTTTCGGCGGATTCTTTTTAGAAGCTGATTTTGGAGTTTTTTCCTCTAAATCTTTGCCTTTTAAATATTCAGGCAACTGCATTCCGGCCATATTCAACAAGTCTTGAAGTGGTGGCACAGATTTATACATACCCGACAGAAAGTTACTCGTAGAGTTTGTTCCATCTTCATTTTTGCCACTATCCCATACAGTAACCTTGTCAATTTTAATATTGCTAATGGCTTTTGCCTGAAGCTCAACCAATTCATGCAATTTGTCGGCAATGAGCAGCAAAACAGCATCTTTTGGATCTTTGCCTGCCGCACTTACAAGTTGCTCAAATCCTTTTGCCTGTTTTGTAAGCATTTCAAAATTACCCTTTGCTTCGGCTTCCAACTTCATAAATATGGCATCAGAGTCACCTTTCGCCACACGCCTTATCTGCTCCGCTTGAGCCTCAGCCGAAATTTCAATTTTCTCTTTATCAATTTGTGCAGGAACCACCACATTGGCATACTGGGTTGCCTTTTCTCTTTGTGCACGGGCATTTTCGGCCTCCTTCTCAGCCGCATACGCCTCCTCTAATGCTTTGGCCGCCTGCACTTTTTCGGTGGCAATGGCCATTTTCTCGGCTTCTGCTTCTCTCTGTCTTCTCAATGCATCCGAGTTGGCCACTTTAATTTTTGCAAGGTTCTCCCCTTCTACAGCCATCGCATTTGCATCCGACACCTTTATTCTTTGCTCTTGCAGGGCAACCGCTTCACCGATAGAACCATCTCTATTTTTTTCGGCTACACTTTTCTTTGCATCGTTTATAGCTTTGGCCGCGGCTTCTTTACCCAACGCCTCAATATACCCCGACTCATCTCGAATGTCGGTTAGGTTCACGTTTATCAATTTTAGTCCAACTTTTTTTAGCTCTGCCTCCACATTTGAACTGACATTGGCCAAGAATTTATCCCTATTGTTATTTATTTCTTCAATATCCATGGTGGCAACCACCAAACGCAATTGGCCAAAAATTATATCTAAAGCCAAGTTGTGAATGCTATCTTTTGTCAATCCTAACAAACGTTCGGCAGCATTTTCCATTACCCCCGGTTCGTTTGATATACCTATGGTAAACCGAGAAGGTACATCCACCCGAATATTCTGCTTACTCAATGCATTGGTAAGGTTTACTTCGATGGATAAAGGGGTCAAATCAAGAAACGCATAATCCTGTATTACCGGCCAAATAAATGCTGCCCCACCATGAATACATTTTGCGGTACGGTTTAGTTTATCTCCATCTTTTCCCACCTTTCCATATACCACCAAAATTCTGTCAGAAGGGCAGCGTTTATATCGTCTCAGAAGAGAAAAAATGAGGATAAATACAAATAAAACAGCTGCTACAATTGCTATTGCTATAGTCTCCATGTTATTATTTTATAGTTAAAATTAAAATTGTTTTGTTACAGTTAGAATGTTGTTATTGCTCACCTCAACCACCTTTACAAGAGAGCCAGTCGCCGCATCTTCCTCATCATTGGTCATGGCTTCCAACTCACGCAGAGAACCTTGAATTTTTATATGAATCTTTCCAAAACCGCCTTTTGATTTGGGAATGGTAAGATAAACTTCCCCCTGAGCACCCAGGGCATTTTTCAAATCAAGACTACCATCTTCTGCCAATTTGCTGGTATAGTAGAATATGGCCGCCATAATCGTCATCATCAACAACCCGGCCACCACCGACACCAAAACCGAAAGCCCGTCGCCAAGGCCATTGCCCAAGCAAGCAATGCCTACCCAGCCAAATATCGTAAAAAAAGCAATAAGGTTTTTTAGCGTAAAAAATTGAAAGCCCATGCCGTGGTCGCCATCTACCTCGCTATCCACATCCAAATGAGAATCCTCCAAATCTCCACCACCAAAAAAGGTTAAAACCATTTGAAACAAAAAGAATAAACTGGCTGTTGCGGCAATAATCCAATATATTTGCTCAAGTTTAGTTAGTTCCGACCACCATACATTCATATTAAATTCGCTTTAGTAATTGCACAAATATAACCGAAATAAAGTATCAAAAGTTACAAAAATCAAATCTTCCATTGGGTAACACAGTCTGAACCCATAGTGTAACTACGACCAAACAACAACGACTAAACAAAAGGTAAAACCAATTCAGTAGCATTCCAAAAAAACTCATAAAAACTATGGGAATAATACTAAAAAAACTATTTTTGCCGACTTATTTACACAAGAGACGAAAAAGAATTAGTTACGTTAACATGAGATTAACAGCAGAAATTAAAAAAGAAATGTTTACCGAGCACGGTGGAGATAATAAAAACACCGGAAATTCGGAAGCTCAAGTTGCGATGTTTACCCACCGCATTAAGCACCTAACCGAACACTTAAAGGTGAACAAAAAAGATTATTCAGCCGAAAAAAGTTTGATTGCTCTGGTTGGTAAAAGAAGAGCCTTGCTCAATTACATTGCCAAAAAAGACATTTTCCGTTACAGAGAAATTGTTCAAAAACTTGGTTTAAGAAAATAAAACACGCTATGTGTTAAACTCAAAAAAAGACCTTCGCAGCACTTGCCAAAGGTCTTTTTTTGTTGTTATGCAATCAGATTTTTTATCCTTATTTAATTTATTATGAATTTACAAGCAATTAGAAAAACAATTGATTTCGGCGATGGCCGAGCTATAACCTTAGAGACAGGAAGAATGGCCAGACAGGCCGATGGCTCAATTGTACTGAGCATGGGAAACACCATGATTTTGGCCACCGTGGTTTCTTTAAAAGAAGCCCGAGAAGGCATTGATTTTTTACCACTTTCTGTTGATTACCAAGAAAAATTTGCGGCAGTTGGCCGCGTACCAGGTTCTTTTTTACGAAGAGAGGGCCGATTGAGTGATTATGAGGTTTTAATCTCTCGTTTGGTTGACCGTGCTTTGCGACCATTATTCCCAAACGATTATCATTCTGAAACGCAGGTTTATATCCAACTTATCTCTAATGATGAGAATATAAATCCAGATTGTTTGGTTGGTTTGGCGGCATCAGCGGCCATTACCATTACCGACATTCCGTTTGAAGGCCCTATTTCTGAGGTGCGGGTGGGCAGAGTTGATGGAAAATTTATCATCAACCCATTTCGCGATGAAATGGAGAAAAGTGATATTGACCTAATGGTAGCCGGAACCGCCCACGACATAAACATGGTGGAAGGCGAAATGAACGGCATTTCAGAAAAAGAAATGGTAGAAGCCTTGAAAGTGGCTCACGACTACATCAAAAAACAATGTGCTGCACAGTTAGAATTGTGCGAACTATTGGGTGGCCGTCCTGCTCCAAGAGAATACAATCACGAGGACAACGATGAAGAATTGGCTGCCAAAGTAAAAGCCGATTTATATCAAAAATTGTATGATGTGGCTGTGACACCATCCGATAAAAATGCCCGCAGTGAAGCGTTTGCAACTGTATTTAACTCATACACCGAAGAACTTGGCGAAGAGTTTATGGCCGAAAAAGGTCATTTGGTAAAGAAATATTTCGGAAAAGTTAAAAAAGCTGCCGTTAGAAATATGGTGTTAGAAACCCGTCAGCGGTTGGATGGGCGAAAACTTGATGAAGTACGCCCAATCTGGACAGAAATTGGTCCATTACCATCACCTCATGGCTCAGCGTTGTTCACAAGAGGAGAAACGCAATCATTAACCACCGTGACTCTTGGTTCAAAACTTGACGAGCAATTGTTGGACAGTCCAAATCTATCGGGCTACAACAAATTTATGCTTCATTACAACTTCCCGGCATTTTCTACCGGAGAAGCAAGACCAAACAGAGGACCTGGCAGAAGAGAAATTGGTCATGGCAATTTGGCCATGAGAGGCTTAAAGAAAATGTTGCCAGACGATGTAGGCTATACAGTTCGTGTGGTTTCTGATATTTTAGAATCGAACGGATCAAGCTCTATGGCAACTGTTTGTGCAGGATCTATGGCCTTGATGGATGCCGGAATAAAAATGAAAGCAGGACTCAGCGGTGTGGCTATGGGAATGATTAGCGATGAGGATTCAGGAAAATATGCCATCCTAACAGACATCTTAGGAGATGAAGACCATCTTGGAGACATGGATTTTAAGGTGGTTGGAAACGAAAACGGTATCTATGCTTGTCAAATGGATATGAAAGTCAACGGACTTTCTTATGATGTTTTGGAAGAGGCTTTGATGCAAGCAAAAGAAGGTAGAATGCATATTCTGAAAGAAATGCAAAAAACCATTTCTACTGCCGCCGAAGATTTGAAGCCACATGCACCTCGATTGGTTAAATTTAAAGTAGAGAAAGACAAAATTGGGGCGATTATTGGTTCTGGAGGAAAGGTTATTCAAGATATTCAAGAAAGAACTAAAACAACTGTTACTATTGAAGAAATTGATGGTTTTGGTTGGGTTGAAATATTGTCGAGTAACAGAGACGGATTGGAGCAAGCCAAGAAAATTATTGATGGCATTTGCGAAGAACCAGAAGTTGGCAAAGTGTATGAGGGTGTTGTTAAAGGAATTATGGAGTTTGGTGCATTTGTTGAATTCCTTCCGGGAAAACAAGGTTTGCTGCATATTTCTGAAATAAAATGGGAGCGTCTTGAAACCATGGATGGTGTGCTTGAAGATGGCGAAGAAGTGAAAGTAAAACTTCTCGACGTTGACAAAAAAACCGGAAAATTCAAACTTTCAAGAAAGGTATTGCTTGAGAAACCCGAAGGATACGTTGAACCTCAAAGACGCGAAAACCGCGACGGCGACAGGGGAGACAGAAATGACAGAAACCGTGGTGACCGCGGCGACCGAAGAGGCGGCAACGGAAACAACAACCGAAACGGAGGAAGAGGTGGCAACTTTAAAGGAAATAATAAAGGAAACCACAACCGTCCGCGACCTGCGGAAAATGACTCAGTTGGATAGTCGTCTGATTTATGTGAACATATTTTTAAACAAAATAATTAAAAAGTGGCCTCGAGCCACTTTTTTTGTGCCATGCAACGCACTACAGAAACCGATTCTTTATACGACAATCTTGAGCAAATGGAGATTGTGGATTTAATAAAATCCATCAACGAACTTGACCAATCTGTGGCCGTGAGCGTGTCAAAACAAATTGACTCCATTTCTAAATTAGCCAAAGCCATTTTTGAAAAAATGACGCACGGTGGCCGACTGTTTTACATAGGTTCGGGCACCAGTGGCAGGTTGGGCGTTGTTGATGCCAGTGAGTGTCCTCCCACTTTTGGGGTTGCCCATGGAAGAGTTATAGGCATTATCGCCGGAGGTGATTCGGCCATTAGGAAAGCAGTTGAAAATGCTGAAGACGACAGGCATCAGGCTTGGATTGATTTAAAATCTCACGACATTACTGAAAATGATTTTGTGGTGGGTATTAGTGCCAGCGGCACAACACCTTATGTTATTGGCGGACTAAAAATGTGTACCGAAAACCATATCAAAACAGGTTCTATAGCTTGCAATGAAAATAGCGAGATGGGCAAAATAGCCGACTTTGCCGTTGATTGTCCGGTAGGGCCTGAATTTGTTACGGGCAGCACACGAATGAAAAGCGGAACAGCCCAAAAAATGATTTTAAATATGCTCACCACCTCCGTAATGATTAAACTTGGGCATGTGAAAGGCAACAAAATGGTGGATATGCAGCTTACCAATGCCAAATTAATTGATCGAGGAACAAGAATGATTATGCAAAAAAGCACATTGAGTTATGAACAGGCTAAAGAAGCCCTATTGAAATGGGGAAGCGTGCGAAAAGTGCTGGAAAATTTAACTTAGTCCCATTCAAACTTGTCGGGTGTCAACAAAAAGCATTTTCAGATTTAAACAGTTTAAAATAAATCAAACACATTCTGCCATGAAAATTGGCACAGATGGAGTGCTTTTGGGGGCTTGGGCAACGCACAGAAATCCGAAACATATTTTAGACATTGGCACCGGCACCGGATTGATTGCGTTGATGTTGGCTCAGCGATTTTCGCATGCGAAAATCGCAGCAGTAGAAATTGATAAAACAGCTTTTTGTGAGGCAAAGGAAAATTTTAAAAACTCAAATTTTGCAGATAGAATATTAATTAAACACACAGATATTCAGCATTATAACACCGAGTCAATGTTCGACTTGATAGTGAGCAACCCCCCCTTTTTTGAACATAGTTTGCCTGCCGGAAGCACAGAAAGAACCACTGCTCGGCACGAAACGTTGAGTTTGCAAGAACTTCTTTTTTATGCCAAAAAACTTCTTAACCCAAACGGAAATTTTTGTTTGATTTTTCCGGCCAACCGCCAAAAAGAATTGATTGAAAAAGCCGAAAACATTGGTTTATTTTTCGAAAAAATTGTTCATGTAAGAGGCAGAAAAACCTCCGAAGTCAAACGAATATTGGTGTGTTTAGGATTGACCCCAAGCCACACTTTGACCGATGAGTTAACCATAGAAACTGCCCGACACGAATACACCGAAGAATACATTGAGTTAACCAAAGATTTTTATTTAAAAATGTGATGGATGATGAGACTTAATAAACCATTTGCTTATTTTTCCACCAGAAATAAAAATTGCATACCTAATCAATAAATAAGCAATTGCCCATAATGAAATATAAGAACATACGAGAAGAAGAACTTAAAAACAAAATTGCTCAGGACTTTTTTTGGATGTATGACAGCACCAAAATAATTGGCAATGTGGACTTCTGTGTTTGTATGCACCACAGCCAAACGGAACAATTTAACCAAGAGTCTCTTCTTTGGGCGGAGGCCAAAAAGGGGTCTTCTGATATACATAAATCCATTGTTCAACTCATATTAACCATCGGCAAAGCACGAACTTTTGACAAGTTTTTACCACCGGCTATGTTGGGAGCATTTGATGGAGAAAAAATTGCTTTTGTTCCATACGATGCCATTCATGACGTTTTTTATTTGAATGATTTTAACTGGAACGTTACTCCCTCAAACCACGAAACAAGAGAGTTTAAACTTATTTTGGAGAAGGTAACCCAGGTTATTGAGAAAGAAGCATTACTTTTCAACTATCTCCACGATGAAAAAGAATTAATTCGTTTTATTAAGGCAAATTTTAAGGTTGGAAAATTTGGTTTGACCAAGACCAGAATTGACAAAAACAACTTTATGATAATTTACAACAAATGGTTGCAAACCGTGAAACCAACAATTGCCGTAAATTGGGATGCTGCTAAAAAGAATGGGATTATTGATGGCGATTTTTATTTAGCCGACTTATTATCGCACGAAAACAATACCCTAAAGGAGAAACTGTTTGTGTTGCTTCATCACGATCACTACGAACTTGACCGAAAAATTGATGACATGGGAATGTTCAGTAGCAGAAGGACAGACTTTACCGACAAACAAATAGCTCACACGCAATTTGGGAATAAATATGAACGACCGCCGAACGAAGAATATTGGGACTACATTGTAGAACGAAGGGATTTGCTTGTTCCTCAAGATGTGAGAGAGCGTAAAGGCAGTTTTTTTACTCCACAAATTTGGGTAGAGCTTTCACAAAAATATTTGACCGACGTTTTAGGCGAGGATTGGCAAGACGAATATTATGTGTGGGATTGTGCCGCAGGCACCGGCAATTTATTAGCCGGATTAACCAACAAATACAATATTTGGGCGAGTACCTTAGACCAAGCAGATGTTGAGGTAATGCACGACCGAATAAAAAACGGTGCAAACCTATTAGACGACCACGTTTTTCAGTTTGATTTTTTGAATGATGATTTCAGCAAACTACCAAAACCACTTCAAGACATAATCAACAATGAAAAGAAACGTAAAAAATTGGTGGTTTATATTAATCCGCCGTATAAAAGAGGTTTGGGAGTGGCCAATACCAAATGGCATTGTGATGAGTTAGGAGAAGCAAAGGACGAATTATATATTCAATTTTTGTACAGGATTTACATACAAATAAATGGATGTAAAATTGGTTGTTTTTCAAAACTAAAAATGCTCAATGCACCAGACTTTTTGTCAATGAGGCAATTATTCCGTGCAAAACTCGAGAAACTTTTTGTTGTTCCTGCAAGTACATTTGACAATGTAAAAGGCCAATTTCCAATTGGCTTTCAGCTATTCGACTCAGGTAGAGAAGAGCCTTTTAGTTCAATAATTTCAGATGTTTACGATGGAGATAAATGCCTGACAGGAACAAAAGAATTTTCCACCTATGACAATTCTACACTGCTCAACAAATGGCTTGTTTCTTTTAAGGATAAAAACAATCCATTAGCTAAACTAATATTTAACAGCAACGATTTTCAACATCAAAACAGAATCCGTTTTACAAATTTTGAAACTATAGTTTTAGGAGGAGATGGAAAATTCATAATTACGCCGGTAAATCTTATCGTTTCATGCATTTATCTCTCAATAAGACATTGCATTCCCGCCACTTGGCTCAATGACCGTGACCAATTTTTATTTCCAAACGATGGCTGGGAAACGGACAAAGAATTTCAAAATAATTGCCTGGCTTTTAGTTTATTTCATAACCAAAATTACGTTGGTTCAAAATACGGCACAAACCACTGGATACCATTTACAGAAATAGAGGTCAATTCGAGAGAAAAGTTCGAGAGCAATTTTATGACCCAGTTTATAAAGGGGAAAATCAAACCCAAAGAAGATACACCAAACATTTTTTCCATTTTGTTAGAGCCGAAACCGCACTACGAAGTACCACTAAAATTTTCGCAAGAGGCAACTGCGGTTTTTGATGCGGGTAGAGAGCTTTGGAAATATTATCACACCCAGCCCCATTGCAATGTAAATGCATCCCTTTACGACATCAGAGAGCATTTTCAAGGTAGAAATGAAAAAGGAAAAATGAACAACAAAAGTTCGGACGAAACCTATATGAGCCTCATTGGAGAATTGAGGGAAAATCTCAAAATACTCGCATCCAAAATTGAACCGAAGGTTTACGAATATGGTTTCTTAAAAAAATGACCACACACCACTTTACCACCCAAAAAACAGCACGATATTTTACGCTCGGCAATATTGAAACTGCCGCCGAAATTTGGATTGTTTTGCATGGATATGCCCAGTTGGCAATTGATTTTATTCAAAACTTTGAAGATTTATTGAGTCCACAAACGGCTATAGTAGCTCCAGAGGGTATGCATCGGTTTTATAAAAAAGGTTTTTATGGCGATGTGGCTGCGAGCTGGATGACACGGGAGGATAGATTAAGTGATATTTCGGACAACGCAATGTTTCTTTCCAACTTATACCAAACCCTCATAAAACCCAATCAAACCGTGCAAATTTTTGGGTTCTCGCAAGGTGTGGCCACCGCCTGTCGTTGGTTGGCTATGGCAGACATTACTCCAAAAAATATTGTTTTATGGTCGGGTACTTTTCCGGATGATTTGGAGCTAAAAAAAGGAAATTCTGTTTTTTCAAAATCAAATGTATATTTGGCTTATGACGAAAACGACCCTTTTAGAACAGACAAATCTTGGCAAAAACAATTGGATTTTTTTGAAGAAAATGGCATTACCCCTATTCATTTTAGGTTTGAAGGCGGACATTCTATTCCAAAAGATGTACTCAAAAAGTTTGTAGAAACCTATATCAATCCGTCTCTTTCAAGCTGATGTCGAGACTTTTTACAGAGTGGGTCAATGCACCAATACTGATAAAATCAACATTCGTGGCGGCATATTCGGCCAAATTTGTTTCGTTTATTCCTCCACTGGCTTCGGTTTCTACCTTACCATTAATCACTTTCAATGCATCCACAATTTGTGCCGGAGTAAAATTATCCAACATGATCCGGTCAACACCTACACAGTTTAAGGCTTCTTTTACCTCGTCTAAATTTCGAGTTTCCACCTCCACTTTTAAGTCAAGATTCTTTTCTTTCAAATAATTTCGTGTCTGCTCCACGGCTTTGGTTATGCCTCCCGCATAATCAACATGATTATCTTTCAACATAATCATATCATACAAGCCAATGCGGTGGTTGTAACCTCCACCAACAGTTACCGCCCATTTTTCTAAAAATCGAAGGTTGGGTGTTGTTTTTCGAGTATCCAAAAGTTTGGAGGTAGAATTGCCCATCAGTTTCACCAAACGTTGCGTATAGGTAGCAATGCCGCTAAGACGTTGCATACAATTGAGCAACAATCGTTCACCAGCCAAAATAGCGTGAACATTGGCCTCTACCACAAACCCTAAGTCGCCATATTTTACCTCATCGCCATCTTTTTTAAAAATTTGGAAAGAGGCCGCGGGGTCAAGCTCTGTAATAATTACCTGAGCCAAATTAATTCCGGCCACAATGCCATTATCTTTAAACAAAAGCTTGGCCTTGCCACGCGTACCTTGTGGTATGGCCGCTAACGATGAATGGTCACCGTCTTTAATGTCCTCATCAAATGCCTGATGAATAAATGCTAAAACCTCTTTGCTTCGAAAATCCATATCAAAAAATATAGTTTGTCAATATCCTTTATCTCTAATAATTTGTCCTGCCGCCGGTTGTGCTTTAGGCATAATTACCAAGTCATTTATGTTTACCCGTTCCGGCCGAGAAATGATGTAGTAGATGGCATCGGCAATATCTTCGGCTACCAAATTTTCGAAGCCTTCATAAACCTTTTTTGCCTTTTCTGCATCGCCATGCAGCCGCACTAAGGAAAACTCCGTTTCCACCGCTCCGGGGTTTACCGCTGACACCTTAATGCCATGCTCGGCCAGTTCGCGACGCATACTCAAATTTAGGGCATCTACCATGTGTTTTGTGCCGCAATATACATTGCCATTTGGGTAAATTTCTTTTCCGGCAATAGAGCCAATATTTACAATATGTCCATGGCCTTGTGCAATCATTTTTGGTATGATTTGACGACTCACAAAAAGCAAACCTTTCACATTTGTATCTATCATTTTATCCCAATCCTCCACATCGCCGTCCTGCAATTTGTCGAGCCCACTGGCCAATCCGGCATTATTTACCAGCACATCTATGGTTTCAATTAAAGGTTGCAAATTCGTTACCACCTCGTTGTTATTTCTAACATCAAAACACAAGGTTGTCACAACTATACCATATTTCTCAATTAATTCCTTTTTAAACTCCTCTAATCGTTCCTTTCTTCTTCCGGTCAAAATTAGGTTGAAGGCATTTTGTGCCAACAAATTGGCCGTTGCCTTACCAATGCCTGATGTTGCTCCGGTTATTAAAGCTGTTTTTGTCATTTTCGATAATTTTAAAAAAAATAAATTTCGCGTTGCGAAAATAAAGTTTTAAGGTGGGCTTGGTAGTTCTCCATCCTTTTTTATAATCTTGCTACATGGAAATTAGCCTTACCATTTTAGGTAATAATTCGGCAACGCCAACAAAATTGCGAAACCCCAGCGGGCAATATTTGCATTGTGGCAGCGACCATTTTTTGATTGATTGTAGCGAAGGTATTCAACAACGAATGTTGAAATATGCCATTAATTTTCAGAAAATTGGATACATTTTCATTTCACATCTGCACGGCGATCATTTTTTAGGATTGCCTGGTTTGCTCAACACCATGTCATTAAACAATAGAACCAAAAAATTGATTATTGTTTCGCCAATTGGCTTAAAAAGTATTCACGATACTTTATCCCAAATTTCAGAATCGCATTTTCCGTATGAAATAGAGTTTATTGAACTGATTCCTGAAAAAGAAGTTACCCTCCAAACCACGGAGTTCATGGTTCAAATGATTCCTGTTTCGCATCGTTTGCCGTGTTTTTCGTTTCTATTCAATCAAAAAAAAGAGGAAAGAAAGCTAAACATAGAAGCCTGCATGCGTTATCAAATTCCGATTCAGGAATATAAAAACATCAAAGCCGGAGCGGATTTTCAGGTCAATAAATGTCTGATTGTCTCCAACTCAGAACTCACACTTCCACCAACTCCAAAAGCAAGTTACGGATACATAACAGATACTTTTTATAGGCCTGATTTGGCTGAAAAATTTAAAGGTACAACGGCACTTTACCACGAAGCCACCTACTTGCATAATTTTTTAGACAGAGCAAAAGCCACCCACCACTCTACCGCTTTAGAGGCCGGCCAATTTGCCACAAAAGCATCTGTAAATCAACTAATTATCGGTCATTTCTCTGCCCGATACGATGATTTGACAGAGCTTTTGGATGAGGCCAAAACTGTATTTGCCAACACAAATTTGGCCATTGAAGGTGAAACGTTTGTGTTTGGTTGATTTTCCACAGTCCGTTTGATTAAGCATATCAGTAAAAGCTTGTTTCTGCGTTTAATTTTGTGGGTTGCGGCTCAAAAAATTAAATGGCAAAAACAAATTCAAAAACAGCAAAAAAAACAGATTCCGGCTCATGGAAAACCCATGTGCTGCTAAAAGATGAACGTACTCGAAAAATTGTTGGAGGCATTATTTGCCTGTTCTCCATTTTTATGTTTTTGTCATTTTTATCCTTTCTGTTTACCTGGAAAATAGATGAAAGTGCCGTAACCAGTAGCCAGTATTTTGAGAAATATCCGGAGGCCACCGCCAATTGGATGCGATTAATGGGTGCTAAATTGGCATTTCAATTAGTGCATAATGGTTTCGGGCTAACGGCCTTTTCCATTGTATTTTTGACTGCCTTTGTCGGGTTAAGAATCTATACCAACTCAAAAGTATTCAACATCTACTTTGCTCTAAAATACGCCATACTTACCGTTACCTTTTTTGGTTTGTTGTTAGGTTTAATTTTCCACAACACGTACCCTTACATTGCTGGATTTTTTGGATACGAATTATATCATTGGTTGGATTCTATGGTGGGAGTTTTAGGAGTAATTCTTATTCTAACCGCCTATTTGGCCAGCATACTTATTTGGAACTTCAACATAGACCTATACCATTGGTTTGCAATGGTTTACAAAAAAATTAATACTCGTTTTTTTAGTTCTAAACCATCAACTGTTAATTTTGAAGAGGAAGAATTAGACGAACGGCACGACACTTTATTTGAAGAAAACAATATAAAATTAGAATACAAAACAGAACCCGAATTAGAACCTGATAACATTATTAAACCCAATCCAGTCTTAATCAAAAAAACACTCGAAGAGCATCCATTAGAAATTGTTAAACCAAAGGAAAATCCAATTATCATTGATGACGAACTCGATTTTTCTATCGAGGAAATCATTGAAGAAGAAGAAGTTGACGAAAATCAACCTGAACACTACACCATCGACACCGAATACGACCCAACATTGGATTTGAGAGATTACAAATTTCCGAATCTCACCTTTTTGAATGAGTATAACGACAAAAAAACTGAGGTAACCGAAGAAGAACTCAAACGTAGCAAGGACTTAATTGTAGAGACACTCCGCAACTACAAAATTGAAATATCACAAATAAAAGCAACCATAGGCCCAACTGTTACTCTGTTTGAAATCGTGCCTGCACCCGGCATTAAAATTTCTAAAATTAAAAACCTCGAGGATGATATTGCTCTGAGTTTGGCCGCCTTGGGCATTCGTATAATTGCACCTATTCCAGGCAAAGGTACCATTGGCATTGAGGTACCGAACAAAGAATCGGAGATTGTTTCGATGCGTTCCGGCATTGCCAGCAAAAAATATCAAGACTCCAAATTTGATTTACCAGTGTGTTTGGGCAAAACCATTTCGAATGAGGTGTATGTGGCCGATTTGGCTAAAATGCCTCACTTGCTTATGGCAGGTGCCACGGGTCAAGGTAAGTCTGTGGGGTTAAATGCCCTTTTAGTTTCGTTGCTTTATCGAAAACATCCTTCTGAATTGAAATTTGTATTGGTAGATCCCAAAAAGGTTGAACTTACCCTATATCAACGCATAGAAAGGCATTATTTAGCCAAAATTCCAGGAGAGGGAGATGCAATTATTACCGACAACAAATTGGTTATCAGAACCTTAAATAGCCTTTGTGTAGAAATGGATAACCGATATGCCCTCTTGCAAGACGCGTTGGTTAGAAATATCAAAGAATACAATGCCAAATTTCAAAAACGAAAACTGAATCCTCAAGAAGGACATCGTTTTTTGCCATACATTGTAGTGGTAATTGATGAAGTGGCAGACCTGATTATGACCGCCGGAAAAGAAGTTGAACACCCCATTGCTCGGTTGGCTCAATTGGCTCGTGCCATTGGCATACACCTCGTTTTGGCCACACAGCGGCCATCAGTAAATATTATTACTGGAACAATTAAAGCAAACTTTCCTGCCAGAGTGGCATTTAGAGTTAGTTCCAAAATAGACTCTCGAACCATTTTAGATAGCAACGGAGCAGACCAGTTAATTGGCAAAGGCGACCTTTTGTTTAGTAATGGCAGCGACATTGTTCGTTTGCAGTGTCCATTTGTAGATACACCCGAAGTAGAAGTTATTACCTCCTTTATTGGCGAACAAAGAGGATATGCCTCTGCCTATCAATTGCCTGAAGTGGCTGAAGATGCCGGCTCTACAGCCGATATCGAAGACGATGGAGAGCGAGATGCACTATTTGAAGATGCCGCCAGAATAGTTGTTCAGCACCAACAGGGTAGCACCTCCCTTTTGCAAAGAAGATTAAAAATAGGATACAACCGAGCAGGCCGAATTATCGACCAATTGGAGCGTAACGGCGTGGTTGGCCCATTTGAAGGAAGCAAAGCTCGACAAGTACTTTTTCCAGATGAATATGCTTTGGAACAATATTTGAATGACCTTGCGTAAATTTGCACCTATGAAACGTAAGTCTATTATTACTTTATCGCTGGCAGTTGTGTTTTTAGCCAGCATTACTACCCTAATTGCTCAAGATGCAACAGCAACAAAAATACTTGATGGGGTAAGCAAAACGTATCAGGCCTATAAAACTATTAAAGCCGGTTTTACAATTAAAGTTCAAAACGGGCAAAACAATAGTGCCATTTCAGAATCTGGCACTCTATACCTAAAGGCTAAAAAGTTTAAAATTGAATTGAGCGATCAGGAAATATACTGCGACGGAAAAACAATGTGGACGTATTTAAAAGACGAAAACGAGTGTCAAATTACCGACTACGACGCGAATGCCCAAGAAATTAATCCTGCCGACATTTTTACAATTTACAAAACCGGTTTCTTATCGAAATATACTGGCGAAGAAATTTCAGGAGGTAAAAAAGTTCAAAAAATAGAACTGACACCCACCAATAAAAACAAACCTTACTTCAAGGTTAAACTTGACATTGAAAAGGCATCTAATAAAATTATGAAAATGTCGGTTTTAAATAAAAACGGTATCAACTCCACCTACAATGTGACCAGTTTTACTCCAAACTTAGAAATGGCCGATGCAGTTTTCAAGTTTGACCCTCGCAAAAAACCGGGTGTTGTAATTACCGATTTACGTAAACAGAAATGAAACTTTGCGGCATAAAAGTCGGTGTTTCGTGCCTATTGACATTGTTTATTTTTTCTTGTCAGTCGGGCAAAAAAGCTCAAAAGAATGCGAACATTTTGTTTCAAAAAACAGCTTGCTACGGCACTTGCCCTATTTTTAAGATGACCATTGATGGCTCGGGTTTGGCAACCTACACAGGCGAAAGGTTCGTTTCAAAAGTTGGAACTTATAGCAAACAGCTTTCAAAAGAAGAAACCGAAAGCATTTATAAAGCAATGAAGGAAATTAGATGGGATACGCTAAAAAAAGAATATCCTGCCCACGTTTCTGACTTACCCAGCGTTATTTTGGGTTATCATTTTAAAAAAATTAATAAAGAAGTTGTTGTTTCTGGTGAACATCCCGCGGAGTTGGACGTTTTAGACCAAAAGCTTTCGGCCATTGCCAACAGCGATGGATGGCAAAGCATAACAATAGAATAATGCTGCAACTTTTTCAACGGATAATCGATGACATACTTTGGCCATCGGTTTTGGTGGTTTTTATTTGGGTTGCCTATTTCGTCAATTTCAAATACAATCTCGATTGGAATCAATACGGAATAAAACCCCATGAACTGATTGGCCTCAGAGGCATAATTTTTTCACCCTTTTTACACGGAGATTTTTCGCACTTGCTTTCAAATAGCCTGCCCCTCATAGTTTCGGGTGGTTTTATTTTTCATTTTTATCAAAAATATTTCTGGAAAATGATTTTTTCGCTTTGGATGCTTAGCGGCATTGGAACTTGGATTTTGGGTTCAACGGGCAGTACACACATTGGTGCCAGCGGACTCATCTACGGTATGATTTTCTTTTTATTGATTACCGGATTTATTCGAAAAAACAAAAATCTTCTTGGTGTATCGCTTCTACTGGTGTTTCTCTACGGCAGTTTGGTTTGGGGCATTTTCCCGGAAATAAGCGAATGGTTGCAGCAAAATATTAGCTGGGAAGGCCATTTGGCCGGTGCTGTGTCTGGCATATTGATGGCGTTGATACTGCGAAATGTTGGCCCCTCAGACGACCCTGACCCTTTTATAAACGAAGAAATGCCACAATGGTGGATGGATATGCAGCAACAAGAAAATTTATCGGAACAAGAAAAGCAACCTCCAACCATTCATTACATCTATAAAGAAACAAAAAAAGATTTGGAGTAAAACATAAGTTTTAATTGTTGCTTGTAGCAAACCCACCAATCAGAATTCGCACTAAATTTGCCCTAACACAATGAAAAAAATTGCACATCAGGTTTTCATCATAGTTTGCAGCATCAGCCTTGTTTCTTGGGGATTTTATGGCCACCGAACCATTAATCATGCAGCCGTTTTTACCCTACCAACTGAGATGTTTGGGTTTTACAAAAAACACATTGACTATATTAGAGAAATGGCCGTTAATGCCGACAAAAGAAGGTATGCCGTGGCCGATGAGGCCGCCAAACACTTTTTGGATGCAGATTTTTACGAAAAATCTGCACCCTTAGACACCTTGCCACACCATTGGGATTCGGCGGTTGCAAAATATGGCCTCGACACGGTTATGGCTCATGGCATTGTGCCGTGGCAGGTTATCAAAATGAAATATTGGCTTACCGATGCCTTTAAAAAACGTGATTTTAAAAATGTTTTGAGACTTAGTGCTGATTTGGGGCATTATGTGGCCGATTTGCACGTGCCATTGCACAGCACCCACAATTATGACGGGCAACTATCCGGCCAAGAGGGAATACATGGTTTATGGGAATCAAGATTACCGGAATTATTCGGTCAAAACTATGATTTGTTTGTTGGCAAAGCCCGTTATATCAATCAGCTTGATTCAGAAGTTTGGGTGAGATTTGAGCAAAGTTTTGCCGCAAAAGATTCCGTTTTACTCCTTGAAAAATTGGCCACCCAATATGTTAAAGAGTCAAACAAATACACTTTTGAAACCCGAGGACGGCAAACAGTGAAAACGTATTCCGAAAAATTCAGCAGCCATTATCACGAAAAATTGAATGACATGGTAGAGAAAAGAATGCAGGCCAGCATAGAGTTTGTGGGTTCTATATGGTTTACGGCCTGGGTTGATGCCGGACAACCCGACTTGAACGAAGACGCAAATTTTGAGCCTTATATACCCGACGAAAATCTTGATTCGATATACTTAAACAGCAAAATAATAGGCCGACCGGAAACGGAATAGTACTTTAGGAAGCCCTTCCTCCCCGCTTCATCCCTTCAGGTTTGCCTTTTGCAGGAGCATCTTCTTTGGCTTTCGATTTAATTTTATCTTTTAAAGTCACTCCTTCCAAAATCTGAATATTCATGCCATCAGATAGCCCAACTTTAACCATTCTTTTTTCAAAAACCTGATTGCCGGTTTGCACCTCAACAAAGGGTTGCTTTTTATCGTCAAATTGAAGTAACGACTCAGAAATAGCCAAAACACTATCTTGCCTTTGCAACACCACATCTGCATTGGCACTATATCCAGCACGTATATACACATCCGAATTGTTTTGAATGGCGGCTTTAATTTCAAACTGAATAGCACCTTGGTCTTCAAATCCTTTGGGAGAAATATACTCTAACTTAGCGTTGAGTTTTTGGTCTTCAACCGCCCCAAGTGTCAAAATCAAATCCATACCCAACTTCAACTTACCCACTTCACTTTCATCCACTTTTCCTTCAAAAATCATTTTTTTCATATCGGCCACAAAGGCTATGGTGGTTCCGGCATTAAAAGTGTTTGCCTCAATAACCGAGTTGCCCACTTCAACTGGCACATCGAGTACTGTGCCCGAAACGGTTGACCGAACCAATGTATTAGAGGCACTTCCGCTTTTGGCCGAAACGCCATCACGTATAATTTTTAGGGCATCTTTGGCAGCAATCAATTCTTCTTTTGCACTTTCAAGAGCGGTTTGATAGCGTTGAAAATCTTGTGCCGCAAGCACGCCTTGATCGTGCAAGGTTTTATTTCGATTGTATGCCTGCTGAGCATCTTTTAAATTTATGTCCGCCCTATTTACCCGATTTTCAGCATTATTTAAACTGGTCATGTTGGGTATTACCTTAATTTTTGCAATCAAATCGCCTAATTTTATCTGCTGCCCGGCTTCCACATAAAGTTCAGCAATAATCCCACTTAATTGCGGTTTTATTTCTATTTCATTTCGAGGAACAACAGAACCCGTGGCAACTGTTTTTTTGATAATATTGGTTATTTGTGGGCTTTCTACCTCATACACCACCGGTTTTTTCTCCGACTTTTTATAGAGATAATAAAATGTGGCAGCAAACAATGCAAAAACCACAACGGCCAAAAGTATTTTTAATAGGGTTTTCATTTCTAACTATTGCTCACAAAGTTTATGCATAAAAAAACTTGGCCAAATAACTAAACAAAGTCATCGACCAAGTTTTTTTGATTTTCTACTAAACCACTTTTTAGGCAAACGATTCTGTTGCCCAATAATTGATTGGTAATTCTTTCGGCTTAATAGCCATTACCGGAATTCGGCTGTTTTCGATGATATGTCGGGCAAATGAACCGAGAAAATACTCCTTTAATTCCTTTTCTTGCTGTGTCATTATCATTACCATGTCCGCACCTACTTCTTCACAATATTGAAGAATATCTTTGCCAAAATGGTCGGGGTAGTTGGCATCATCCAATATTTTTGTTACGTGCCTTACTCCTTCTTTTGCCAGCATGTTCTCTACCTGTAGCAAACTTCCTTTCACTTTGTTCACAGCAAATTCGTCCTTCTGCATTTCCATAATAACATGAATTTCAGAATTGTATTTTTTTGCAAGATGTGTGGCCCAACTCACTTTTTGACGCGATTCGCGAGATAAATCAATGGGCATTACAATTTTTTCATATTTTACCTTGGCAGGTGTGTCTTTTATAACCACTACCGGCACCGGAGAGCTTTTTAATACTCGGTTGGTGGTGCCACCCATAAAATATTCGAGGCTGCTCGAGCCACTATATCCCATCACAATACTATCACAAGCCAATGTTTCGGCGGCTTCCACAATCATTTTATAGGGTTTTCCCTCTCGAACCATTGCATTTACGATAAGTCCCGGATGTTTGGCCTTTAGCTCATCAGCTTTTTCGATTAGTTTTTTGTTAACGGTATCCAGCATTACACTTTTTTCAATGCTGTTGCCAAATAAGTTGGTCAAGAAGTTTTCTTCCACCACATACAAAAGTGTTATTTCATTATCAAACAGTTTGGCAATTTCTACAGAATGTTCCAACGCAAAGTTTGCCGATGTCGAAAAATCGGTTGGAACCAAAATAATGTTGTCTTTGGGTGTTACTATCGAATCCATCTAAAAGTGTTTATTTGCCGCGAAAATAGTATTATTAATACTTTTAATTTGAAACAATCAGAATTAATACTCAATGCCGACGGCTCAGTGTATCATTTGGCTTTAAAACCCAACGAGATTGCACAAAAAATAATAACCGTTGGAGACCCAAAGCGTGTTTTTGATGTGAGTTCTTTTTTCGACAAAATTGAATTAAAAAAAGAAAATCGGGAGTTTGTTACACACACCGGAGTATTTAATAATCAGACAATTACATGCCTTAGCACGGGCATGGGAACCGACAACATCGACATTGTAATGAACGAATTGGATGCGTTGGTAAACATTGATTTAAACTCACGAAAAATTAACCAAAACTTAACATCACTAAACATAGTAAGACTTGGCACTTCCGGCAGCATTTTACCAACTATTGATGTTGACTCCGTGCTTTATACAAAAATTGCCATTGGCCTTGAAGGGCTTTTGAATTGGTACAAAACTGAAATAAAAAGCAACACCATTTCCAAATGGGAGGCAGCTTTTCAACACATTGATTTGCCTGTAAAACCTACATTTTTTGAAGCCCACCAAACACTTGAAGAATTATTTAATGGCAGTTTTGCACCCGGAATTACCGTAACAACTCCGGGTTTTTATGCTCCCCAAAACAGGCAGCTACGTTTAAAGCCATCACTCGACATTTTTGCTGAATTGGAGAAAATAACTGTGGATGGTAAACGAATTACAAATGTAGAAATGGAAACCGCCGGAATATACGGCTTGGCACAGCTATTGGGGCATAAGGCAATTTCTATCAATGTAATTTTGGCTAACCGAGCAACGGGTGTTTTTAGTAAAAATCCACAACAAATCATGCAAAAAACAATACAGAAAACATTGGAATTGCTATGCAAATAATACAGGTTGAAACAGATACCGATTTTGGACATTTTTTGAACGTCCCTAAATTGATTTATGCCAACGACCCCGTGTATATTCCTCATATAAAACAGGAGTTGACAAAACTGCTGTGGAAACGCAGCAAACCTGCCACGCTGTTTTTGGCTAAAAAAGACAATCAATTTATCGGTCGAATTGCGGCCTTTATAAACGATGGCAACAAAGGGGGCATCGGTTTTTTTGAGTGTATAAATGATTTGCAAACAGCAAAGGCACTATTTAACGCAGCCGAAAATCATCTCAACAATTTGAACATCTCTACCTTCGAAGCTCCTGTAAACTATGGCCGCCGCGATAAGTTTTGGGGATTACTCACGCTCGGTTTCGATAGCCCGTCGTATCAAGAAAACTACAATCCAAACTATTATAAGGCGTTGATAGAACAATGCGGTTATGAGCAAAGCTTTGTGCAACACACCTACCAAATTGCTCCCGAATATTTCAACTACGAAAAAACCTATGGCTTGTCTAAAAACATTTTTGAAAACAGAGACATTGAAATAAAACACATCGAAAAGAACAAAATCAAGCAATATGCCCGAGATTTTACGACCATTTACAACAATGCATGGAAAAAACACGAGCATTATGAACCGCTGAGCTACGAGCAAGTGTTAAAAACGATGAATGCCATGAAACCTGTTTTGAGGGAAGATTTAGCATGGTTCACCTATGTAAAAGGTCAACCCGCAGCATTTTACATCAGCATCATAGAGATTAACCAAATTTTAAAGTATGTAAACGGCAATATGAATTGGCTCGGCAAACTCAAATTTTTGTATTATAGAAAAAGAGTGCCAATAAAAATTGTGAGAGGGTTAATTTTTGGAGTTGTTCCAGAGTTTCAGGCCATGGGAATAACCAGCGGCATGATGATAAAAATGTATGAAGTGGTAAAAAACGACCCACACCTTGCATTTAGCGAACTGGCGTGGATAGGCGATTTTAACCCGCGAATGATGCACCTGATGGAGGCCATCGGCACCCGACAGTATAAAGAGCACACAACATTTCAAAAAAAGTTGTGATAGACTACAATTCCAGTGTTGCAGCTTCCATTAATAGTGAAATGGTATCAAAGCCACTTGGTAAAAGATTAATGGAAATTTAATGTCAGCTATTTCGGTTTATTTTGCATTTACAGTAAATTAACATACGACTTGCGGCATTGTTTCCGGCCAAAACCACCCACTTTGCATCGACAATTAAAATAAAATGAATTGAAAATGATTTCCATAAGGATGAATGACCTTATAGATTTTTCGCATTTTCAAGGTTTTGGAGCGTAAAAAAGAATTAAGTGCTGAAACGAAATATTCAATAGAATTAATAAACACGAAGCACCTAAATTCTTTTTAGCAGAAAAGCCGTAGCAAAATGCTGAAAAATCTATCAAGTCTTGAATTTTTTGTTACTTTTTGTTTCAAGACAAAAAGTAACGCAATGAAAAATAGCCGATAATAACCATACAACCTGCGGCATAGTTATTGGGCAAAACCCATTGTCAAATCATTAGTTTTAGAGGTATTACAAAAACGCCTATTGTATTACCAAAAAAAACTTCCAAACTTTGTTAAAAAATTGAGTATGAAAAATTTTCTTTGGGTTACTTTTTTTCTTCCTTACCTTGTTGCAATTTACTTCGTGTGGCGACCCAACTTACCTCACACAATACCTTAGTCAAGAACAAAAAGATTGGTGCAACTACAAAAAAGGTTCTTATTGGATTTACCAAGAAGAAGGCACTGGAACAACCGATAGTTTTTATTGTTATAAAGATACAACGTTCATTGAGGAGCTAATAGAAGAATATTCCGAGTCATACCATGAAACTACCGAGCGTTTTGTAGCGAGTACAAACCCCAACGACAGTTTCTTTTACATTGTTGGTGCCTCTTCATATATGCATCTCTTTAAAATTGGAAAAAGTCCCGATAGTGAAATTGATTTAGAGTGTTTATTGGTTCCTTTTGTAGTTAGTTCTACTAACGATCCGTCCCTATCACCCCATTCTATTAGACGAATTACCTTAGACACACCCGTTTATAACTACGAGCTAAAAGGCATAAAGTATGATGAAACCATAAAAATGACCGACAATTTCAACACGGCATTTAACGCCACGGAAACCATTATTTATACCGCCAAAGGCGTAGGCATTATCCGTAAAGAATTTCCCGAATACGGCCAAGTATGGAACTTAGTGCGGTATCATATTGAACAATAATTTTAAAATATGACCATTAGCGTTATCGAATAGACAGGATTTCCCCTAAACTTTGTTGAAAAATTGGACATGAAAAAGCTGATGGTTAAGCATAAAGCCATTCTTCTTTGGAGTGTATCTCTCCTATTTTCACCTCTCACATTTCTCTTTAATAGATGTACGAATGACGGCCCTTGCGACTGTGGTAATTACTCCCTCTTAGTTCTATAATTAAATCATACTGCGATTTTGATTCGGGAGTTCAGTGGGTTTACCGCTTAAAACAGGACAGTACCGTATATGACACTATAACAAGCAGAGGATACACCGAGTTTGACTACAATGGTTGTGGAACACATGATGTTGGCGATTAGGCAAATATTTGTTCAAGACAGGGTTACATTTCAATACAACACAGCAACTCTAAAGCTTTCCCTCGCGATAGGGATACTCTAAAACCGGGACGAGACAAAATCTCAATTAGCATTTCAGGTACAGAGGAGTATTTGGTGTTTGACCAACCAGGATTTTGGGTCGGAAGAATGTTCTGTCTTCCAACTATCGATGTAATAAAAGTATATCCCAACGAATTGTATGGTGCTGATACGTTGGTTGAAAAGACAATAAATGGAAAAATATATTCCGATGTAATTTTTGTAGAATTGACAAAGTTTAAAGGGATTCCTTACTACAGAGACTCCTTATACTTCTCCCCCAATTATGGTTTGTTGCAATACAACAGCGAACTAAATAAAACATGGATGTTGTACACTTTTAGAAAGTAATATTATTAAAAAGCCCTTATTCTCACTTATTCATATAGCCCATTATGGAGGCATAGCATTTGAAAAAACAGATTGGATTATGGCAGTTTCAAAAAAAGTTGAATTAGTTTTTGGCATTAAAATCTAAAAATCTATTTTTGCACCCTCAAAAACGGTATCGGGGTTTTCTCGAGGTCGTTTTTGACTGATTCCGTAGCTCAGTCGGTAGAGCATCTCCCTTTTAAGGAGGTGGTCCTGGGTTCGAGTCCCAGCGGGATCACTGAATAAAATTGCAAAGCGACACATAAACACTTGATAATTAGATAAATAGTGCTTTTGTGTCGCTTTTTTATTTGGGTAAATAATGCACAAAAACGCACAGAAACGCATAAAAACGCTTGTTTGTGCCTCAAATATGCCTCATATTCTATATAAAAAAGAAAAATAACTCATTAAATTATGAGTTATAGCTTGTTTAAAGGTTCAAAAAATTCATTAAATTTGATTTTGAATAATAGACGTGTAAAGTATTGAACAAGCTTTTAAAGACAGATACTATAAAGCTTAGGTTTGTTGGTAACAACATTGACCCAACAAAAATCACTTTTAGTGAGCTAGGCGATGTTTTAAGTTATTTTGAAAAGGCTTTAAAAAACATTGTGTTTAGCTACGATAAAAGCCATTCGAAAGAAAAAGATTACTATTTAACTTTATCGGATATAACAAAAGAAAGTGCAGGATTTGTTTCAAAGGCATTTACCCCAAATCACGAATTCGACCATGCTCTACTAAACCTTAAAGATATTATCAAGAGTAGCAACGGTGAAGGACTTAACGATACTGCAATTAAATGTCTTAATTCTTTCAGTGGTTGGTTGAGAAATCATGGTTGTGATGCAGAGTGTTATTATAATAATGTACTAACAACTGAAATACCGAAAGAAACTAAGATAATAAAACCGTATCTTATTCGTGAAATAACCACCTTATACGGCAAGGTAATACATGTTGGAAATGAGAAATCACCTAAAGCTGAATTTAGAATTGAAAACGGCCAAAAGCTTAACATTCAGCTTAGCAAAGAATTGGCACAAGAAATCGCGAAATATTTATACAAAGAAATTGCTCTAATTGGAGAGTCACATCTTAATCCAAAAACCCTATCGATTGCGGAATTTGAGTTGCACGATTTTATTGTATTAAGTAAATTGTCGGAGATTGATAAAATTAAACGATTAAAAAGTGGGCTCAGTGATTCATGGGAAGACATTGATGACCCCATACAATTTTTAGGATTGAATGAATGACTAGGGGAGGCAAATACGTCATAGATTCAATGATAGTCATTTGGGCTATTAAGAAGGAGGGGGAAGATCAAAAGCAACAGGAAGCAATGTCTTTTCTTCGTGGCATTGATAGGATTGGAGCAGAATTATATTTTGCTGCCCCAATTCTTACCGAAATTCTATCACCTTACAAACATGATTCAGAAAGAAGAAATGAGTTAATTTCAGATATAACTCAACATTATAAGATACTTCCTTTTGATTTTAAAAGTTCTTTAGAAGCTGCCGATTTAATAAACCAATATGGAAAAGACCCTGAGTTACGAGCAATTCTTGAAAATGAAACTGGCCAGTACCACAATCTTTCAACGAAACTTAAATTTGACATTCAAATCGTGTCGTGTGCAATTGCACACAAAATGGACGGAATAATTAGCGAAGAAAAGAATGCAATTAAAACATATGCATCTGGGCGTATTCCTATTTTTAGTATGAATGAATTTATATTTGATGGAACATCTGGCTTATTTCTGATTCCAAAAAATGGATAACAAGGTAAAACCTAAAATGATAAACTAAACAATAGATCTCAGTTTTATACATCTATTATCGAATTGATAATACAAAAATTTAAAAAAAAAGCTGCCCATACAGGACAGCCTTACCTAAGAAATATCAATCGAGCGTTTTATCCAATTAAACTAATACCCCATTTTAAGGTTTCAAATTGTGGAGTATACGGGGTTCGAACCCGTATCAATCGAGCATCATTAAATTAATTTCAACATTTAAGCAACGACAACTCTTATACCAAAATAAATTTGCGACAAAATGTCACTAAAGTCACATTGGTTAAGTCATGGACTTCATTTAAAATATGAGTAGAAGTACAAAATCTACCAACCTATTTTCCAAAAATCTGCCTCACATTTACCTCAAACACAAACCCAACCAAATTAACTATCACAAAATGAAATAGTTATCACCCAAAAAAAAGTCCCAGCGGGATCACGAACAAAAAAGGTTCAGAGTTTCTCTGAACCTTTTTTGTTTTTTGAAACTTTAGAGTTTATTTGAGTTTAGCGATTCTTAAACCACACACGAGAGCATCATATAATGGAAAGAACTGAAACGTCTTACAAATTAAATTTGCACCATTAGCCACCAAAAAATCAATCGGAAGATTAGTTAGAAGTAACATATAATGAAGGAGTTTAAAAAGGGCGATGCGATTAAAAAATTTAAACGAAAGAGGTTCTTCTACCCTATTTCATCCCAAAATTAATTTTCCCATATTTCGTAAATCCTTCTTTCAAAAATTGATAAAGTGTATCGGCATTTGAAGTGTATCCTCTCACGCCCATTACTTTTTCCGAAGAACTTAATATGCAATATGTCGGTTGTCCTAAAAATCCTGTAATTGTGTACTGAAGTTCGAAATTCTTTTTTCCAATGGTTGAAAGTGAATCTTTTGAAGGCCTTTTGTCATCAGTATTAAGAACAACACACACAAATTTTTCACTCAAGAGCCTCTGGTTTTTACGAGCTATAAATACACCCCACTGCTCAGTAGGTGAAAGAGAGACTCCATAACTGGTAAACACGAGTAGCACAGGTTTTTGCAAGCTGTCTCCCAATTTTATGGCTTGGTCGTAATCTTCATAAAAATTTGAATCCAAAAAATCTGTCAAGTTTTGCCCCGATTGCAATCTTTCACATCCAAAAAGTAATACAAAAAAGACTGTAAATAGCCCGACTGGGTTTATTCTGTTAAACATTATGTAATTCTTTTTTAAAACCACAACTCACTTACCCCGCCCAATTCTCTCTATCCAAACTGCGGTATTGAATGGCTTCGGCAAGGTGCTCTATTTTTATGTTTTCTGAAGCATCAAGGTCAGCAATGGTGCGGCTTACCTTTAAAATTCGGTCGTAGGCCCGGGCGGAAAGATTGAGTTTGTTCATGGCATTTTTAAGCAGAAGACTTCCTGCTTTGTCAATTTCTCCAAACGTACGAATGTGGTTGCTGTTCATCTGTGCATTGCAATAAATGCCACCCACTTCTCGGTATCTCTCTTCTTGCAACAGTCTGGCGTTTACAACTCGTTTTCTAACAGTTTCGCTGTTTTCGCTGGGCCGCACATCGGCCAATTGGTCAAAGGCTACGGGTGTAACTTCAATGTGAATATCAATGCGATCGAGCAACGGCCCCGATATTTTGCTTAAATATTTTTGCACCACACCCGGAGCACACACGCAATCTTTTTCAGGATGATTGAAATATCCACAAGGGCACGGATTCATGGAGCTAACCAACATAAAGGTAGCCGGATAGTCCACACTAAACTTTGCTCTGGAAATGGTCACTTTCCGTTCTTCGAGTGGCTGCCGCATTACCTCCAAAACGGTTCGTTTAAACTCGGGCAATTCATCCAAAAACAATACGCCGTTGTGTGCCAATGATATTTCGCCGGGTTGTGGATTATTGCCACCTCCCACCAATGCCACATCGCTTATGGTATGGTGCGGACTGCGAAACGGTCGGCGAGAAACAAGGCTGCCTTCGGCTCCAAGTTTTCCGGCAACCGAATGAATTTTGGTGGTTTCCAACGCTTCATGAAGGGTTAATGGCGGCAATATGGACGGAAGTCGTTTGGCCAACATGGTTTTCCCTGCTCCCGGTGGGCCAATCAAAATAATGTTGTGGCCGCCTGCGGCGGCCACTTCCATCGCTCTTTTAATGTTTTCCTGCCCTTTTACATCGGCAAAATCCATTTCAAACTGGTCGTGCCGTTCAGCAAATTCGGTGCGGGGGTCAACAAACTCGCGTTCAATATGCAAGTCATTGTTTAAAAAACCAACCAAATCGTTGATGTTTTCAATGCCATACACTTCCAAATCTTTTACAATGGCCGCCTCCCGAGCATTTTGTTTGGGCAATATCATGCCCTTAAATCCATCTTTAACTGCCTGTATGGCAATGGGCAAAGCACCTTTTATGGGCAATACACCTCCATCAAGACTTAGTTCACCCATGATGATGTATTTATCCAGATTATCGGCCAAAATTTGTTCAGATGCAGCAAGCATTCCGGTGGCTATGGTCAAATCATACGCCGATCCTTCCTTTTTTATATCAGCCGGAGCAAGATTGATAATAATTCCGTTTCGGGGAACTTTCAACCCATTGTTTTTAAAAGCAGTTTCTATACGAAGTTGGCTTTCTTTTACGGCATTATCGGGCAAACCAACCATAAAAAATTTAGAACCTGAGCCGATGTTTACTTCTACCGTGATGGTAAAGGCATTTATTCCATAGACAGCACTTCCGTAGGTTTTAACAAGCATTATTCTTTATTGTAGAAATGATTTTATAATGCAAATGTAACCTAATGTATAAATGTAGTTTAATGTGAAAATGAAAAATATATCCATTCGAAAATGAAACAGAATGCTTAAAGATATTGATTCATTGTTACGTTGCTACAATGAATCATTTACACATTAACCTTATCGCATTAAGTAAACAGTTCCTCTTTCGTTGAATTGTTGGCCGCTGTAAAACTGCCCATCAATTGTAAAAACATACTGTTCCATTTCGCTCATGCGACCTTTGTATGTGCCATCCCATGCCATGTTTATATCGGTTGTCTCAAATATTTTTTCTCCCCAACGATTAAATATTCTAAACAAATAGCCATTGGGGTCAACCCCAGTCATAACAGGCATAAAATAGTCGTTTAGCTGATTTAACTCGGAGGGTGAAAAAGCAGATGGAATGAAAATTTTACCACCATCATGCACCGTTATATACAATGGTCTATTAAACGTGTCGCGGCATCCAAATTGATTTTCAACCTGCAAATCGATATTGAAAACGCCACTGGCGTTGAGTTGAAAAACCGGAGATTTTTTATGCGAAGAATCATACCAAATACCGTTTTGATTCGAAACATTCCACAAGTAGGTAACCGCCCCTATGCTCTGATTGTCGGCAGCAAACTGGGCATTTGGCAAATATCTTTCGGTAGGCGAAATGTTGAAAAGAGCCATCGGGTTCGGGTGTACGGTTATCATTTGTTGGGCAGTGGTGTCAGCCTCTCCGCCCGGGCCGTATGCCACCAGTTTAATATCGTATTTACCCTCATATACAAACGAGTGTGATGGGTTTTCCAAATCCGATTCACTGCCATCGTCAAAAAACCATCTATACCGATTGGCATACAGGCTTTGGTTTGAGAAATTTACGATTAATGGGCTGCATCCGGCAACATTATCGGCAGTAAAAAATGGAATGGGCAAATAGGGTTCTATGATTACCGGCTTGGTAATGGTGTCGGTACAAAAGCCATTATCAACCAATAATTGTACATAATAAATACCTGAATCAGAAAAGGTATGTGACGGATATTTTTGGGTTGAAGTAGCTCCACCGTCATCAAAATTCCAAGAATAAGTCAACCCAATAGAAGATATTGAAACATCTGTAAAACTAACCGTTGAATTGGGCATTTTGGCATTTATCGGGTCGAATATAAAGTTGGCTTTGGGACGGTCATAAACGGTTATCATTGCTTTTTTCTCTATCGAATCTGGACAGCCATTTATATCATATCCAATGTATTTTACTGAAAAAACTCCACCCTTTTTATAAAAATATACGGGCATCGAATCCCGACTTTCTGCTCCATCGCCAAAAGTCCATTTGTGATAAACAGCAAACTTGGAGCGGTTTTTAAAAGCCACATTGTCTTCTACACAAAGGTTTGAAATAACACTGGTGTCAAAATCTACGGTCATGATGGGGTTTACCGACACAACATGTATTGCAGTATCCGGACATCCGGCGGTATTTTTTACAATAAGCCTAACCGGATAATTGGCCGTTGCGTTTCGGTTTCGAACCAACAATAGACTTGGCTCTGCCAGGTTGCTCGTTTTGCCATTGCCAAAATCCCAGTTATTGCTCACATTGTTGATGCTTCGGTTTACCATCGAAAAATATCCGCTGTCGCATACATCCATGCGAAAAGGCGAAAAATCTGCCGTAGGTTCCGGAATTATTTTAAATCGAATGGTATCATTATCAACACAGCCAAATGTGTTGGTAGTTTGAAGTGAAACCATTAAATCTTTCGTAACATTCGATATGTTTTGATAGAAAAAAGAAGGTTGGCTTTGAGTAGATGTGTTTTCGTTTCCAAAATTCCATAAAGACTGGCTGTAGTTTTGCGAACCATTAATAAAATTGATGACAGCCGGAGAGCAAAACGAATCGAGATTATTCAAAATTTGGGCAACCGTAAACGGATAAACATAAACAGAATCAATGGCGGTATCCTTACAATTTCGACTGGAAGATGCCTCCAACCTTACCTCAAAGTCAAGTCCGGTATAAGCATCACTTCCCTTTTTGTATTGGTAATTTGGGCTACTCGAAGTAGAACTAACACCATCGCCAAAATCCCACGAATAAAATACTGCCCCATTGGAATTGTTGGTAAAATTAAATTCATCATACCAACAAATACTGTCAAATACAGGTTGAAAATCTGCAATGGGTTGGGCAAAAACAGTAACTGTTCTGATGGCTGTATCGCTTTGGCAACCATTTTGACTTTTGGTAAAAAGCAGAACGGTGTATGTGGTGTCCATTAGGCGAACAAACGGAAATAAAAATGCTGTATCGGCGGGCGATGACGAAAAACCGGAGCCTAAATTCCAAAAATTTTGATTGTTTAACTGACTGTTGTTTTTAAAATTGACCAATAATGGCCCGCATCCTTGAGTTTTATCCTGAGTAAAAACCGCATTGGGTGTCGGAAAAACCGTGACAGTATCATAAGCCGTATCCCTACAACCATGTTCGCTTATTGCAATTAACTGAATGTTATATTCTTTGTTGGCAAAGGCGGTTTCATAAAAGGTTTCTGTGGCATTGGTTTGGGCAGAGGTGTTTGCATTTCCAAAACTCCAGAAAAAACTCATATCGCCGATAGAGCTGGTATCATACGGCACGGAATTATTGGTAAATTGAACCGATAGCGGTGAGCAGCCCTTATTGGTATCTAAAGAAAAAGAGGACAAAGGTTTTGGGAAAACCTGTACCGTTTTTTGCATACTATCTGCACACAAATGCTCGCTATATCCAATCAATTTCAAGGTATAAAAAGTATCTTTTACGGGATTGGCCCTAAAACTGGCACTCGGATTTTGGAACACAGATGTCTGTCCATTACCAAAATCCCAATCAAACGTCATGATGCCAATAGAGCCAAAATTGTTGGGTTTAGAAATGTTGGTAATATTGGGTTCAAAAGGCCCACAACCCTCGGTTTGACTAAGGCTAAAATCAACCGTAGGTTTTGGATAAACGGTAATGTTCGACCGTTTTGAAGCCGAGCAACCATTGGTTGATTTAATGGATAACGAAACCGTATAAACCGAATCGATGGTTTTTGAATCGTAATACAGCACATTTGTTGGATGTTGTGCGGTATCTGTGCCACCGTTGCCCAAATCCCAAAAATATTTCATATCCGCAGGATTTCCAGTGCCGTTTGGAGAAGATAGGTTGGTAAAAGTGACCAGCAACGGAAAACAACCATTACTCGTATCCATGCTAAAATCGGCAATCGGATTGGGGAAAACCTTCCGAAAAGCAAGTGCAGTATCGGCACAACCCATCCAGTTTTTGGCAATTAATTGTATTTGATAGATGGTGTCTCCATTGCTTTTCAAATTAAAAGTGGCCGTTGGCTCATCCAACGTAGAAGTAGTGCCATTGCCAAAATTCCACACATAATTTGCGGCATGTAGCGAATGGTTTAAGAATGTATCCACCAAAGGGCCGCATCCTGAATCCATTGGATTGCCAATTACTGCGGTTGGGTTTTTTGATGTCAAAAATACTTGCTCCACACTATCGGCTCTGCATCCAATGGTGTTGTCTGCCACCAATTTTACACGTTTTATAGTCGTATCTGTTCCAATAATCAAACTATCTATTTCCTTATTGGTGGATACCAATGTACCATCGACAAACCACCTAAACACACTTGCATCAATGCTTTGATTTTGCATATAGAATGTGGCCGGGGCACATAAAGCCGTATCGGACAGCTTTAATTTTGCCAACGAATTTGGTTTTATGGTTACCTGCAATGTGTCTTTGCTTTGGCAAATGGTTTTGTTTACAGCTGAAACTATTACACTAAAATTTCCACTTTTTGTAAAAACATGGCCAAACCGGTTGATACCAGAATAAACAGAATCAGGAGTAGTGCCATCGCCATAATTAATCACCAAAAAATCATAATCTATCGATTTATTGTCAAAGAACATGGTATCCAAAGAGCATACCGCCCCTCCTGTCGAAACATCAATGGTTGGCACTTTATATACAAACAAATTTTGTTTGGCAGTATCAATGCCGCATGTATCGGCCACCACCAACATGAGTTGGTATTTGCCGCTATCTGAATAGGTTATGAAAGGTGGATTTTTGAGAATAGAAGTATCGCCATTGCCAAAACGCCAAAAATAGGTGGCACTATTTGTAAAATCGGTTGAACTGATATTTGAAAGGTTGAGCGTGTGCGAAACGCAACCGTTAGTAACTCCGCTGAATGATGCGGTAGGCTTGTCTTTTACAACAACTTGTTTGGTCACTGACTTTGTTCCACATCTATTAGAAACCAAGAGTTTTAAGTTGTAATTTCCCCTTCCAAAATACGTATGTGCATCTATTTTTGAATTTCCTGTATTCCCGTCTCCCCATTGCCAAACACGAGTCAACCCATACCCAATGCTGGTGTCTCTAACATTTACTTTGGCAGTGGCACAACCAGCAAGCGTGTCATGAACAAAACCCGGAATAGGCGTATAAACCACATTGAATACCTGCCTCATGGTGTCTTCGCCACATTTATTTTTGGCTACCAAATAAACTGTTTTCGGCCCTTCGGTGGCATAATTGTGGGTTATATTCGATTTACCCGTTATCCATCCGCTTTTCGTTCCATCTCCAAAATCCCAATAATATTGTTTCGGGTCGGGTACGAGGCAAAAACTGTCACTACTTTTATTAATAAAAGTATAAACCCCTGACGGGTCACAATTGCTGGAATCTATGGTAAAGATTGCCTTATCTTTTTGCGAAATGTGAATCGGATTCCAGGTGGTTTGAGAATATCCGCACACATTGCTGGCGGTTAGCTTTACCGTCCCGTTACAAAGTGTTCCGGTATAGATAAATTTAATTGTATCCTTAAAGGTGTTACTGCCAAATTTTGCTTTGGTGCCATTGCCAAAGTCCCAGTCAAACACCGTTCCGTTGCTAATATTGGATGAATTATTGACAAAATTGACCGAAAAAGGTGCACACCCCACATTAAAACCCGAACTGGGGCCGATAATACCTGCTGTTGGTATCCTTTCATTTATCAGAGTTCCATACGTTGTGTCAACACAGCCGTTTAAATCCGTTGTTACAAATTTTATGGTAAAGACACCGGTTTTGGGAAACGTATGCCCCACAATGCTGTCTTTCTTCAAATTTCCGTAGCTCGATGTGGCCCCATCTCCCCATAAAACATGGAGGGCAAGAAGCGAATCTTTTGGGGCAGCCTCTACGTTGAATGAGTCGGGGTCGGTGCTTTGCTGAATGCAGTTAATCCACTCCGGTTTGTCCGAGTAGCCATTAATAAAATCGTTAAACTCTGCCAAAGGATTTGTAACCACAACACTCGAAATAACAGAATCAGCACAACCGCCTGCTATGGTGGCCTTTATTTTAATAGAGAATGTTCCCCTATTTAAACTAAGCACAAACGTTTTGGAGTTGCCTACAGCAGAGTCGAAATAAGTATTATTGACATACAACTTATACACCGCAGTTGAGGCATTAGCTCCGGTAGTGTTGTTTTGAATAGAAACTGTTTTTGGAATGCAATTGCCCGACTGATTGATTGAAATATTCAGATTTAATCCGGTACAAGCCTTTAGTTCGATACTTTTTGAAACCAACAGAAAGAATACCAAAAACTTTGACCAACCGACTATTTTTAAAAACTTCACCAAAATAGTTTTTATAAAAGGGGCGGCAAAGATAGTAAGGATTTGGGGAGAAATTGCACATGTGCCATGTTGCAAATGTTTGGATAATGTTATTTTTTTGAAGATTCATGGCCTCATATACTATACTTATTGCCTTGTTAGTGCGTTTTTTTGCCAACCTATACCTTTGCCAAAGAGATGCAAACACGCTAATTGTAAAAGACACCGATGGCTATTATACGCTTACAATTGGGCGATTAAGGACATTTATAAATTTCCTTACCCTCACCATTGTAATATCTTTTATTTTTATTGACACCAGTTCCCCATTGCTGAAATGGGGCTTTTCTGCCCTATTTCTTTTTGCCATTTATTTTATGTTTTTACAAATGAAAAACAAAAGAGTGCGGTTTGATGAAAAAACTGTTCAACTATTTTCTAATTCAAATAAAATGGTGTCTTTTAGTTGGGATGAAATCGTTGATGCTAAATTCTCTCATTTTTCGAGCGATATAGAAATACATACTGCTCAAAACAAATTTTGTGTGTTTCGCTACTTTGTTGGCTATGCAACATTTGCGTCTATTTTGGAGGCTAAATTGGAGGAAAAGTTAACAACAACGGATAAATAGCCAAATCCGAGTTTTAAAAAATCCGCACCAAACGATGTTATTTTTTTGAAACATTACCTCATATTTGCCTTCCTACAAAAAACAAGTGCGGATGGAAATAAAAAATCATTGGGAAAATGTGTATGCCACCAAAACACCCGAACAGGTAAGTTGGACACAGGCAACACCGCAAACATCATTGGATTTAATTGCAACATTCCAATTGCCAAAATCTGCGAACATTATCGATGTTGGAGGTGGTGACAGCCATTTGGTTGATTTTTTATTAGAACTTGGATACCAAAACATTACGGTTCTTGATGTTTCGGGCAAAGCATTGGAAAGGGCTCAAAAACGATTGGGCGAAAAAGCAAAAAATGTGGAGTGGATTGAGTGCAACATTCTTGATTTCACACCAACAAAGCAATATGACCTTTGGCATGACCGAGCTGCCTTTCATTTTTTGACTTCGGTAGAAGATATTGAAAAATATGTGGATACGGTATCCAATTTTGTGTGCAATGGCCTTTGCATTGCCACCTTTTCGACCGAAGGTCCACTAAAATGCAGCGGGCTATCTATTTCTCAATATGACGAAAAAAAACTGTGCGAGTTGTTCGATAATTGCTTTAAAAAAGTTGCTTGTCATACAGAAAACCATACAACACCCTTTGATACAAAACAGAATTTTTTGTTCTGCACTTTTCAAAAAAAGATAGTTAAAACGGAGTCAACATGACAAAAGTCATATCCCAACAAAAAAACAAAAACCGACAAACCTTGTTCCTCATAAAAACATTTTTTTATGCGAAAGACTTTATACATCCTTTTTACCCTAACTCAGTTTGCAACAACATTTGCTCAAACTTCGTTTGAAATAAGCCTCGACCCAATAAACATTTCCAATTTGGGTGGTATTCAATCGTTTGCTTTTGGGCAACACGATGGCAAATGGCTAATAATTGGTGGCAGATTGGATGGTTTGCACCGCAGGCAGCCTTTTGCCTCGTTTGATGTGGCAGGAAATAATAATAAACTGATTGTGATTGACCCAGTGGCACAAAAAAGTTGGTCGGCACCCTTAACCTCTTTGTCAGTGGCACTTCAAGAGCAATTAAGTTCTACCAACATGGAGTTTCATCAAGAGGGAACTACACTTTATATTATTGGTGGATATGGTTACAACAATGCCTCGGCATCTCGAAAAACGTTTAATAATCTAACAGCAGTTGATGTACCAATGGTTATTGATGCAATAATCAACAACAAGACGTTTACCTCCTATTTTCGCCAAGTAAGCGACAATATGTTTGCCATAACCGGAGGTCATCTAAAAAAAATAGATTCGACCTATTATTTGCTGGGCGGAAATAAATTTGACGGCAACTACAACCCCATGGGCAACGCCACATACACTCAAGTTTATACAGATGCTATTTATAAATTTAAAATTATCGACACCGACACCTCTTTGAGTTTTTCTTTGATAGAAACCATGAAAGACGCGGCCAACCTTCACCGACGAGACTACAACGCTGTGAGCCAAATTATGCCAAACGGAGCGGAAGGAATTACCATGTTTTCGGGGGTTTTTCAGCCAAATGTTGATTTACCCTTTTTAAATTGTGTAAATGTAGATAACTCGGGATATAAAGTAAACAATGATTTCAACCAATATTACAACCACTATCATTGTGCGGTGTTGCCCGCCTACTCGAAGGTCAACAACGAAATGCACACCATTTTTTTTGGTGGCATAGCCCAATATTACGACAGTGCTGAAGTGTTGATTAAAGACGACGATGTGCCTTTTGTTAAAACCATTGCCCGCATTACTCGTGATGAAAATGGAACAATGACCGAATACAAACTTCCGATAGAAATGCCCCAATATTTGGGTGCCAGTGCCGAATTTATTCCGGTTCAAACGGCTCCGTACTACTCAAACGAAGTTCTAAAATTAGACAATATTGGCCAAGACAGCGTTTTGGTTGGTTATATTTTTGGCGGAATAAGCAGCAGCGATAAAAACATTTTTTTCATCAATTCTGGCACACAAAGTCAAGCAAATAGTGTAATATATGCAGTATATCTTACCAATAATGACAAAGCGAGTATAGACAAACCCATAAATAAAAATCTGGCAACGCTAAAAATGTCTGTCAACCCAAATCCGGTTTCCGATAAAATTGAAATTGCTTTTGTGCTGCACCACAAATCGGATGTAAACATTATACTATTTGATGCAAACGGAAAAATGGTTGAACAGCAAAAACTGGCCAATCAATTGCCTGGCAGCCATACTTTTAGCTACAAACTGAGCCGCAAAATAGCCTCCGGCGTTTACTTTATTACCTTGGAATCTGACAGAGAAAAGGTTACCCAAAAAATAGTAGTTCAGTAAAGAATACCCCATAAATTCTGGGTTTAGACAGGTTCTAAAGTTATTCTGTTTTGAAACTTCTCGATTTGTCAAAATTGAATACCTTTGCCAACATTATCGAAAAACACAGATGAAGAGTCTAAAAGGCAACAAAAAAATTGAAGAATTGCTGGCAAAAGTTCGCGAAGAATTTAACGCTGAAGAGATTGTTGAAAGCTTAAAAGAAATACGCGAAATAGCCCGAGAAGAGAAAAATCCGGCATTGGTAAAAATTTGTCGTTTATGCTATACCTACATCGAAGATAATGGCGATTTTGACATTGAATTTGCAGACGACGAAGATGCCATAGACATGCCAATGATAGAATATTTGCTTGAACTTATGTTGGGTTCTGAAAAAGAAGCAAACAAGGAAGAAATACGAGAAATAAGAGATATTTTAACCACCGAACTATACGGATAAATATGTTTCGTGGGCTAAAAACAATATTCCTTTTGTGCATTTCCGTTGCCGGATTTGCCCAAAACGATCCGCCAAAAAAAGAACCACTTAAGATTATTCCTGAATATCGGTTCAATATTTCGTATGCCAAAAATTTGGATGTGGGTGTGCAACACCTCGAAACTGGATTTACAACCGACCTGCTAAACATCTTTGACAAAAAACTTCGATTTGGATTTGGGGTCAGAATGGGTGCTCAATACAACCAGAATTTGGATTTTACCACGGCACATGCCAATTTAAAAAGTACTCCATCAAGCGTGGATACAATGCACATTTCAAATGCTGCATCGGTGGCTTTTAACCTTTATGGAAACGTGGAATTTGCCTTGAGAAAACGAATTGCAATTGGAGTAAACGTTGATTTTATTGGTATTTCAACTGGATTAAAAGCCAAAGGACAGTTTAAGCCAGGAAAAGAATCAACCAATCAGGGTTTTGAAATAAAAAACAATGTTGAAATTTACCCTACCGCAGCCAATGCATTCACCTTGTACAACTCAAAAGGATGCCTGTATAATCAGGCTTACATTCGGATAGAACCCTCTCGAAAATTTGGAATACGGCTTGGATTGGCTTACCTCAATCAAGAATTTTCTACCAATGAATCTGTCGGTGTTCACAACGCCTATCGTTTTGAGTACAACACTTGGGGGTTTATGGCAGGCATCACTTTTAACAATTTTAACGAAAAATAAATGACCAACGAACAACTCGTAGAGTTAAAAGGCAGAATCAAGGCCTTGGGGAGGTATCTTTGACATCCCTCAAAAAAAAGCAATAGTAGCACAAAAAGAAATAGAATCGCAAGATCCAACCTTTTGGGACGACCCCAAAAAAGCGGAAGCCCACTTACGTGACGTAAATAAAATAAAGGTTTGGACGACGGCATTCGACAAAATTTCTTCGGCCATTGAAGATTTAGATGTACTCCTAGAATTTAAAAATGCTGGAGAAGTGACCGACAAGGAGCTTGATAGCCAATATCAAACCACACTTTCTCAGCTCGAAGATTTGGAGTTTAAAAACATGATGAGCAGCGAAGAAGACCAGCTAAACGCCGTCATTGAAATAAACGCCGGAGCAGGTGGCACAGAGAGCAACGATTGGTCAAGTATGCTGCAACGTATGTATCTAATGTGGGCCGAAAAAAATGGATACAAAACCGACATGGTGGACGAAGTAAGCGGAGATGTGGCGGGCATAAAATCATGCAGTATAGAGGTAACTGGTGATTTTGCATACGGCTATTTGAAAGGAGAAAATGGAGTTCATCGCTTGGTAAGAATATCTCCGTTTAATGCTCAGGGAAAGCGGCAAACTTCATTTGCATCGGTATATGTTTACCCGCTGGTGGACGACAACATCGAAATAGAAATAAATCCTGCCGACATAAGTTGGGATACCTACCGAAGCAGTGGAGCAGGCGGGCAAAATGTAAATAAGGTTGAAACTGCGGTGCGGTTGAAACACGAACCTTCCGGCATTATTATCGAATGCCAACAGGCAAGATCTCAATTGCAAAACCGTGAAACGGCTATGCGAATGCTCAAATCTCAACTTTATGAAATAGAGTTACGTAAAAAAAATGAGGCTCGTGCCGAAATAGAATCAGGCAAAATGAAAATAGAATGGGGCAGTCAAATTAGAAATTACGTAATGCAGCCCTACAAATTGGTAAAAGACGTTAGAACAAGCCACGAAACCAGCAACGTTCAGGCAGTAATGGATGGCGATTTGAATGAATTTTTCAAGTCTTTTTTGTTGATGAATAGCGGCAAAGAATTGGAATAAGGAGCGATTGTAGGAACACGCCTCTTGGTGTGTTCCCCAAAAAATGAAGTCTCAAAAAAACAATATTACCCGGCAAATCTTTAGATTTGCCGAAAGTTAAAATGCCCGGATGGAGAATCCCGATAGTTATCGTCCCGATGGCTATCGGGAGGTTGACACTCAGGCGAAAATGCCCGGATGGTGAATCCCGATAGTTATCGGGAGGTAGACACTCAGGCAACAATGCCCGGATGGTGAATCCCGATAGTTATCGGGAGGTAGACACTCAGGCGAAAATGCCCGGATGGTGAAATTGGTAGACACGCCATCTTGAGGGGGTGGTGACCATTAGGTCGTGCAAGTTCGAATCTTGTTCCGGGCACTTTTTTTTTAAAAACCTCTTTTCCAAACTTCTATAACACTATCAGTACTTCGTTATTGTCTGATTTTTATGTTATAATTGTGTTGCAATAAATATCAACATGAGCTTATCAAACACAATAGTTTTGTCGGGTGCAGCCCTGTTTTTAGGTTTTTGGCCAAAAATTTTCAAAAAAAACAAATCAATAAAATCTACTCCGGTAGAAATTTCTGAAGAGCCAAAAATGGATCTTCAAGATAGGATTGACCTCGCAATGGAGCAAGAATTTAATGCTACTAAAGATCCCGAACTTGGCTATGTGCCACGCGAAAGATTAATTGCCGCGTATGAGCAATTGGCAAAACTGCAACCAAAAAATGGGCATAACAAAGCCGCCATTTCGGGCATAGAATGGAAGGAACGAGGCCCCAGGAATATTGGTGGTCGAACGAGAGTCATTCTATTTGATGCCAACGACAGCACACATAAAACCGTGTTTGCAGGCTCTGTTGCAGGGGGGCTATGGAAAACCACGAACATATATGCCGATGAAGTAGAATGGACATCCGTTAATGATTTTTTCGGAAACATGGCCATATCTGCAATTGCCCAAGACCCAACCAATCCAAACATAATGTACTTTGGCACGGGTGAAGGATATTTCAATTCAGACGCTGTAAGGGGCGATGGAATTTGGAAAAGCACAGACGGGGGAACCAACTGGACTCAACTGGCAGCAACCACGGGCAGCAATTTTGATTATATTACTAAACTAATTGTCGATGGATCTGGCAACCTAATTGTGGGTAGCTTAGGCTATTATGTTAACAACGGCGGTGTGTATCGATCTACCAATGGAGGGGTAAGTTTCAGTGAAGTTTTGGAACGATATACTGCCACCAGCGGAGCGGAATATGACCGATGTGCAGACGTAGAAATGGCCGCCGATGGCAAAACTTTTTACGCCTCGATGGGCATTTCTTCAACCGATGGAATTTTTAAATCAACCGACTCAGCTAAAACTTGGACCAGAATTTACAATGCAGACTCGGCCAACGAAAGAAGAATTGACTTGGTATGTGCCCCGAGCAACAGTAATTATGTGTATGCTTTGGTGCAAGGCTCAGGAAAAACCATTAAAAAAATAATGAAATCTACCAATGGAGGAAGTAATTGGACCACCTGTACCACCATAACTTGGTATGATAAATGTGGTAGCACCCCCTCTACCGACTTTACCCGAGATCAGGCATGGTACAATCTGGCATCTGCTGTAGCCCCAAACGATGAAGATGTGCTGGTGGTGGGCGGTATCAATATTTTTAAAACTACTAATGGTGGAACTTCTTGGACTCAACTTTCATCATGGGTGGGCTGCGGAGGTTATTCTGAGGTACATTCCGACCATCATGTACTGATGTTTCATCCTGGCAGTTCTGACACCATGTTAAACGGCAACGATGGCGGTATATATGTATCCAAAAATGTGCAAAGCTCCCCACCAACATGGACTCAATTAAACAGCGGATACAATGTTACACAGTTTTATGCAGCAGCATTGCATCCTACCGCATTGAATAATTATTTTTTGGCTGGAGCACAGGATAACGGCACGCAACGTTTTAATACGGTTGGCATAAACAACACCAACGCGGTTACAGGTGGCGATGGTGGTTTTTGCCACATCGACCAAAACAACCCCGACACCCAAATATCGGCCTACACATACAATAACATTCGGATTTCCACCAATGGATTTGACAGCTACATCTCGCATAATAGTATAAAAGGCCGATTTATTAATAGTTCTGATTATGACGATGTAAACAACATTTTATATGCCGGAAGCCAACCAAATTATATTTTCAGGTGGGCAGATATTGGCAGCACTCCTCCCGACAGCACCGACATTAATATTACCGCCATGAGTGGCGGAATGGCTTCTGCCATTTTGGTTTCGACCTCCACACCAACCACGGTTTATGCGGGCACAAATAATGGATTATTACTAAAAATAACCAACGCAAATACGGCTTCACCCTCCGTTACGAACATTACAGGTTCAAGTTTTCCATCAGGGGCTACCGTTAGCTGCATTGCCGAAGACAACTTTGATGCCGACCACCTGTTGATCACCTTTTCCAATTATGGTGTAACCAGTGTTTGGGAAACCGTTGATGGCGGCACCAACTGGACAAATGTGGAAGGCAACCTACCCGATATGCCAATTCGATGGGCTTTGTTTAGCCCTTGGGGTGGAGACAGTGCCCTATTAGCCACTGAATTAGGCGTATGGAGTACAACCAATTTGAACGGCTCCTCAACCAACTGGGCTGCCTCAAACACTGGTCTTGCAAATTGCCGCGTTGATATGCTGCAATTCCGAACCTCCGACTCGTTGGTATTGGCTGCCACGCATGGCAGAGGGGTGTACACTACCACATTTTTTTCAAAGCGAGTTTTAGCACAATTTGGAACAAACAAAACAGTAGCCTATGTTGGCGAAACAATTCAATTTTACGATGATTCGTATGGTGCTACAAGTCTTAGTTGGGATTTTGACGATGACGGAAACTCAGAATCGACTGAGCAAAACCCGACTTTTGCATACGGTGAAGGTGGAATCTATACCGTTCGATTAACAATAAACGGAACAACATCTACCACCAAGACCATTCAGATTTTGCCAAATATGAAGGTACCCTATACAACAAGCGATGGCGGAAACATGGAGAGCAACGCCTGGCACTTTGCAGGGCGTATCGCATCGGGCGACAAACAACTATGGGAACGAGGTGCCCCGACAAACTACTTTGGAACAAGCCATTATAATGGCTCTTATGCTTGGGTTACCGATTTGGATGGAGATATGATTGATGCCAATATTTCGTGCGAGTTACTAACTCCTAATTATAACTTTTCCAAATCTGGCACCTATACGCTCAGTTTTGTAAAAAGCATGGAAGTTCAGTATTGTAATGGCCCATTTGCCGCTCAAGTACAATACTCTACCAACAAAGGAAAAACTTGGACTCGTTTAGGGTCTGATGTCTCAGGTGGAACAAATTGGTATGAAAGAGGTCCGAATCAGGGCTGCCAGATAAGCACCTACATTTTCAGCGATGAAATGGGTTGGTCCAATTATTACACCAAAAGTAACACCTCACATGATGTATCATTCTTGGCAGGGAACGAAAGTGTTTGCTTCAGGCTATTGTTCACAGTTTCCTCGGCCTTTTCCAGTGGCTATGATAGAGCCGGGTTTTTGGTGGATGACTTTCAAATTTCTGGACCTGCTAACGAGGCCATTACCGGTGGGGGTATTGAAACAACGCTTACTTCAGCCACACAAAACTTAGGTGCCTACGATTCAGCAACATATTATTCATCCAATGGAAAAATAATGGCCAAGATGTGGAATCAAAGCTCGCATAATTTTGGGGCAACAAGTGTAGAGATAGACCAAGTTGGCACTACTGCCGTAGATTTTGACAACAATACCGCCAATGCTGAAAAGATTTTTAGCAAAACCATAAAAATAACTCCGACTACCAACAACACAAACGCACAAGTAAAAATTGCCCTTTATTACACAGACATTGAAACCAATGGTTGGCAAAGTGTAACAGGATTGTCCGCCGAGGACATTCAATTGTTTAAAACTACCTATGCCGTTGCCAGCAGTACTGTTGCCGATGGAGTTTACCCCTCTTCTACTGTGTTAGATTCCAATTTCGACAACGGAAATCTTTGCGTAGCGGGCATTTTTTCAAACGGATTTTCCGGTGTGGGCACAGGCGGTGGGGTTGGTCCAAGTCCCGGACCGCTTCCGATAACACTGCTCAGTTTTACGGCCATTAAAAACGATGAGGAAATTTTGCTTAGCTGGCAAACATCATCCGAAATAAACAATTCGCATTTTGAAATATGGCGAGCAGTAAACAATGATAAATTTGAAAAAATTGGCATCGTTAATGGTCATGGAAATTCGAGCCAAACCATCGCCTACAACTATGCCGATGTAACCCCCGAAGCAAATAGTGCCGACGCCGTTTGCTATTACCTTAAACAAGTAGATTTTAACGGAATTTATGAATTATCAAAAACTATTTGTCTATCTGCTGATGACATGACCATTGATTTTATAATTGGCCCAAACCCAATTCAAAATATTTTGAACATCGATGTAAATCCTTGGGTAAGTGAAAAATATGGGGTGGAAATTATCAATCTTAATGGAACCGTTGTTTTAAAACAGGAAACCCTTGAACAACACAACGATTTGGACATATCTCCCTTTGCTTCCGGAACCTATTTGGTGTGCATTAAACTTGGAAATGAAACCGTTCGAACTGAAAAAATTATCAAACAATAAGAGAAAGTCACTTATGGTTTAATATCAAGTCCGAAGTCGCAAAGCTTCGGGCTTTTTTTTGACAATTTGGGTATCAGCTCACACGACTCCAATCTACAAAACCCTTGCTGTGTAGCAGAAATAATTTCAAATTTTGGTGTTCGGACAATTGAAAATTTACATCTTTCTCCAGTAACAAAAATGCTTCTTCTCGAGCTCGCTCCAAAATGCCTAAATCTTTGGTAATGCTGGCCAACTTTAAATCGAGCAACCCACTTTGCCGTGTCCCTTCAATATCGCCAGGGCCTCGAAGTTTTAAATCATATTCAGCAATTTCAAAACCATCCGTTGTTTTTACCATTGCCGCCAAACGCTCGCGAGCATCTTTAGAAAGTTTATATCCGGTCATCAAAATACAATAAGATTGCTCTGCCCCTCTTCCCACCCTACCCCTTAATTGATGAAGCTGGGCAAGTCCAAATTTTTCGGCACTTTCTATTACCATCATGGTGGCATTTGGCACATTAACCCCAACCTCTATGACAGTGGTAGAAACCAAAATATGCGAAACTCCGGATTTAAATCGTTGCATGGCAGCTTCCTTTTCCTCCGGTTTCATGCGGCCATGCAGCATATCCAATTGATACTGTGGACGTTTAAAATACTCAACCAAATGATCAAATCCTTCTTGCAAATTTTTATAATCGAGTGTTTCCGATTCTTCAATCAGCGGAAAAACTACATACACTTGCCGGCCGGCATCAATCTGCTCTTTCATAAAACCCCGAACCCTCAATCGATGGCTTTCTGTTCGGTGTGCTGTTTTAATTTCCTTTCTGCCGGCAGGCAGTTCGTCTATTTTGGAAACGTCCAAATCGCCATAAACGGTCATGGCCAAAGTGCGAGGAATGGGTGTGGCGGTCATAACCAACACGTGCGGAGGCTTTTGCGATTTTTGCCACAGTTTTGCTCTTTGAGCCACACCAAATCGGTGCTGCTCATCAATGATGACCAATCCTTGATTTTTGAATTGCACAACATCCTCAATCAACGCATGGGTTCCAATAAGCAAATCAAGAGAGCCATTGGCTAATGATTCCAAAATCTCTCTTCTGGCTTTTGCCTTTGTGCTGCCTGTTAACAACGCACACGACACGCCAACAGAATCTAATTTTTCTTTAAACCCTTCAAAATGTTGGGTGGCCAAAATTTCGGTGGGAGCCATTAATGAAGCCTGAAACCCATTATCGACCGCCAACAAAACGCACAATATAGCCACAATGCTTTTGCCACTCCCCACATCGCCCTGCAACAATCTGTTCATTTGCAAGCCCCGCCCCATATCGTTGCGTATCTCTTTGATAACTCTTTTTTGAGCATTGGTTAGCTCAAACTCCATTTGGCTGTTGTAAAACCGATTAAATTTTTCGCCAACTTTATCAAAAACCAAACCCTGCACTACGTTTCGGCTGCGTTTTAATCGAAGAATGGAAGTTTGCAGCACAAAAAATTCGTCAAACTTTAAACGTTCCAATGCAGCATTCATTTCCGAGGCATTGTTCGGAAAATGAATCCACTTAAAGGCCAACTCCCGACTGATCAGGTTTTGTTTTTTCAGCATAGTGGGTGGCAATATCTCGGGTATGGCAAAATCTGTTTGCTGAAATGCATTGCCAATCAACTCTCGAAGTGTTCGGCTTTCCATTTTGCGTTTTTTCATCAATTCAGTAGAGTTGTAAACCGCCTGAAATCCAGATTTTTCCTTCTGATTTTCTGGCATTTCTACTTCCGGATGAACCATATTTAGGGTGTTGTTAAAGAAATTTGGTTTGCCGAAAACAAGATATTTCTGACCGGGTTTTAACCAATTTTTAAAATACGAAACTCCTTTAAACCATACCAACTCCACACTTCCGGTTTGGTCATAAAACTCCGCCACCAACCGTTGTTGACGGGGCTTTCCCACCAACTCCACGCTGCCCAAAGTTCCAACCAATTGCACGTGAGGCATATCTTCATTCAAATCTTTAATTTGATGAACTTGGGTTCGGTCGATGTATCGAAAAGGAAAATGATTGAGCAGATCTTCGATTGTAAAAATACCCAATTCCTTGTTGAGCAGTTCGGCTCTTTGAGGCCCAACTCCTTTTAAATAGGCAATTGGTGTTTTTAAAAACGGGTTCACGTATGCAATAATACACTTTGCAATGGCTGATGGAAAATTTGAATGTAAACACCTCAAACAATTATTAATTCTAAATTTGCAGCTCACAAAAAAACACAGCTCAATGCACATTTTTTTGACCGGGGCGGATGGATTGCTGGGAAATAATCTGGTTAGAATATTACTTCATAGAAACTATAAAGTGACTGTTTTTATACAGTCGGGCAAAGACTTAGGATACTTAAAAGGTCTTGATATTACTGCCCATTACGGCGATTTGTTAAACTATCAGGAATTGGTAGATGCTTCAAAAAACGCCGATGTTTTCATTAATGCCGCTGCTGTTACGGATACATGGCCAAATCAAGGCTCACTTTATTGGAAAGTAAATGTGGACGGAGTCAAAAATGTTATAAAAGCTGTTAAGGAGAATAATATTAAACGCCTCATTCATGTGGGAACCGCCAATTCTTTTGGCCCGGGCAATTTGCAAAATCCCGGAAACGAATCTACACCGTTCGACGGCAGCAGATACAATCTGGATTACATCACGTCAAAATATGAAGCACAAAAGATAGTTTTGGCTGAAGTTAGAAACAACCAACTTCCGGCCTTGATTGTAAACCCAACATTTATGATTGGCCCATACGATGTAAAACCAAGCTCCGGAAAGATGATTATTTCAGTTATAAAAGGTCAAGTGCCGGGCTATGCAAAGGGAGGGAGAAACTTTGTGTATGTGGGCGATGTAGCCACAGCTGTTGCCAATAGTATTGAAAAAGGAAGAATTGGTGAATGCTATATTGCCGCCGGAGCAAATTTGAGTTATAAAGATATGTTCGGTAAAATTGCCCGAATTTTCAATGTGAAACCTCCTTCGCTTGCCATTCCCGGATTTGCTGTTTTGATGTATGGACGCATCTTATCGATTATCGGGAATTTATCGAAAAAAGAACCCGTTATTTCGTTTCCATTGGCTAAAATATCAAACGAATTGCACTACTACAGCAATGCAAAAGCCGTGAAAGAACTTGGCATGACCGAAACTAACATTGAGGATGCCATAACCATGGCCGTGGATTGGTTCAAACAAGAAAAGTATCTTTGAGTTGAAAACGTTTTTTGAAAATAAAGTTGTTTGCATTACCGGAAGCAGTCAGGGTATTGGAAAAACAACCGCCCAAATATTGGGAGAGTTTGGTGCCAAAATTGTTTTGAATGGCCGAAACGCAGAGAAACTTGAATCAACAAGAAAAGAACTAACAGAGGCTGGTATTGAATGCATTGGCATTACCGCCGATTTGTCGATTGCAGAAGATTGCCAGAAACTTATCGACGAAACCATTAACCACTTTGGAAAATTGGATGTATTGATTAACAACGGGGGCATTGCCAGCAGAGGCAGAATAAGCGAAACTAATGCAGAAACCTGGGAAAATATACTAAAAATCAACACATTAGGTGTTATTAATACCACAGGATTTGCCATTCCCCACATTCAAAAAAGCAACGGTAGCATCATCATTATCAGCAGTATGGCCGGAAAGGTGGGCGTGCCGGGTCATGCAGGATATTCCGTATCAAAAATGGGATTGACAGCTTATGCCAAAGCCTTACAGATAGAGCATCAAAACGATTTTCATACCGGTTTGGTTTATGTTGGATTTACCAAAAACGAAACCCAAAAACAGATATTAAACCCAGACGGGAGCTATACCAACTTGAAAGAAAGAAAAGGTATAAAACTGGCCACACGCGAAGATGTGGCCATAGCCATTGCCAAAACCATCGTCAAAAGAAAAAAGGAAATTACACTGACCCCATTAGGGAAACTTCAGGCCTTAATGCTTCGCATTAGTCCAAAACTTGTGTATCTCCCACTCAAAAAAAGCTATCGAGATTATGACAAGATGTATGATTAGATTGTTTTTGGGTAAAACTATACTCTATAAAGATTTTCTATTTTTGTTACACAATAGTTAAGAATGAATCCCGAGGTTGACAAATTTCTGATAGATGGTTGCGGAAGATGCTCTTTGTATCAAACGCCGCAATGCAAAGTTCATCGATGGCCACATGAATTGCGGCTACTGCGACAAATTGTCCTCGACACGGGGTTGGAGGAGCAAATAAAATGGGGATTTCCGTGCTATACATTGAACAATGCCAACATTGTGATGATTAGCCCTTTTAAAGAACACTGCGTTTTGAGTTTTTTTAAAGGTGTGTTGTTAAACGATTCCGAAAAAATTTTAGAAAACCCAGGAGAAAATTCTCAGTCGGTAAAATTTGCTCGATTTACAGATGTAAAAAGAATTGAACAACTGGAAACCACTTTAAAAAACTACATTTTCGAGGCAATTGAAGTTGAAAGGCAAGGTTTAAAACCAGATTTTAAGCAAAAAGATGAACTGGAATATCCGGAGGAGCTTGTGCAAAAAATGGAGCATGACGCCAATTTTAAAAATGCCTTTGAAGCCTTGACACCTGGCCGAAAGCGAGGATATATTTTGCATTTCACCTCAAGCAAACAATCAAAAACACGAATGGCCCGCATCGAAAAATATGCCCCATTAATTTTGGAAGGCAAAGGAATGCACGACCATTATAAATGTTGAAACGATTATATTTTAATTTGTACCACCAATGAAAAAGACCACATACATAGCCATTGCAATTCTGTTTATTTCTTCAGGGGTTAAAAATTTGACCAAAAACAAAGGGAATACATACTTCGCATTGTCATCCATTTATTTCGACAGTGCGAGGTATGATTCATGTTGCTATGCGTTTCAAAAAGCGATTGGTAACCAAGCGTATAATGCTTACAACCCATATTCCGTTTACAAGTATGTCTATGCGGCGGCAATGAGCAACGAAAAGCAACTACTGACGGAGGCATTGCAACATGCTAAATGTGTTGGAATTGGTGCTGAGGATATTGAGGCAAACAATCTTTTACAAACAAATAAAGATTCTATACTTAAATATTACCATCAAACCCAAACACCAAAGAGTTACTTTTTTCAGGTGGATTCTGCTCTTTTGTTGGAATTGCAAGAAATGAAAAAATTTGACCAGACCCGGCGTTCCGTGAAACCCACCTACCCAATAGATAGTGCAAACCTTGTTCATTTAAAAAAAATAATTGCAGAAAAAGGCTTCCCAAATCAAAAAACAGTTGGCTATAAGGGAATGTTTAATGTCTATTTAATTCTGCAACACTGTTATGTTGGAATACCTAATGAACAGGGTTGGATTATAGAAACGGTAAAAAAGCAGATAGATGCGGGATGGTATGACCCACACGAATATGCTGTTTTTATTGACCGAGCCCTGGCATATAAAGAAGGAGAAATTATTTACGGTACATTGCTGCATAGGAATGATTCTGTTTATACAAGTTACCCAACAAAAAATTTACAAAATGTGGATTATCTTAGAAAAGAGCTTGGGATAGTACCGTTAAGTAATTACCTTTCCACGAACAAGGCAATTGCTCCCGTAGGTTATAAACCGATAGATTTTAGAATTCTTTTCAAAAAAGAGATAAGGAAGTTGTAGGCTGTTTATTGGTTAAAAAGCAATAAAAAATTCCCGCTAAAAATATTCGAACGACTTGGTATTGAAAATTATCCTTTTCGTTTAACCAGCCAAAAAATTACAACCACTCCCCAATAAAAAAGAGCCAAAATGAAATTGAAGAACAACAAATATAAGAGCCAAATAATAATCCCTCCGGCCGCCAGACCATGCTTCCAAAGTGGATAGTCATCAACAATCATGTAAATTAATAAACCAACACTCAAGAGAGTTGTCAAATAGATATAACGTTTTATTGATAATCTAAGAAACACTATGGTTAATGTAATTTGTTGTGAGGTAAAACCTTACTCCACTCTCGGGAATAATTCCCTACTTCGCATAATTAACCGCCCGACGTTCGCGGATTACGGTAATTTTTATCTGCCCGGGGTAAATCATTTCTTTCATGATTTTTTGGCTGATGTCGAACGACAACAAATCGGCTTGTTTATCTTCCAACACATCGCTGTCCACAATCACCCGCAGTTCTCTACCGGCCTGAATGGCAAAGGCTTTTTCAACTCCTTCAAAGCCAAGAGCCAGTTTTTCTAAATCCTGCAAACGTTTGATATACGCCTCGCCATCCTCGCGTCGTGCACCCGGACGAGAACCCGAAATGGCATCGCAAGCCTGCACAATGGGCGAAATCAAATTGGTCATTTCAATTTCGTCGTGGTGAGCTCCAATGGCATTGCACACCTCTGGGTGTTCCCCATATTTTTCGGCCCATTTCATACCCAACAACGCGTGTGGAGTTTCGCTGTCATCCTCAGGCACCTTGCCAATATCATGTAGCAATCCGGCACGTTTAGCCAATTTGGGATCCAAACCAAATTCGCTGGCCATAATGGCACACATATTGGCCACCTCGCGGCTGTGTTGCAATAGATTTTGTCCGTAGCTCGACCGATAACGCATTCTTCCAACTATACGAATCAATTCCGGATGCAAACCACTGATTCCTAAATCAATAACTGCCCGTTCGCCATGTTCGATTATCTCATTTTCGACATCTCTTTTGGTTTTTTCAACCACTTCCTCAATCCTGGCAGGGTGTATTCTTCCGTCACTAATTAAGCGGTGAAGAGAAAGTCGTGCAATCTCTCTTCGGATAGGATCAAACCCTGAAAGAATGATGGCTTCAGGGGTGTCATCCACAATAATTTCAATACCTGTAGCCGATTCTAATGCCCGTATATTACGCCCTTCACGACCAATGATTCGACCTTTTATGTCGTCATTATCGATATTAAAAACGGTAACAGTATTTTCAATGGCTTGCTCAGCAGCAGTTCGTTGAATGGTTTGCAAAATCATTCGTTTTGCCTCTTTGTTGGCTTTAAGTTTAGCTTCGTCCACCACCAACTTTATTTGAGAAATGGCATCACTTTTGGCATCTTCCACCAATGCTTCTACCAAATCTTTTTTTGCTTCTTCGGCAGTTAAGCCAGCAATTTTCTCCAACTGTTTTACTTGATTTTCATGAGCCTTTTCCAACTCCGATTTTTTCACATTCACCACCTCCAACTGCTGATTAAGATTGGATTTGATGGCGTCCAACTCTTTCAACTTTTGCTCTTGATTTTGAACTCGGTCGTTCAAACTTTGTTCTTTTCTGCGAATGTTGTTTTCGGCATTATTTAATTCGTTTTCGCGGGTTCGAACATCTTTTTCAAACTCTTGTTTCATTTGCAAAAACTTCTCCTTTGCCTCCAATTCACGAGTTTTCTTAAACTGCTTGGCTTTCTCTTCGGCATCTTTTACTATCTGTGCCGCTTTGGTATCCGATTTTTTGTTAAGGAAATAAAACGCACCGAAACCACCGGCGGCTCCCCCTACAACTATACCAACAATTAATGCAACAAAATCCATAATTTCTCTCTACTCTGATTAATAAATATATTAATAATCAGTGCATTGCATTGTCCAAAATCTGTTGGAAGTACGAAATTTTTCGTTCAAGTTGTAGAGTATTCGAGTCTTCATTGTGCTCATTTCCCAGCATTTCGCTGGCAAATTCTAAAGCGGCCAAGGCCAAAGCATCTTGTTTGTCTTTTACCGAGAAATTGCTCTGGTAAAATTTTGCTTTTTCATTTATTAACTTAGCTGCTTTCCGCAACACCTCTTCCTCATCGCTTTGAATAGTGAGCGGATATACTCGGTCTCCTATCGTAACTTTTATCGCTATTTCGTTTTCTGCACTTTCCAACTTTTTAGCTATTTAACAGTGCAATACACCTATCAATTTCCTTCAAATATCCGTCAATTTGCTCTTTTAGTTCGCTTTTTTCGGACTCCGGAAGTATAATTGCTTCGGCAATTTTAACCTTTTTATTATTCTCCTCTATATCTTTTATGATATTTTTTTGACGTTCGACATCAAGACTCAATTCTTCATTTTTCTGCCTTAATGCCTCATTTTCAGACTTCAAACCATCAATTCTGGATACAACCTCTTTAAGAGTTATTTCAAATTTCCACAATTTTTGTTCTAAGTCGGTCATATCTATTTTCGGATAAAGGCTCCTGTTTCTTCCTCCAATTTTCGCATCAATTTGTTCATGATTCCGTCAATTTTTTCATCGGTCATGGTCTGTTTTGCATCATACAAATCAATGCTGATGGCGTAGGATTTTTTTCCATCTTCGATATTTTTGCCTTCATAAACATCAAAAATCTCCACCTCCTTGGCAAAATGTCCTGCGGTTTCACGGCAAATTCTTTCCACCTCTCCATACTTTACCGTTTTATCCAAAACCAGACTTAAATCGCGTGAAACAATTGGAAAAACCGGAACATCATTCAATGTAAACTTAACATTTTGCAACATTTTTAACAGTGCATCCCAATCAATATCAGCATAATAAACGGCTTGCTTTATGCCAAACTCTTTTAATGTTTTTTTATCAAAACTACTGATAGTTAACAGTTTAAACATCCTTTTTGTGGAAATATTCAAAAGAGATGTTAAACCTTCTAAAATTCCTTTCAGATAAAAATAATCTGCATTTTCGGCTGGAGTATTCCAATTTTTGCTTGTTGATTTTCCGGTGCATACCAACATCAGCCGGTTGTTTTCCGCATATCCTGCCTCCGTTTTAGAATAGATTTTTCCAAATTCAAAAAAGGTAATATCTGCACTTTTTCTGTTGATGTTGTATGCCACCGATTGCAAAATTCCATCCACCATGTCGGTTCGCATTACACTGTTTTCAATGCTTAATGGATTTAAAAGATGGACTGCATTTTCCGTCAATCTATCCGATTTTTTTGTTTGAGAATTGCTCATGGTTTCATAGAATCCTTTAGAAACCAGATAGTTAGCCACCTTATTGAGTTGTTTCAGTTTATCAAAACTCGGCATGATAGAAGGTGTCATACTCAGCCTTTTGGGGATTTCTACTTGATTGTAGCCGTAAATTCTTAAAAATTCTTCTGCAATATCTACGGGTCGCAAAACATCACTTCGATAGGGAGGAATGGAAAGTGTGAGAACCCCATCTTTTTCCCCAATGGTTTCAATATCCAATTTTGCCAAGGTGCCTGATATTTCTTTTGATGAAATGCTGGTACCACAAAAACCATTTAACCAATCACAACTTACTTCAATTTGCTGATTTTGAATAGGTTTCGGATAAACATCCACCACGCCAGAAGCTATTTCGGCTCCGGCCACTTCCTGTAAAATATGCACTACCCGTTTTAGAGCAAACACTGTAATGTTTGGGTCGCAACCGCGTTCGTATCTAAACGAAGCATCGGTGCTTAGACCCTGTGTTTTGGCCGATTTTCTGACAGTTCCAGGGTTAAAATAGGCAGATTCGATAAACACAGAAGTCGTAGATTGTGTAACCCCGGAGTGTTTACCACCAAAAACTCCGGCAATTGCAACGGGTTTCGAACCATCAGCAATGACCATTTCGTCGCCCGTCAACGCTCTTTCTACATCATCAAGTGTAAGAATTTTCTCCCCTTTATTGGCCATTCGCACCACAATTTTATTTCCCGAAATATTTTCGGCGTCAAAGGCATGAATGGGTTGCCCCAATTCGTGCAAAACATAATTGGTGGTGTCCACCACATTATTAATCGACTTTAAATCAATTGATTGAAGTCGCTCTTTGAGCCATTCCGGACTTTCTTTTATGGTAATATTTTTCAATAAAATTCCAGAATATCTGGGGCAAATTGTTGGGTCGGGTAAAGAAACTTCTATTGGGCTTGGAGAAGTGTTAAGAACATCAGCCACTGTGGGCATATTTATACTTTCACCAGTAATTGCCCGAATGTCACGTGCCACACCCAAATGCGAGGCAGCATCTCCCCTATTTGGGGTTAGTCCTATTTCTATTTGATAATCATTTTTTAGGTTGAAAACCTCCGATAGTGGCGTGCCGGGTATCAAATTTTCAGGCAATACCATAATTCCGTCGTGATTTTTACCAAGCCCAATTTCATCTTCGGCACAAATCATTCCTTCCGAAACATGGCCTCTAATTTTGGCCTTTTTCAACGTAAAGGCCTCGCCCGAAACCGGATGAATGGTACAGCCAACAGGGGCAACCACCACCTTTTGTCCGGCAACAACATTAGGTGCACCACAAACAATAGAAACCGTTTCGAACCCGATATTAACAGTGGTTAAACTCAATTTATCAGAATCAGGAGCCTTTTCGCAAGTCAAAACATGACCAACAACTAAACCGTTTAGTCCGCCCTTTATGCCTTCCTTTTTATGAATTTTTTCCACCTCAAGGCCGGTATTGGTGAGCAAATCATCCAATTCTTCGGCTGTTTTTTGGGTATTTATGAGTGTTTTTAACCAGTTGTACGAAACTATCATTCGAGATTTATCAAATATTCAGCGAAAATAACCATTGGCAATTTGAAATGCTTAACCATAACCTTTTCGTTTTATATAATTTCTTCATACTCGGTTCGTTGTGTAGATGCTATATTTGCCTCCTTGTCAATAAATTTAGTCATAGAACATCCGTGGTTTGTGTTGCTCTGCCTGCTGTTGGGGGCGGCATACAGTTTTATTTTATACGCTAAAGCAATAAAAAAAGTTGACGATGACCAGCCAAAATGGGCAAAATACATGTTGGCCATACTCCGATTTCTTTCTGCTTCCTTTTTGGCCATTCTACTTCTCAACCCGTTGTTGAAATATCTCGAACGCACCATCGAAAAACCAACCGTATATTTGGTAGTTGACCAATCAGAGTCCATGATTTATAGCTCGGATAGCGGCTATGTAAAGACCCAACTGCAAAAAGATATTGCAGAATTGATGGAAACTTTGGGTCAAAAATTTGAGGTTGAAGAAATTGGCAAAAATGAAGAACCAGACATTTCTTTCAACCAAAAAACCACGGACATTTCCGACTATTTCTATCAAAAGCAACGACTGTATGACGGCAAAAATGATGCGGCTTTTGTGGTGATAAGTGACGGAATTTATAACAAAGGTGTGAACCCCGAATTTGCGGCAAGTAAATTGGGACTACCTGTTTACACGGTGGCTTTGGGCGACTCTGTGGTTAAAAAAGACGTATCGATATACAGTGCAAAAGCGAATGCCATTACTTTTTTGGGTAATCAATTTCCGGTTGAGGTGACATTGAATGCCACAAAAGCATCAGCTCAAAATGTAGAATTGAGTATTTGGCAAAATGGCCAAAAATTGAGTTCGAAAGGCCTTACAATTGACAATCCGAGATTTTCTACGACCCACACTTTTATTTTAAAAGCCGATAAGGTTGGGCTTCAAACCTACACCGTTAGAGCTACCGTTTTGAACAATGAGCTGAATGAATCCAACAATCAAATGCAGGTTTATACAGAAGTTTTGGACGGAAGACAGAAAATATTGGTGTTGGCTCATGCCCCACACCCTGATATTGCCGCATTAAGAGGTGCCATAGAAAACAACGAACAATATGAAATGAATTTGGAAATTGGCAGCTTTTCGGGCATAAAAAAAGACGAATATGATTTAGTAATTACCCACCAACTACCTACCGACAATGTAGAATTGAACTACCTTAAACAATTGATTGACAGCAGAATACCCGTGTTAAATATTGTGGGTGTAGCCACCAACATCAATCTTTTAAATTCGGCCGGGCTTGGCCTAACCATTACCGGAAACAGAAATAACTTCAATCAGGGTTTGGCCAAACTCAATACAAAGTTTAGCTATTTTGAACCTGATAATGATTTACAAAAATTTTTGGATAATGTTCCACCACTTACCATACCCTTTGGAGAATATTCAAAACCGGATGCACAAGGAGTTTTGGCCTATCAGGGCATTGGAAATGTGAAAACCGAAATGCCTTTATGGTTTTTTAGAAACAGTAATGGCTACCGTAGTGGAACCATCTGTGGCGAGGGTATTTGGCGATGGAAACTTCACGATTACGAAAAAAACGAGAGTCATGATAATTTTAACAAGCTGATACAACGAAGCATCCAATATTTGGCTTTGAAAGACGACAAGCGAAAGTTTAAAGTGTACACTTCTTCGAGAAGTTTTTTTGAAAACGAAAACATCACTTTTTTGGCAGAGGTGTATAATGACAGTTATGAATTTACACCCGATGCCGATGTGACCGTTAATTTAAAACACGAGAGCGGCAAACAATATGAATACAAATTGATACCACAGGGCAATAACTATCGATTTTTGGTAAATGCTTTGCCACCGGGCAACTATTCGTTTTCGGCAACGGCCCAAATAAATGGAAAAAAGGAAAATGCCACAGGCAGTTTTGTGGTTAAGGAGTTGCAATTGGAAAGGCAAAATCTTACGGCAAACTTTGATTTGATGCGTAAAATGGCAAAAGAAACTGGAGGCCAGATGTTTCACAAAAACGATATGGGCCAACTTGCCGACAGCCTGCTAAATTTGCCAAGTGCCATGGCGGTAAGCAAAACCAACCATCGCTTCAAAGACTTAATAAATCAAAAATGGCTGTTTTTTGTGCTGTTTTTTATGCTGGCCTTAGAATGGTTTGCCCGCCGATGGTTTGGTGGTTATTGATTTTTGTTATTTCCCCCTAATTCAACTTATATTCCGGTATTAACAAAAATTCAGGAATTTCGATTTTCACCTCTTCTTGAGTATCCAATAACAACGCTTCATAATGCCCTTTCATACTGCCCATATCGGTTTGCAAGTGGCACCACGACTCGTATTCATAGCTTTCGTTGGGCAAAATAATCGGTTTTTCGCCTACCACTCCTTCCCCATTTACTTCATGGCTAAATCCGGCGGAGTCTTTTATTTTCCAGTATCTCCTCAAAATATGGACGGGCTGTTTACCCCTATTTTGTATGCAAATGTGATATACAAATACAAAGGTTTTGTTTTCTGAATCAGACATAGGCGGATAGTATCGGCTCGAAACCGATATTTCCACATTACTGGTTATGGCAGTGTAGCTGGTCATGTTTACTCTACGTCAAAGTTATATTCGGTTTTAATCTGATTGGCCGTTTTTTGCACCAACTTCATGGCCATTTTTATGCGTTCATTAGGCCGGTTTGTGGTGCTGTTGCGGGGCTGAATAACAATGCTGTCGGCCACTTCCACATTTTTCAAAACTCTGCCAAAAACAGTGTATGCACCATTTAGATGTTTGGTGCCGTTCTCATCCACCACAATATAAAACTGGCTTCCACTCGAATTGCGTTGGGGGTTGGTGGCATCACCCAATCGGGCAGCGGCCACAGCTCCTTTTATATGTTTGTATTTGCTGCTGTCTATTTCGGCTGGAATAACATAGCCCGGGCCTCCGGTGCCATCATTGGTTCTGTCATCGTCTTTGCTCAAAGGGTCTCCGCCCTGAATCATAAACATTGGAATAATTCGATGAAATTCGGTGCTGTCGTAGAATCCTTCTTTAACCAATTTATGAAAATTGGCTCTATGCAGCGGGGTGCCTTTATACATATATAGGTGCATAACTCCATAATTGGTTGATAATTCCACAATGGTGTCAACGGGGCTGTTATCTACCGGAATATCAATCTTTGGAGGATCTTCCTTACATCCAAAAATAAAAACCGAACCAATAATCAAAGCCAAAAACTTATTCATAACAAAAAATTAAGCAGTCGAAAATACACTATTTTTTGTAACCAATACGGTTTATAAAATTTTGCACGATTCCAAATTGTCGATTCCCCAATTTTCAAGTTCTTTCTCTGTCCATAAATCAGGGAAGAAAATTCGTTTTTGATATTTGGGCAACATATATTTTCGCCAATCGCTGCCTCCGGTGGCTTCCTCTTGATTGCCAGAAGCATCAACCAAATATTTTTCGGCAGCATGGTAGTGTGCCATTACCCAACGAATATTCATGGTATGGTCGTAATGTCGCATGGCGTTTACCAATTTCACATCTTCTCTGGTTTCTGTAGGCAATGATTTGAATTTTGTCCAAAAATTTCGGGTGTTGTAATACTCCATAAATCGCAAAAACTCCTCTTTGTATTTGGCCTCAAAGTTTTTAAGAAGTGTGCTTTTACTGCCCGTTTTGTGGTCTTTTCCGGCTGCCTGCCAGTATAAATTTTCAAAAGCAAATTCATACGGTGTGTCTCTATCAATGGTAGCCCGGCATCGGTTGTCAATCAAATTAATCAATTCGGTACTGGCAAATTCAATCATACGATATTGAGCACTCTGAAACCCACTGGCGGGGGTAAGGGTATGTCGAAATTTTTGATATTGTTTTAACTGCATACCATCGCCCATTACCGTAAAACTGGATGATAAAACATCAACATAACGGCTTATTCTGTATAATTTTTCGCTAAAAAAATCAACCGTTAGGTTTTCGTTTTCGGCCACTTGTTTTATTTCCCATAACATCATTTTAAACAGCAATTCGTTTACCTGATGATACATGATAAACACCATCTCGTCGGGAAAAACAGTGCGTTGATTTTGCAAACCCAAAAGAGCGTCTGTATTTATATAATCCCAGTAGGTAATATAATTGGAGTGCAACAAACCTTCCAGATGCGTATTCAAATCCTGTCCGGTGCTGGAAAATTTATGTTCAAGTTGTTCTAAAATAGATTTTGTTTCTGAATTCATAATGCACAAAACAATGCTTTTTTTTAGAGGTTTTTAGTGTTTTTGAGCAAAATCATACATTTTAATTTCAACCTTGTTTTAAGTACTTGTTGTTTTTTTCTGTTGATTTGAAAAAAATATTTTTGTGGCGTGTTAAGTTATTCCAATTACCCCGTTTTTTATAAAGATTTTGCTGAATGGATTTCTAAAAATCTAGATAAAAAATACAGTTTTTTTACCTTCGAATATTGCGAATATTTGATGGATGCCGCATGGGAAATCGGCAAAGATGAAAAGCTAACCAACCATGATTGGGAAATTGTAAACACAGCCATTTTGCTGCTTTACAGCGGCAAAGCCACATCTTACAAAGATTTTTTAGAAAATAGTGTATCCACTGCCAAGCAGGTTTTAAAACAGTATGCCTACCCCGCCGATGACATAAAACTTGTTGTAAAGTTGCTCAATTCGCTGGCTTATGAAGATGGCAAACCATCTATCTTACAAAAAATATTTTTGGATAGCTACCAATATTATTATGCCGATGATATGAAAGAAGAGCTGCTCGAAAATTTGTATCGCGACCAACGAAAATATGGTCAAGGATTATTGCGAAAAGAGTTTATTGCCATAAAAAACAATCAAATAAGAAACACGGTTTTTCTAACGGAATATGGTCAAAAATACCTTCAACCAAAGCTAGCCGAATTAGAAGATTTCTAAGAGCCTGTTTATGATTTCCGAATTGAAAGCTAATTTGGAATTATTTTATTCCAAACAAGGCAAAATTGACGAGAATAGCAGAGCTATTTAAGGAAATTTTAACGCAGTTTGGAATAAAATAAACCGAAATAGATTAATTTGTGAGATTATTAACAGGCTCTAAATATTCTCGCGAAAGTTTTACATAAGCCACAGCATTTTTACGGATGGCCTCTATTTGTTGCTCATTAAGTATTTTTACTACTTTGGCCGGACTGCCTATTACCAAAGAATAGGGCGGAATTTGTGTATTGCCCGTTACCAATGCTCCTGCCCCAATAATGGAAAAATCGCCCACCACAGCACCATTTAGAATGGTAGAGTGCATACCCACCAACACATTGTTGCCAATGGTGGCACCATGCACCAATGCCAAATGACCAATGATACAATCATTGCCAATGGTAGTGGCAAAACCCGGGTCAACATGCACCACGGCATTGTCTTGCACATTGCTTCTATCTCCAATGCGTATGGCATCCGAATCGCCGCGAAGCACCGCCCCAAACCAAATAGAGCTTTCCTGGCCAATATGCACATCGCCAATAATAACGGCTGTTTCGGCCACAAAAGCAGTGCTGCTAATTTCCGGATTTTTACCTCGAAATGATTTAATCACGCTAAAGACTCTCCGTGTAATTCTTAAAATTGTTTAAAATAGACTGCCAGCCTTGTCGCTGCATTTCTACCGGATGCTCGGTTTCAGCTTCAAACGTAGTGGTAACAGTGGTTTGCAAACCATTTTCTTCAAAAATGGTGGTGGATTGTCGGCCACCAAAGGTGTAGGTAAAACTTTTTTGAGGAGTTATTTCATCGTAAACCGCCTCAAACTCAAAACCAAAGCTACCATCCTTGGCTTCCATTCGGGCAATATAGGTGCCACCCACAACCATATCGTTTTTCGCCCACGGACACTGCCAGCTTGGGTCTGCAAAATTCCATTGCGTAATGTGTTCCGGCATAGTATAGGCATCCCAAACCTTTTGCAAATCAGCATCAACCGTAGTTTTTACCGTAATTTTTGTTACACTCATTTGTGAAATTTAATGGCGGCAATTTCGGGGATTTTTTTAACGAAAACTTCATGGTCCAGCCAAAAAAATCAACACGTTTAAAGATATTTTTCAAAAATGATTAATATTGACCTATAAAGCAATTGTATTATGAGACAGATTTTCACACTAATTATAGTTGGTATTGCATACTTCAGCTCTTTATCTCAGGATTTAGATGTAAATAACAACCTTATTGAACTCGGCAAAATTTACAAGAACTTCATGTTCCGTGCCAACCCAACGAGTGAAACAGAGAAAAAATTGGAGTCTCTTAAAAGCGTTGATCTAAGAACCACAGTGGAATTTTTAAGCCAAACCATTAAACAACAAAACAATCTTACCGATGAGAAATACTTGAAGCTGCCTGATACCATTTCCTTGAAATATATTTTTATAGTCGAGATGGTTTCCCAAAACTTAATAGAGGAAAATCCAAAAGACAATAAGAAACTTATAGCCGACACTATTAATTCAAAAATTAGCTATTTGAAACTTATTGATAATTACTATACTATGCTCTTCAATGGCATTGGTAACAAGAATCAACCATTTGATTTATCTGGTGTAAACTTCGAACTAGACAAGTACAATTTATCAAATGATACTGAAAAAGGTATCTTTTTTCTTAAGGCTATGAACTTGTGTGGAACAGTAATTTGGGGGTATATGAACATTCCGAATCCTCCAAATTATAAAGCAGCACTTGATATGATTAACAAATATCCTAAATTTAATGGCTTGCCATATTATCAATTTACCGATTTAAATTTTGAAGATTTCAATATCGAAATACTCAAAAACAAAGGTGAAATGAGCTACAAAGAATATTATCTCGACAAATACCTCTCAACCCTAGTTTATCATCTAATCTGTCTTGATCAGAAAAAAAAGTACAAACAACAAAAAATGGATTTAATGCTAAGTTCAATCTTAAAAGAGGAACTGTACTACAAATACTCGAAAAATTTCAAGCAACAACTGGAGGCATTATTCAAGAGTGTTAAATGACCTTTCTACATTAATGAATTACTAATATTATTATTCGACATTTACAAGAAAGAACTGGCTTATTGCTTTTCCTCAGAAAAAATTGACACAAAATCCCCCATCACTCCGGCAATGCCCCCTCTATGCCAAGCATTTTGGTAATTTTTATAGAAAAATGATAGATTTGGAATTTCATAAATGTCTTATGAAAAATTTGTATTTTCTTCTTTCTCTATTTTTGACTTTTGGTTGTGGTAATGATGATTTGTCAAAAGAAACGATTGTTGTCCAAACTATTTACAAAAATTCCGATAGCACAATAACATTCGACACCACTATAGGAAAACCATACGAATGGCCTGTCAAATCAGACAATCAATACAACAAAATGATTTATTTGGGAGAATATTGTTCTTTCTGTGATAATTATACGATTGACGTTTATTGGGGCAGCGGTAAATCAAATTGGATACGACTCCCGTTTGTTGACAATCTGAACAATGTTGCCATTAATTATCAATGGACATCAGACAATTTATTCGTATTTGCCTACGGTGATTCTACAAAACTATCCTCGAAAGAATATTGGGATAACCTGAGGAAAACTGATCTTCGAATAAGAATAAATTACAAATAACTTTAGAAACGGGTTTTAGAACCCACGCCTCACTCAGGCAAAGCTCCCTCTATGCCAAGCATTTCGGTAATTTTTGCACGTACTTCCAGAATTTTCACGATACGATGTTGGGCTATCATTAGGTCTTCTTCGGTTTCGGCATCTTTGAGCATTTCCATGGCCTTTTTATACACTTTGGCTATTTTGTAGAGTTTTAGATAGTTCAGGTTTTCAAGCACTACCTCTTTGTAATTCTCCGAATCTGGCTTTACATAAATTTCGTGCATCTCCCACCACGCCGGACTTAAATTGTATTTTAACGAGAGCACATTGGCCGCAATTTTTCCGAGACTTTTATGTTTGGTAAAAAACTCCTCGGTTAGCGATTCGTTAAAATCGTAATATTCTTTTGCCTGCTCCACACTTTCGGCAAACTCAGGGTTTTCAAAACGATATTGGTCGTTTTCCAACTCGCTAAAAACAAATCCGGCCACATCAATCTCTTCATTAAAAGGCTCTCTACCATACAAAATCAAGGATTCTATTAGAGCCTGCTCTTTGGTTTTGGTCTCACTTAGTTCTACCGCCACGATAGGAACGGCTTCCAACAATCGACGTTGCTCGGTGCGTTTTTGCTGCTGTTCAAACTCTCGGGTGGCGGTGCTCCGCATTCGCTTTGCCTCTGCAAACATTAGCTCCTCGTCAAACTGCATGAGGTTGGCACATTGTTTTATATAGGCGGTACGTTTTATGGGATCCGGGATTTTAACAATGCTTTCCAGCACATCTCTGGCCGTTTCGCTCAGCCCCACCGGGTCACGCCCACGCTCGTTGAGCAAGATTTCGGTTTTAAACAGCACAAAATCTTTCTTTTCTTTTTCGATGTATTCCTGCAATCCGGCACCACCCAATTTTCGGCAATACGAATCGGGGTCTTCACCCTCCGGGAAAACAACCACTTTTACGTTTAAATCGCCTTCCAACAACAAATCTATTCCACGAATGGCCGCTTTTATTCCGGCTTTGTCGCCGTCATATAGCATGGTAACGTGGTCTGAAAATCGTTTTACAATTTTCACCTGTTCAGTTGTCAGCGATGTGCCACTGGTTGCCACCACATTTTCAATTCCACTTTGGTAGAGCATCAAAACATCGAGGTAACCTTCTACCAAATAAACATTTTCGTGAGTGCGAATGGCTTTTTTGGCATGGCTCAAACCGTAAAGCACCGACGATTTGTGATATACTTCGTTTTCTGGAGAGTTGATGTATTTCGGACTTTTATCGTCCTTTTTTAGTTGACGACCTCCAAAACCCACTACCTTGCCACTGAGGTTAAAAATAGGGAACATCACCCGCTCGCGATAAATATCGTAATAGGAGATTTCTTTTTCTGCTGCTTCTCCCTCACGATTTCGGGCTTTTATCAACCCCGCTTTAACCAATATTTCGGTGTCATAACCCGATTTTATGGCCTCGTTATAAAAATCTTCCCAGTTGTTTTTTGAATAGCCAAGCCCAAATTCTTCGATGGTTTTTTCGGTTAAACCCCGTTCTTTAAAATAAGAAAGACCAATGTTGCGGCCTTCCGAATCATTTTTTAAGGTATTGTGAAAATAGTTTTTGGCAAATTCGAGGGCAATATACAAGGCTTCCTTTATCTGCATTTGCTCCGAAACCTCTTCTCTATTACCAAAATCTTCGTCAATTTCGATGTGGTATCGGTTAGCCAAAAAACGCAGTGCTTCTGGATAAGCCATTTTTTCGACATCCATAACAAAATCTACGACATTGCCGCCTTTGCCGCAGCCGAAACATTTATAGATACCCAATGCAGGGCTAACTTTGAATGAAGGTGATTTTTCATTATGAAACGGACACAACCCACCGAAACCGCTGCCTGAGCGTTTCAGTTTTACATAATCGCCCACCACATCCTCAATGTTGGCGGCTGAAAATATCTGATCGATGGTGTGCTGACGAATCACAGCGGCAAAGTAAGAAAAGATTTTTTGATTGGATAAAAAACTCTGCTTTTGGTTGGATTCTATTTTGATGGGTGCTTGAGAAACGTATTAATATTCGACCCCTTCGGGGTCGCACGGTTTGGAACATTCTGTTTTCTATAAATGTTTCATCCCTTCGGGATGTGGACGTGACGAATATTTATCATTTCTTTTTTGTCTTTTTATTGCACCCCACCAGGGTGGAATATTTGTAAAAACGCATTATATCCGATGCTGAGCGACCCCGCAGGGGTCGTATATTTATAGAGAATCGGGCATTTTGTACGACCCCTTCGGGGTCGCACTATGTGCGGTATTTGGTTTTATAAATATTTCATCCCTTCGGCATGAAGACCCTGAGACACTTTTTTGACCAATATCAATTTATTGCCAAACAAAACTCAAGCTTTGGGCATTATATTACTTTATTTTTGCCGCGATTTTTAGCAAAATGATTGAAACCGATATTATAATAATAGGTGCCGGCCCCGTAGGACTGTTTACTGTTTTCGAGGCGGGACTCATAAAACTAAGATGCCACCTTATCGACTCTTTGCCAACGGCTGGCGGGCAATTGGCGGAGATTTATCCCAAGAAACCTATTTATGACATTCCCGGATTTCCATCTGTTTTGGCTGGAGATTTGGTAAAAAACTTAATAGAACAAGGGTCTCCATTTTCGCCCGGTTTTACATTGGGTGAGCGTGCCGAAGAATTTGAAAAAACGGATGACGGACAATTTATTGTTACCACCAATAAAGGCACAAAACACAAAGCCCCTATTATTGCCATTGCCGCTGGATTGGGCTGTTTTGAACCCCGGAAACCCGAAATAGAAAACCTTGAAAAATATGAAGATTGTGGTATCGACTACATCATCAGAGACCCTGAAAAATATAGGAACAAGCGGGTGGTGATTGCCGGTGGAGGAGACTCTGCCCTTGACTGGACAAACTTTTTGGCCGACGTGGCCAGTGAGGTAACTTTGATACATAGAAGAACCCAATTTAGAGGAGCGTTGGATAGTGTAGAGAAGGTGGAAACATTATCAAAATCAGGCAAAATCAATTTAATAACCAACAGCGAAGTTTCTGAGCTATTCGGCAATGAACATTTAACGGGAGTTAAGGTTAGCAACCGCGAAACCAATGAAGATAGCGTGGTTGATACGGATTATTTTATTCCATTGTTTGGCTTGTCGCCCAAACTTGGCCCATTAAAAGAATGGGGACTCGACCTAAACAAAGAATCGATAAAAGTTAATACCTTAGACTACAGCACCAATGTGCCGGGCATTTATGCCATTGGCGACATCAATGATTATGAAGGCAAGCTACGACTAATTTTATGCGGATTTCATGAAGCCACCCTCATGGTGCAGTCGGCTTACAAGCGAATTTACCCTGACAAAAATCTGGTTTTAAAATATACCACCGTAAGCGGTGTTCCCGGAAAAAACTAAATAGCAAATGGCAAAAGACAGTATTACCATAAAAGTCACTGATTTAAAGGGCGAAACGTATGAAATATTGGCTCCCACCGACATGGGCTTGAACCTAATGGAAGCCATGAAAGCCAACGAAATGCCGGTAAAAGCCACCTGCGGAGGTATGGCTATGTGTGCCACCTGCAATGTAATAATTAAAAGTGACCATGTATTGCCCGAAATGAGCGAAGACGAAGAAGCCATGCTCGATGAAGCCTTTGTGCTTGACATACCCAACAGCCGCCTGAGTTGCCAAATTCATATTTCTGAAGAAATTGATGGACTGGAAGTGCAGTTGGGTGCTTTGACAAATCCAGAGGAGTAGAGGTTTTTCAAAAAAAAAGAGGGCTATCCATTACGGATAGCCCCCTAGAAATAAAAAACTTAGAACTTTATTGCTTCATGAATTTGGCTACTTGTTTTGTATCATCAGAACCTGAAAGTTCTAATATATATGCACCATCTTTTAAAGTCGAAACGTCAATGCGGATAATATCAGACTGAGAAGAAATGGTTTTGGTTAAAACTGTTCTTCCCAATAAATCAACCACTCGAATCATTACCTCAGATTCTGAATCTAAGTAATAATCAATTGTCAACTCATTATCAACTGGATTTGGATACAACACCATTTTGTTTCTGTCCAAAAGTTTGATGTTTTGAGCCGGCATTGGTTGATATTGTTTCATTGTCACAAAGATGTATTCATTGCCTTTGGCCACAGATTGAATTATTTCGCGAGCTTCATAAAACACTGCTCTTTCGCAATTTGAAGAAACAATATTTTCCAAATCCCGAACCAGATTTGATGTGTTGCCATCAATCAAATAACCCAATTTGGCTCGTTCAAGAAGTATTCTGTGGCTGGTAACATAGCTATCTGTGGTAATTCCATCAATCAATGTTACACATTTTTGATAGTCACCGCTATGCACATAATACTGATAATCTAACCAAGTGGCGTTGTAAACAGCTTTACTTGATTTGATAAGATTATAGAATTCTTGCAACAAATTGTCTTTGTTTTGAACACACAAATTGAACCAACCAGTCACTTGGTCGTCAATCTGCATACCATTCAACATCTCAGAGGCATTTTCAGAAATTTCAAATTTTCCGTATGGTGTTCCACCAAATGGTTTTTCATTTCTAAAATACTCTGCATCGCAAGTTTCATCATATACTTCAGCAAGTTTATGAGAGTTTTCGGGCAATTGTGCTCCACACGAAGCGGTAGAATAAAACTCATTTCCACCCAAAGATATTGGTCCGTCAACGGAAATTACACCATAATTTCCATCCACCCCTACCGGGCAGGCACCCATTACGCGAACATCAACAGAACCGGCAGATGTGTGGTTACTTGCAAATGTATTTCTTCCGCCGTCTTGTGCTCCGCCACTTTGACCAATGTCGCCAGTCATGTATCTTATGTCTATTCCAAATTCGGTATAGTTATACATAAAATTGTTGCTGATTCTTGGCAAAATAAAGCAGTAGTCTCCGAGACCATCAAAAAGCATAGCCGTTGAGGCTTCAAAAATACAGTTGCCACTAATATTCACTTCGGGCGATGATTTATCTTGGGTGACATAGTAAATACCAATGCGAGTGGTCTTGTTATCGTCTTCCAAATTAAGTGTATTACACATAACATCAGAATACAGCACATTGTCCAGATAAATTCCGACATATCCCACATCTTCAAGTGTATTTTCTTTAATCAAAATATCACTACAACGCACGGCCTGCACTGCACTTTCAAATCCTTTTATTTGATTGTTGTTGACAGTTGTTTGTGAGGCATTCTCCAAATAAATTGCCGAATGTGTGTTCCATGGAATATCCTCTCTCTCTTTCGTAAATGAATAAATCAATGTGTTGTTGCTTACATTTACGGATGAAGACGAATTCACATTTATTTGATGTTGGCTTTTTAGAACGCCATAATAATTGAATGAATTTACCTCAAGCCTATTGGCTTCAATATGCACATTTGACGACCTATTTACCTCAACGCTTCTGTATAAATCTGTAAAATTATTTGAAGAAAACTCGCCATAGCTACATTCGTTGAGCTGCACACCATAAAACAATTTTGTGGTGTCTGTACCTTCCACTTCTTGTGCATTGATAAAATCATTTTGCGAAACGTTACCATAAAGCACAGAATTATGAGCCAAAACTCCATAATGATCTGAATGATAAGGCAGGATAGAAACTGCATCGATAGCTATTTTACACTCTACATGATAGTTAATGGCATTTCTATCAACATAGAATGTATTTCCTGTTATACCATCAAAGTTGCGGCTTTCGCTAAATTGGATAGAAATTCTGCAATTCTCAAATAGATTGTTGACCGTTTTGATTTTTGCTTCCGGAACTCGGATATAGTTCATTGCAATTTGAGCATTTTTGAATGTACACTCATTTAGCACTCCATTGGCAGAACCTATATAGGTAAATCCAAGCCAGGTTTTGTTCATATCGCAGGGTCTGAACACAGAGTTATTTGCCCTCATAATAGCACCTTCTTCAAATACAATTCCGGCACACTCTCCGAAAATAACATCCACATTTGTCAAATCAAGGATAGCACCTTTAACAGTTATAATTACATTATTTGGGATATAAACTTTATCGTGCCATATTTCGTCAGATGTAATTGTTCTGTCAACAGGCTCTACCTGCACAAATGAGCCACCTCCAATTACATTTCCGCCTCCTATTATATTTCCACCACCAAAAACGGTAGTAAAATCAACAAATGTTGGTTTATCAGGATTTACCGGAATAAGTGGTCTATCCCCTCCTTTTATTCCGTCAAAAAGGCAAGGTTCTACCGGAACGCAAGAGAAAACAATATCGTTTCCTAAGCCCGGATTAGAGTGATAATCAATTTCTATATGCGTTCCACCATTGATTAGAAAATGGGCCGTAACCTTAAAATCGAATCCGGCATTTGTGTTCGGAAAATCGCCGCTATCCAATGTAAAACAGAATGTATGATTGGTGGTATTTATGGTTGGGACAACATTTACGGGTGTATATGTTCCGTTTTGAAAAACTTCAAGTGTTATATAATCCAGCGTACCAGAAACACATTTTATTACCGGAAGTTCATAGGTTCCGCATAGTTGAAATTGCCCACCTACATCCCAGCAAGAATCTGTAGGGTTCAAATCAATGCTCCCTTGGTCATTGCAAGGGTCTGCTTGACAAGGTTCGCAAATATCGTCCACGTACGCGTATCCCCAGTGTGCTCCGGCTCCGCAATCTGTAGCCCAAATTTCTAAGGTGTAACTCTCTCCTGCTTTTCCGCCAATTTCGAGCTCATCGCATGTCCAATCTGCCCAAACAGTCAACGTATTATAACAATGGTTGATAACCTGACTGCTAAAAAATGGATCGGTAGCATCGGCAAAATGACATACCCTGTCGAGTTCGTTTCCGCTGGCATCCAACACACGAGCTACAAAAACGGGTTGTCTTGTGCCATGTCCTGATGGATTTTGCATTACCAAGGCATACGAAAATGTAATCTCATTTCTATCAGCCGTTAAATTAAACGTACGCGTTAACTTGTTTACACCAAATTGTGCTGTACACGGATTATCACTGTTTATCCGTGCGGCATGTTGACCACTATGCACCATCGGAATACCCACAATTGGGTCATTTCCTACATTGGTAATGGTAAACAGATTTGGATTTGGAGCAGCCGGAATCATTGTAGTCGGCAAAAAAGAACACTCTCCTCCATGATAACCGTTTGAGCCGCCGGGTCCACCGGCATCCCACAAGTTAAAATTATTAAATGTTCCGCTTTCAAAATCACCATTGGAGCAGTCGCTCGATTCGGATGCTCGATACGCTTTCATAGCCTCCGGATTGCTAATGAAATACTGAATTCTCCAATAACCTCGTTTAAATTGATCTACTTTTTGGTTAATTTCTGTTGATGTGTAGGTGGTTGGGTGGTCAACGTCTGAAACCAGTGATTTCTTAAAATCGCTGATGGCAGAAGAAGGTGTTTTTGAAAGATTTTGGGTAATGTAAGCCTCAATCTTCTTTTCTTCGTTGTTTACCGCTGTGGTTCTACTACCATAGTCGGTTGTGCTTTGAGCATTGGCCAAACCAAAGCCACAAAAACTAACGAAAATTACCAAGAGTAATCTTTTTAAGTGCATAATCGATAAATAAATATTTAAGTAGGCCTACTCTATTTGTTGAAGATATTCTTCGTACGCTTTTCGGCTTCCGCGATAAACGTTAGTGTCAAAATAACGTCACTTCCTAACCACTCTTATGTATCTTTTTTATACAGTTATTGTCTTTTGCTGTACAAAATTGTTTTTAATCACTTCAATTTCAATATTTTAAAGAAAATTGAAAAAACTATTATTTATCGAGTAAAGTTTTAGAGTTTTAGCCGTTTTTTTGGAGTAGAATCACTAAGTTTTTTATCAAATAAAGCTTTTAGGCATTTGCTTTTTTTGTTCATTGCCACCTGCGAGTTTTTGTATTCCATTATTTTGCATATTTCGGTCATAGAATATCCGAGCGACCAAAGCCTGAGAATTTTCACACATGTTTCGGGGAGTTGGTTGGATATTTTTTCCCATTTTTTTGCAAAATCATCAGCCTTTTCAAAATAATCGACAATATCAACATAGACGTTGTATTCTTTTTGGCTCAAATCATCAATAAAAACTTCAATACAATTTTTTATGGGTTTACATTTATTTAACCAAAGAATTTTACATATCCCAACGTAGTAGGTATTTAAGGAACATCGATACTGAAATTTTGCATTTTTTAAATTGTGAATTAATGTAATTATTCCATCATTCATAATCGTATTTAAGTCCACATTCGACCCCCCATACTTGCTAACGAACGACCAAATTACATTTTGATTGGCAGCCAACATGTGCCTAATAGTAATTGATTTTAACTTTTCATCACTGCTCAATAGAGCATTGACATCAACAGTAGCATTTTTCATATAAGTAATAACGGGGGTAAATTTAACATCCCCATTATGTATTATCCAAATCTTTGGTATGGAACATTTTGATTTTGACACTCGAAATCGGCAAACGATTGAGCGGCAATAATTTGCGGTTTAAATTTACATAACTATTTGATTAATAAATGATTAATTTTAAAATAAAAAGAAACAAAGAATAAAAAAACAAGTGGTTTTTAATATTATTTAGAATAATTCAAAAATGGTTTCCGGTGTTCTTATTTGTTCAACCGATTCCAAAGCAAATCCTTTAAAGTTTGAATATTAAACCCAGAAACAGAGGATATAAAAATCGCTTCAACGTCTTTGGGAAGCTGATTTTTCATTTCTTTCATCAGCTCCTCATCAAGCATGTCACTTTTGCTAATGGCCAAAATTCGGTCTTTGTAGAGCATTTCTTCGTTGTATTTTTCTAACTCAGAGAGCAAAATTTTGTACTCTTTGGCAATATCCTCCGAGTCTGCCGGAATTAAAAACAGCAAAATCGAATTACGCTCAATATGTCTCAAAAAACGATGTCCCAAACCCTTCCCCTCACTCGCTCCTTCAATAATACCCGGAATATCGGCCATTACAAACGATTTAAAATCTCGGTATTGAACCATTCCCAAGTTGGGTACAAGCGTGGTAAAAGGATAATTGGCAATTTCGGGTTTTGCTGCAGAAACCACCGACAGCAGGGTGCTTTTTCCGGCATTTGGAAAACCAACAAGACCCACATCGGCCAATACTTTCAATTCTAAAATTTTCCACTCCTCTCTACCCTCCTCTCCTGGTTGGGCAAATCGGGGTGTTTGGTTTGTGGCCGATTTAAAATTCCAGTTTCCAAGTCCGCCCCGCCCACCAGGTGTAAGCACCTGTGTTTGTCCATCTTCGGTTATTTCAAACTGTATTTCGCCGGTTTCGGCATCTTTGGCCACCGTGCCAAGCGGCACTTCCAATATTTGGTCGGCTCCTTTTCTTCCGGTTTTTCGCCCGCCCAGCCCATTTACTCCGTTTTCGCAGATTACATGTTTTTTATATTTTAAGTGAAGCAACGTCCACAATTGGGCATTACCTTTTAAAATTACGGAGCCGCCGGCACCTCCATCTCCCCCATCTGGCCCGCCTTTGCTATTCAGCTTATCACGAAAAAGCGACCAACTGCCAGCCCCGCCCTTGCCTGAGCGGCAACAAATTTTAACGTAATCAATAAAGTTGGGATTTGACAAAATATTTTTTTTAAGAATTCAATTTGGCATCAATTGCCTCGCACAAACGGCCAAATATTTCATCTATTTCACCCATGCCAAACACCCGATTCGCTTTATTTTGTTTTTCATAAAACGCCAAAAGGGGTTCGGTTTTGTCGTTATACTCCTTAAATCTGTTTCTGATTATGGTTTCATCCTGATCATCCACTCTTCCCGACGATTTGCCTCGTTCGAGCAATCGTTTAACCAATTCATCTTCATCCACTTCCAAGGCCAACACCACATTTATTTGAGTGCCAAATTTGGTTAAAATTTCATCCAATGCTTCTCCCTGAGATAAAGTTCGTGGGAAACCATCGAAAATGAAACCTTTGGCTTCGTGCGATTTAACAAAATCTTCAACCATGGCTATTGTAACGCTGTCGGGTACCAATTCGCCTTTATCCATATACGACTTTGCCAAAACGCCAAGCTCTGTTTCGCCTTTAATATTTGCTCTAAAAACATCGCCAGTGCTTAAATGAGTCAACCCATATTTTTCAATTAACATGGCACTTTGCGTGCCTTTTCCGGCTCCCGGAGGACCAAAAATGATTAAGTTAAACATCTGTTTTTTTCTATTTTATGGCGACAAATGTAGCAATATTGATTTTTTAAGCAGAGTGTAAATGTTTACAACTTAGCTTGCTCAGAAGTTTAGATATTTGGCGAAAGCCCGAACATTGATTTCCTTTGCACAAAAATTGACAAATCCGTGCTTCAAGCAGTTGTAAAAAAAGGAAAAGTATTGGCCGAAAACGTTCCTACTCCGAATGTTTCAGAAGGAAGCGTTTTGATAAAAGTAGTGAATAGTTGTATCAGTGCCGGCACCGAAATGAGCAATGTTTCAGAAACCGGCAAGTCTCTGATTAAAAGAGCCTTAGAGCAGCCAGCAGAGGTGAAAAATGCTCTAAATTTTGCCAAAGAAAATGGCATTATGAAAATGATTGCCCGAATAAAAGGTACGCTTGAAGGTGGCAAACCAACCGGATATTCTATTTCTGGAATTGTGATTGGTGTTGGCAAAAACGTAAAAGATTTTTCAGTTGGAGACCATGTTACTGCAGCAGGAGCTGGCATAGCCAATCATGCCGAATTTGTGGATGTACCAGTCAATTTGGTTATGAAAATGCCACAAGGCATGGATTTTAAAACCGCTTCTACGGTTACGCTTGGTGGCATTGCCATGCAAGGCGTGCGAAGAGCAGAACTGACCTTGGGCGAAATTTGTGTAGTGCAAGGAGCAGGAATTTTAGGCTTATTGGCTCAGCAAATGTTGCAAGCCAGTGGCGTAAGAACCCTTGTTGTTGATTTGGACAATCATAGACTTGAAATTGCAAAACAGTTGGGAGCAGAGGCGGTGCTAAACCCGAATATCGAAGATATTGTTAAAAAAGTAGAGGCCATCAGCAACGGTCATGGTGCTGATGCCGTTATTTTTACAGCCGCCACATCGAGTAGCGAGCCGCTTTCTACCGCATTTAAAATGTGTAAACGAAAAGGCAGAGTTGTGTTGGTAGGTGTTTCCGGCATGGAAATAAATCGTGGTGACATTTACAAAAAAGAACTCGACTTTTTAATATCAACCAGCTACGGCCCCGGAAGATATGACGACAACTACGAGCAAAAAGGATTGGATTATCCATATTCTTATGTTCGTTGGACAGAAAACCGCAATATGACGGAGTATTTGCGACTAGTGCATACAGGGGCTATTAATTTAGAGCCCTTGCTAAATGCCACCTACCCAATTGAAAAAGTGGAGGAAGCATTTGATGTTTTGAAAAATGGCGAATATCCAAAGCCAATTATTTCCATTTTAGATTATGGGGTTGATATTAATCTAACATCAATTGAGACAAACGAGCATAAAATTGTTTTAAATCAAACCCCATTAAACAAAAACATTATTAATGTGGCCATGGTTGGAGTAGGCAGTTTTGCTACAGGAATGCACCTGCCAAACCTTCAAAAGCTGTCGGATAAATTCAAAATCAAAGCCATTGTAAACCGTACCGGACAAAAAGGGAAAGCCGTTGCACAACAATATTCTGCCGACTATGCCACAACAGAAATCAATGAAGTTTTAGCGGACAACGACATTGATTTGGTAATGATTACTACCCGTCACGACAATCACGGAACATTGGTTTTGCAATGTCTTGAGGCTGGAAAAAATGTTTTTGTTGAAAAACCGCTATGCACCACCCGCGAAGAATTGGAAGCCATATCAAATTTTTATAAAGATAGGGAAAACGCCCCAATGCTGATGGTGGGTTTCAACAGAAGATTTAGCCCATACGCCGAAGAAATAAGAAAACATACTTCCACCCGAACAAACCCGTTGATGATTCAATATAGAATGAACGCTGGATATATCCCGCTCGACCATTGGACACACGAACACGGAGGAAGGATTGTTGGGGAGGCGTGTCATATCATTGATTTGATGACTTCATTTACAGGAAGTAAAATAACGAGCATCAGCACAGAACATTTAACACCAAAAACCGATAAAATGAGCAAACACGACAATCGTTCAATCGTATTAAAATACGAAGACGGTTCGGTATGTACGGTTCAATATTTTGCCGTTGGAAGCAAAAAACTTTCAAAAGAATTCATGGAAGTCCATTTTGATGAAAAATCAATCATAATGGATGATTACAAATTCCTCACTGGCTATGGTTTAAAGCTCAAAGAAATAAGCTCCAACATAAGCAAAAAGGGTCAGTTTGAAGAGCTTTCAGCATTATACAATTGCCTAAAAAAAGGTGGCGAGTGGCCCATACCACTATGGGACATGTTGCAAACAACGGGTGCAAGTTTTGAGGTGGAGGAGGTTTAATGAAGTTCATTGGGTATGACCTTGGAGCTACGCTCAAACTACCATTCGTAAAAAATGTTATCCACACTTTGGCAAGCAAATGGATTACAATACTGATTGGATTGGTCCCTGTAATGCTTGTCACGAGAGCCTTAGGCCCTGAGGGAAAAGGCAAGTACGCCTTAATAATTCAAACTATAGGTGTATTGATGCAATTGAGTAACCTAGGCCTTCATTCCTCAAATACCTATCAAGTTAGTAAAAATAGAAACCTACTTCCAAAACTTTATACAAACTCCATCGCTTGGATAATTTCTACTTCAGGTCTTGCATTTGCATTATTTGCGTTTGCAAACTATTTATACCCCACCAAAGTTTCCATGTTTCAAGGTGGTTTTGTTTATATTGCCATTGGTACATTAGCATACTTTACGAGTATCGTTGGCCAAAACTTGAACATTGCTATTGATAACATACGGAAAGTTAATATTCTGAACATTGTCGCAAAAGCGATAACTCTTGTATTAATAGTTGTACTTTATTATGAGAAAAATTTAACTCTTTTTTATGCAATTCGTATTGCAATTTTGGAATTTACTATACTCGGAATCGCGAACTTCGTCATAGCCCGTAGGAGCTTTGAAAAAATGGTCTACAAAATTGATTTCAATGTTTTAAAGCCTACTTTTACTTATGGATTAAGAATTTATGCAATAGGTTTGTTAGGATATATGGTAATACGGAGTGATGTTTACCTTATTAAATACTATCTCGGAGATGGAGCCGTTGGTTATTATTCGTCAGCCGTTCAGATTATTGATCAAATTTCGATTTTTGCGGTGGTAATTTCAAGTCTATTAATGCCAAAATTGACATCAGAAATGGATCCCACTGAGAGATATCGTCTCAACAAAAGAAGCTTTAACCATCTACTTTTAATAATGTTATTAGGCTGTGCTACTGCCTTTATATTATCCGAACACATAATTCTTATTTTGTTTGGTAAGGAATTTTTGGCGGCAGTGGCAAGTTTCAGGGTATTGTTATTAGCAATTTTCTTTTTGTCCTTAACTACGTCAATGTCACAATACCTAGCTTCCATTGGATTACCTTCAAGACTAATTTTTTGTTGGATTATTGTTTTCTTTGTTAACATAACCTTCAACAAATTCTTCATACCAGAGTATGGAGAAATTGGAGCGGCTTATTCCTCCCTGATTTCATACTTCATCATATTTATTTGTGTTATTCAAATGGTTTATAGACATGGCAAAAAGATACCCAAACAAAATTGACTATATAGAATTTGTTGAGATATACACCAATCGTGTTAATCAAGTTTATCAATTCTGGACTGATGAAATGCAACAAAAGATTGCAAGACATAATGTAGATTGGAATATTCCCTATAATTTTAAAAGGTATCTTGATAAATCCGCAAAAAGATTCTATAATGCATATCTTGAAATACCCGATGGGGCGAAAACATGTTTGGATATTGGCGGATTTTGGGGTGTATATTCTTTAACTTTAAAAGATTTAGGCTACACATCTGTTATGACCGAAGCAAAAAAGTATTATGATGACAGCTTCAATCCATTATTCATGTTTATTGAATCCCAAGGAGTAAAAATCATCGACATTGATCCTTTCCAAGAACAACTAGAAAGTGTGTTTTATGATTACATTAGTATAATGGCGGTCTTGGAACACATTTCATATTCCTTAAAACCTTTTTTGCATAATGTCCGGCAAACTCTCACATCAAATGGCGTTATTTACATTGACGTCCCTAACATTCTTTATTACTTTAAACGACGAGACGTGATTTTAGGTAAATCGCCTTTGCCAAATATTAAGTCAATTTATGAATCAGAAATACCTTTCATTGGTCATCATCATGAATATACTCTTGAAGAGCTATTATACCTGGGACAGATTGTCGAAATTAAACCCATCAATATTTTTCACTTCAATTACTCAATCGAAATGAATTTCAATTTTATGATGAAACACCCCATAGCAGCTATCGTATTATCTTCGTTTAAAAACACTAGAGAAATAATTGGCGTATCTTTTAAGTTAGCAAATAAAAACACATGTGTGGAATAAGCGGGATTATTAATTTCAATGGACTTCAGGATTCATCCAAAGAAGAGTTAGTAAAAATAACCACAGCCCTCTATCATCGGGGGCCAGACAATCAAGGCGTTTATTACTCACCAAATGTATGCTTTGGGCATCGGAGGTTGGCTATCATAGACCTGAATCCAATCGCAAACCAACCTATGAGTGATGAGGCCCAAGAAATAATTGTAAGTTTCAACGGCGAAATTTTCAACCACGCCGAAATAAGAGCTAGTCTGAGTGAAAAGTACAATTTCAAGACTAATCATTCTGACACAGAAGTTATTATCTACGCATTCAAAGAATGGGGAATTGAATGTGTGCATAAATTCGTTGGACAATTTGCCATTGCCCTGTATGACAAAAGGGAAGAAACAGTATACCTCATTCGCGATAGAATCGGCCAAAAACCAATTTATTATACGAGCATTAATGAAAATCTTTACTTCGCTTCTGAAATACAGGCTCTATTTAAATCTGGGAGTATAGTGAAGGAAATTAATCCAACAGCCGTCTATGATTACCTAACATATCTCACAATCAAGGCACCTGAAACGTTCTATCAGAACATCTACAAGCTAGAGGCAGGTATGTATATGACTATTTCGAAGTATGGCACTTCGAAACATCAATATTGGAACGTTAGTGATTACTTAAACAAAATATCCAGATTAGATGAACAAGATATTATTTCAAAAACTGAGGAACTAATTGACTCCTCAATGACATATAGAAATGTTTCGGATGCCCCAATTTCATTTGCTCTAAGCGGTGGATTAGACAGTTCCCTAAATATTTTTTATTCCAAAAAAATCAATCCAGATCTGCTTGCAATTAATATTTCATACTCTGTTAATAACCAATTCAACGAAGATCAAATTGCGGAACAATATTGTAGTGAAAACGATATCCCATTTGTATCAAAAAAAATTGACGAAAAAATATTGGCAGAAAGCCTTAGCGAATATTTAAAGGCTCAAAAAGATGTTCCAATAGGCGACCCGAATTCCGTTTTGATGTTCATTCTATCAAAGATGTCAAGAGAATTGGAGAGAAATGTACTCATGGTTGGAGAGGGTGGTGATGAAATTGGAGGGTATCCAAAATATCTAAAACACCAGAATCGGTTTAATTTAATCAAAAAATTTCCAAGGCTTTTCAAAGCACTTTTCAATAATCCAATCTATGATTTAAAAAAGATGGACTTAATTGAAAATGGGAAAATCGTTTCTGCTGCTCACATTCATGGATTTACTGAATCCGAAAAAAAGAAGTTTTGGAAAAACCGGAAAGTGAGGAGTTCCTTCTCCATATTATTGGATACGATGAATGAAATTAACACCAACACCGATGATGAGTTTTTACGAAAAATTACGAATTTGGAGTATAAAATTCGACTTCCTGAAATGATTCTATCTCGAATTGACTACCCGTCTATGGCAGCAAGCATAGAAGCCCGAAGTCCGTTTGTTGACCACAAATTGGTTGAATTCTCATGTAGTGTGCCTTTTGAAACGAAAATGAAGGATGGCACCGCCAAATACCTTCTAAAAAAAATTGCTAAGAATAAACTCCCTGAATATATTTTAAAGTCCCCTAAAGTAGGCTTTGGACAGCTTCTCACACCATTTTTAAATGAAACTTTACCCATTTGGTTTGAGAAAGAGATTCTAAAAAAATCGAACGCCCCAATTAAAATGTATATCGAAGAAAAGTTCCTAAATAACATGTACAAGAAATCTATGAAAGGAAAAAATGTTGGATTTAAGCTTTGGGTGCTCTATGCCCTCAATTATTGGCTTGAATCAAATAACTCAGAAATATGAATATCCTATATCTGAGAACTCGATACGCATTTGGCCTAAAGGCAGGTGGTAGTGTAACACACACTTCAGGTGTTATAAATGCTCTGGCAGAGAATCATCATGTAGATGTGGTAACAAACGACTTCTTGCCGGAGGTAAAGATTCCTTTGGAAAATATTTCACCAATACGATACAAACTTTTACCAACTGCTATAAATGAGATTTTTTACAATTTCAAACTTATCCGTAGGCTTCGTAAAAAAAAATATTACGATGCCGTTTATCACCGTCTATCTGCCAACTCCTTTTGTGGAGCGTATTTGGCGAACAAATGGGGAACTCCCTTTGTTTTGGAGTATAATGCTTCGGAAGCATGGGGTTTAAAACATTGGAATAAACAAAAGTCGTGGTTTTCTTTATCAGGCTTTGTTCAAAATTTATACAAGAGGTTATTTGAAATTCCAATTGCAACGCACATCGAAAATTATAATATAAAGAAAGCATCGTCCATCATAGTTGTTTCAGATGAATTAAAAAGGTTATTAAAAAATCAGGGCGTATCAGATGACAAGATTATTGTTTATCCTAACGGAGTTGACATAAACAAATATCGACCAGAAATTGATGGTAGTGACATTCGAATGAAATACAACATACCTCAAAATAGTATTGTTTTTGGCTTCATTGGAAGTTTTGGTCAATGGCATGGAATAGAGGTTTTTGCAAAAGCCATAGATGCATTTTTAAAAAAAGATTCAAAAACTAAGTCTTGCTTTTTTTTAATCGGCGATGGAATAAAAATGCCGACCGTTAAAGAAATTCTGGCGAATCATTTAAAAGACGGTTCCGTGATTTTACCCGGCATGATTCCTCAGGAAGAATCTCCTAAATACTTAGCTGCGTGTGACGTATTAGTTTCGCCGCACATACCAAATGAAGATGGCACTCCTTTTTTTGGCTCACCAACCAAACTTTTTGAATATCTTGCCATGGGCAAGGTAATTATTGCCAGTAAATTAGACCAAATAGGGGAAATATTGGCACATGAAGAGAATTCCATACTAACCGAACCTGGAAACGTAGAGCAACTTAAACACACTATTTCCAGCATATCGCAATCGTGGGAAGACGATAGATGGAATAATCTAAGACTCAATGCACGGGAGCTGGCATGTTCAAAATATACTTGGCAAAAACATGTAGATGCAATAATCAACCATATTAAAAGACTTGCTTAGTAAAGAACAATCTTCTTTACCATTACAATTTCGTCTGATTTATTCAAAATTTTTAACAGATAAACGCCCTCGGCAAAATCATACCCTTGTAAGTCAACAAGTTTGCTTCCACTCGAACCAATTAGACTTTGGTACACTAACTGTCCAATATCATTAAATATTTTCAAGGTGTAAATGTCATGATTACATTTTGAAGCATCGACAAAAAGAACATCTCTAGTTGGATTTGGATAAACCATCAATTCACAAGGATTATTAGCCTTTGTGGGTATTTTTATAAACAACGTGTCAGTAACGGCCACCGAAATTGTATCAAATACTGTTACAACACAAGTGTCTGATGAATAACCTGAATACAACATTTCAATCTCTTTGGCAGATAAAGGCCTGTTAAAAATGGAGATATCATCCAAATATCCTTGAAAATACTGAGGTCCGTTACTTCCAGACGAGAAAAAATACTGGGGTTGAGCACCAACAAGCCAATTCATACTTTTATCATATTGAAGATAATCTTGGTTTCCAAAGTCCCCGGAAACTCCATAGTAGTTATGATTCCCTGCAAAAAAACCGTCAAAATACGTTTTACACGTCAAATTCGATGAATTGTCATAAACCAAAGTAATCATATGCCATGAAAAATCATAAATTCTTCCAATTGTGTGGCCAATAGCCCTGTTATTACCCCCAGCCCCAAGTGCTGATTTTACTCCATATAGTTGATCCTCTTGAACACGCATACTTACCCCCCATTCGCCATTATTGCTATTCGTACATGATACCATTACACCAGTTTGATGTTGATTATTATATTTAAACCATAAATTGAGCGTAATGCTACTAGGATATAATGATGACCCGCGACCTAGGTCAATATAATCATTATTCCCATCAAAATAATAAGCAGAGTCCTTTCTCCCATATCTGTCATATGCCAGAGTTGCACCTTTGACCACTCCATTATTTCCCTGATTACTTTCATCATTGGCATTTCCGTTAAATGGCCAATATCCAACCAAACCCTCTTTAATAATTTGAGCTTCGCTGTCAAAAAAAAACATCAAAATACAGTAACAAAAACCTACTTTTAAACGAAAAAAACATTTAAAGGAATTAAGAGAAAATCCGATTTTAAAAAACTCATGTATCACGTTAATTATTTCTTCAAAAATAATCTTCTAGAAACAATTTATTTTGAATTCCTGAATCCACCCTCTATGAATATTTGTAAAACTTAAGTTTGTTGCTTCATTTTCAAATCCCCCAATAACCCAAGGGGTTCCCTTCTTCCAATCAACCTCATGCAGTAAATCCGCTGCATTGAAATTATCCACAATCATCAACTCATCCATAATATATTCCCCATCCAAGGTAATGTTTAATGGAAGTCCAACCCTTTTTTTTACAATAATTTCATGCCATTCAGTCAGAAATTTAGATGAGTCAATCTGATAAATGTAGTTTAGCTGCTCATTTCCTTTGCCAAAACCGAATGTCCACCGAATCGAAGTAGGCGAATAGCAGATTGACGCCCCATATTCACCATTGAAGGATGAGTAATTCGCCAACAGCACACGATACTCTTCATTAAAATTTTGCAGAACAGAACTATCGCACTTAAATTTTATTAAAATGTCCAAATTATCGCCGTTGACAACCCCGTTTTTCGTGTGAAATAACACCTTGGTCCCTGAAAAATAAAATTGGGAATCAATACAAACCCGAGGATATTCATCAACTTTACGGTCAACACCAAGTACATCAATTTCCTTATCCGCATATGAGCAGGAGTTGATAGATACAGATGTGGACTCAACCTTTTGAGAAACACCTGAGCTATTCTCATTTCGAAAATTACATTCTACACATAAAATGATACATAGTAAGTACGAAACAAATACTTTGATTTTTTGCACGCTTGCACTATAACCCATTAATCTTTAAATTTCGAATTTCTCCAATATGAAAATGGCTAAACACTACATTTTGTTCCCCCAATTCTTCCAACACTCCTATTGTCCATCTTGTATTTCTGTGCCATTTCAGCATCACCCAATCATTATTCGACTCACTTAGAATATCCAATCTAACATCTGAAGAGATCCCGTCAAGTGACAACTCCATAGTACCTTCAATACCATATATCGCCTTCAAATGATGCCACTTCATCAAGAATTTCTGATCTGGGATGTCAAATTTTAGAACTTGTAGCGAATTATTCTTGCCTCCCCCGACGGCAAAACCAACAATATTCTGATTGTAGTATATTTTTAAACCATACTCGCCATCGTTACTAGAATATCTCCCAATTAGAAATCTATAATCCGATGTTTCATCATAATTAGTAAATGAATCACTTTTAAAGTCAAATTCAATTTGAATAAAGTGGTTTATAGAATCAAGCCCTTCCTTTAGTGCTAAACCGGAAAAACCATCAAATTGAAATTTACCTAGTAATGATAGTTGTTTTTCATTATTGATAAAATCAAATTTTTCGGGAGAAATTGTGTCGGGATTCAAAGAACTACTAAAGGTAATAGTATCCATCAAAACGTTGGCATGTTCAGAAACCATATTATTTTTCGAATTGCATGAAACTATGACCACAAGAGCTATATGAAAAAATCTTTTAATCATAATGACCTCAAAAATAAAACATATCTAATGAAATTTATACTCCCTACCTTTGCCCCCTTGAAAGGATTATACATACGGTCGGTATATTTTTTAGGAGTTACTGCAGGTGGCAGCGTTACTCATACTAGTGGCGTTATAAATTCCCTCTCAAGTAAAACTGAACTTAAGGTTATTGCTAACGAAAAACTACCTGAAGTTGAATGTGAAATTAAAATAATTTCTCCTATTTTAAAAAAAATTCCGGTGTTTGGAGAACTATTCTACAACCTAAAAATGTTGTACAATCTACGCAATTTGGATGGAGAGAATTATTCTTTTGTTTATCAACGATTCAGCGGTGAGTCTTTCTGTGGAGCGTATTTTGCATCAAAAAATAAAATCCCATTTATTCTTGAATTCAATTCATCTGAAATTTGGAAATTGAAAAACTGGAGCAAAACCAATAGTGCCATAAAGAACATATTTAAGACTTCAATTCAGTTGCCAATAGTTCAAAAAATTGAAAAATACAACCTCAAAAAGGCTGCATTAATTGTGGTTGTTTCTGAGGTATTGAAAGAAAATTTAATTGAATTCGGAATTGATAAAAATAAAATTTTGGTAAACCCTAACGGCGTAAATACGGATAAGTTCAATGCCATAGAAAAAGATCTATTATTATCAAAATCGTTAAACCTAGAAAATTATTTTGTCTTTGGATTTATCGGCACCTTCGGAAAATGGCATGGGGTTATGGAGCTTGCCCAAAGCATCATTCTGTTTTTTGATCGATTTCCAGAACTCGTCGGTAAGGTAAAATTTTTGATAATCGGCGATGGTAAGCTGTTTCAAGAGGTGGAACTTTTGATAAATCAATCAAAATATCGCAACAACGTTGTTTTAACAGGCAAAATACCACAACAGGAAAATGCAAGATTTCTGCAAATTTGTGATGCTTTCGTTTCTCCACACATACCAAATCCCGATGGAACTAAGTTCTTTGGCTCTCCTACCAAACTTTTTGAATATATGGCTTGCTCGAAACCAATCATAGCCAGTAACCTTGATCAAATCGGCGAAGTTTTAGAACACAATAAAACAGCTTTTTTAGTTGAACCAGGGAACATTTTTGAATTAGCATCTGCCTACAAAATTGTTTTTGAGGACAAAACGCTTCAAAGTAATCTCGCGAATGCTGCATATACAGAAGTCTGCAGCAGATATACTTGGGATGCACATGTGGATAGAATTTTAGGCTGTATTGAAAAGAAATTAGCTGGATGAAAATAATTGCTACCATCAAACATCTTTCGAAGTTCCCTCCTCATATCATATTGAGTAAGGTGAAAAATCGATTTAAACAAATTAGAAACAAGAAACAACTTTCAAACTTATATGTAAATACAGACACTAGACTTTCTCAGAAAATATCAGTATCCAAGCTTTTCAACCAGTCCTTTTTATCAATTTTCGGTCCTCCCCACCCCCTCTCCACCTTTTCACTTCTCGGCAGTGGTCTAATCCATAATTTTTATGACACAGAGACATTAGGTCTTGAAAATTACAAATACAATCAAAACCTTGATATTAAAGAGTTTGACAAAAACGGTGATTGGCTTGGACAAGTAGTGCTCCCATCCCAGTTGGATTTTAGCAAAAATTGCTGGATTGAAATTTTGAAGTTAAATCCACGCTATAAGCCAATTGATTGGCAAAAGGATTTTAAAAGCGGTTTTCGGTGGAGTGCCAAACATTTGTTTGATGAGCAAAGAAAACTTATGTCCGAAAAAAAGGGTGTCGATTTAAAAGTACCTTGGGAGTTATCGCGTCTTCAACATTTGCCAATGGCAGCGATTTTTGCTTCGCAAAAATCGCCCGACAACGACAAATTAATCTCTGAAATTTACTGCCAAATACTCGATTTTGTGATGGCCAACCCCATTGGAATGGGTGTAAATTTCAATTGCCCAATGGATATTGGCATCCGAAACGCCAACATTTTGTTAACCCTCAATTTTTTGCCAAAAGAAAAGGAGAATAGTCAGAATAATGGACTTATAGCTAATTATATAGCAGAAAGCACCAAACATATTTTGGAAGACATTGAATACCGCGACGGCCTCACATCCAACCATTATTTAGGTAATGTTTTGGGTGTTTTGTTTGCTGGTGCTTATCTCGAAAATCATAAAAACGCAGACCAATGGCTTGCTTTTGGCATTCAGGAATTGGAACGAAGTATGGCTCGCCAATTTTTTGAGGATGGCAGCAATTTTGAGGGCAGCACGAGTTATCATCGGTTGAGTGGAGAAATGATGATTTGGGGAGCAGCGGTAGTTCTTTCTCTGTCGAAAGACAGAATCGAAAAACTAAAAGCATATCAAACAAATGGATGGAAATATGAGGCTCCACTTTTTAAACCACATAAGCAACAATTTGATTTTGAGCATTTTATTCTCTCAAAATCTTTTTGGTGCAAGCTAAAAAAGAGTTTGTTTTTTGCTGAAAATATCTCAAAACGGAATGGAGAAATTCCGCAATTTGGCGATAATGACAGCGGTCGGTTTGTGCGATTAACCCCTGTTGGTAAATGGATTTCTGCCCAACAAGCCGCAGAAAAATACATCAGCCTGCCAAAAAATTATTTTGAAAAATATCCCGCGGAACAGTTTTGGGATGAAAACCACTTGAACCATGCAGGGTTTATCAGTTCGGTGTATGGGTTGATGGGAAAAAAGCCAAGGAATCCTTTGCATTTCGCTGCTGCCGAATATGATTTTTTTGACTCAATTGTACAACAAACCCCACAATTTAGAAGCTATTTTAACGATTTATCTGGCTCAATTTTGCAGCCTGTTGCAAACCAAATTCCACCGCTCAGTTTTGCATTTCACAAAGAAAAAACCTTCGATTTTTCGGATAGAGAAGTTGAATTTACAAACAAAATAGAACTAAATTATTTTCCTGATTTCCAATTAGCTGTGTTAAAAAACGAGTACTTTTACCTTGCCTTAGCGGGTATATCCAACCCAAAACAGCACCACTCATTGGGCCATACGCATAGCGACAAATTGTCGGTAGAATTGCAAGTGCAGGGCGATGACATATTATTAAATCCGGGTACCTATTTGTACACTCCCATTCCGGAGTACCGTGAGCTTTTTCGTTCCGTAAAATCGCACAACACCATTAGTGTGAACGGCCAAGAACAGAATACTCCACTTCAGGGCAACCTCGGACTTTTTAATTTGAAAAATGAGGTTCGATTTGAATTAATTTGTTTGACAGAAACAGAAATAATTGCCCAAATTAGATACCGTAAAATCATTCATCGGCGAAGAATAGAAATCAACCAAAAAACCATTAAAATTGAAGATTGGTGCAATTTTGATTTCATCCAACATTGGAATTTAAACAACATATACTCAAACGGTTACGGTCAAAGAATACGATAATTTGAAAAAATTTTTACTCATAGCCTATTATTGGCCTCCTGCTGGCGGAGGGGGTGTTCAGCGATGGTTGAAAATGACCAAATACCTTCCCTCTGAAGGCTGGAAACCCATTGTTTTTACTCCCGAAAATGGCGAAGCACCTGTGGTGGATGAGTCTTTGTTAAATGAGGTAAGTGCGGAGGTACAAACCTTAAAAATTCCGATATGGGAGCCTTATGGATTTTATAAAAAATTCACCGGGAAAAAATCAAACGAAAAGGTTTACTCCGGATTTATAAACGACAAAAAAGAGAGCTTTGCCCAAAAGGCATCCGTTTTTATTCGAGGTAATTTTTTCATTCCAGATGCCCGTAAATTCTGGATTCGACCTTCTATTAAATTTCTAACCAATTATTTGAAAGAAAACCCCGTAGATGCCATTATTTCTACCGGACCGCCACACACCACGCACCTAATTGCATTGGGTGTTACAAAAAAAATGAACATCCCGTGGGTGGCAGATTTTAGAGATCCATGGACCAACATTGATTTTTACGACCAACTAAGACTTACCAAATGGGCGGATAAAAAACACCGAAAATTAGAGCAATCTGTTCTGAAAAATGCCACTGAAATTGTGACAGTTAGTTCGCACTGGGCAGATGATTTTAAAAAACTTTGCAACCGCAATATAACCGTTATCCGCAATGGTTTCGACCACAATGATTTTGGAAATGCCGAGGTAAGGTTGGACTCAAAATTCAGTATTTGTCATATTGGGTCAATGAATAAAGACCGAAATCCTGAAGCGTTTTGGATAGCCTTGAATAAGTTGGTAAAAGAACACGAAAACTTTTCTAACCAATTAGAAATCAAATTGATTGGCCAGGTAGATCACAGCATTTTTAGTTCTATCGAAAAATTTGAATTAAAAACCCACCTGAATCACATTCCGTTTTTACCGCATAAATCGGCCATTGCAGAACTCGAAAAATCTCAAGTATTGCTCATTCCAATCAACGACACTCCAAACAGTCTGGGCGTGGTTCCCGGCAAAATTTATGAATATTTGGGTGCCAACCGACCCATTTTAGGCATCGGGCCAAACACAGGAGATTCGGCCAAAATATTGGATGATTCAGGTGCAGGCAAAATGTTTGAATATCAAGACGTTGAAGGTATTCGCAAGCAAATTTTGGCCTATTTTGAGGATTATCAGTCAAAAAATCTTAGTGTAAAACAAAACGAGATTATGAAATACAGCCGCAAGTCGATGGCTCAACAATATGCCAAATTACTAAACAATATTTTGTCGTTATAAAATGGTTATCCTATGTCAAATAATATAATATCTATTGCAATTCATGGAGGAGCAGGCACTTTGTTGCCGGAAGGAATATCTACCGAACAAGAAAAAACCTATAAATCAGCCCTATCGGAAGCATTAAATGCGGGATACTCGGTGTTGGAAAAAGGCGGAGATGCACTTGATGCCGTAGAAACAGCTGTAAAAAGTTTGGAAGATTGTCCATTGTTTAATGCTGGTAGAGGAAGCGTTTTTACGGCCAATGGCTCACACGAAATGGACGCATCCATTATGGAGGGTCTAAACCGAAATGCAGGAGCCGTATCTTTGGTGCAAGGTATAAAAAACCCCATTTCATTGGCACGGGCTGTGATGGAAAAATCTGGCCATGTATTTTTGGCTGGGCAAGGTGCAATGGATTTCGCCAAGCAACTGGAAATTGAATGTTTGTCCGATGAATATTTCTTTGACCAATATAGATTTGACCAATGGCAAACGGTTAAAAACACCGATCAATTCCAACTTGACCACACGTCAAAAGAGCATAAATTCGGCACTGTAGGAGCTGTAGCCTGCGATATTAGGGGCAATTTGGCAGCTGCCACATCCACCGGAGGTATGACAAACAAAAAGTTTGGACGTGTTGGCGACAGCCCGCTTATTGGATGCGGCAACTATGCCAATAACCAAACATGTGCTGTTTCGTGTACCGGAAGCGGTGAATATTTTATCAGAAGTGTTGTGGCCTACGAAGTTTCTGCCCTCATAGAATTTAAAAATTTGAGTTTGGAAGAGGCTTGTGCAGAGGTTATACATAAACGGTTGCCCCTTCTAAATGGCGATGGAGGTCTAATAGCCGTTGATAGTAAAGGAAATTTTTGTATGCCGTTTAACACCGCAGGAATGTATAGGGCAGCAAAAAATAACCGCAATGTAGAAGTGGTTGCCATTTTTTCATAAATATAGCAAACCTTTCCGTTTGTTATCTTATACTAATTAAAAGGGGCATCAATAGGTAATACCGCCACTTTTTTGGTTGAAAGAGTATATCGGTCTGAGTTTGACAAGACATGCACTTTCAAATTAGTGATGGTCATGGGGGTGCCGGGTTCTAATAGGGCTTCGCTGTTGTGTTCTATTTCGCTGCCATCAAAAATAATAACCATACCCGTGCCTATTACTTTTAAATCATCTCCATTTTTAATTACCACACCCGTATTTTCAGACAAGCCTATGCCCAAAATTGACGGAAACTTCGCCACGGCCTGAGCAATTCTGCCAAACCTTCCGCGTTGCACAAAGTGTGTATCAATCATTATTTGCGGCAGCCACCCCATGCCCTTCGACATTTTTACTGTACCTTTTACAAAAGATTCGGATGCAATACCACCGGCAATCATTTCTTCCGACATAGCCATCGCTCCTGCACTGGTTCCGGCAAGCACAAATTCTGGGTCGTTGGCATATCTATTGGTAAGTATTTCGTGCAAGGCACTACCTCCAATTATTTTGGTAATTTTTGATTGGTCGCCGCCCGAAAACATCACACAACTGGATTTTCTAACTATCTCAAGATTTTTAGGATTGTTGGCGTCTGCTTTTTTCCGAATATCCAGCACCGTTACATTTTTACAACCCAACAATTCAAAGGTTTGAATGTAGGTTTGACCAACCTCAACCGGAATGCTGGAAGCCGTTGGAATAACAACAAAACTTTTGTCTTTTCCTCCGCTTTCCCGCACCACATGCGAGATAATTCCCTCCTGAATAAATTCGAGTGTCTCGGTTTCACTTCGGTTGATATCATCCCCTTTATCCTCGTTTCCGCCAATCGGAATTAATATACCCTTCGCTTTAAACATTGTTTTTATCGCCTAATAATTTTGGGGGCAAAGGTATTTCAGCCATTCAATTAAAAAATATTGTATTTGAAAGGTTTACTTATTATCATTGTTCGTTGAATTGTTTCAGAAGTTTTATCAAGATTTATTAGAGAAACGTGAAAATAGTAGAAATAAATGCTATGCGTGGACCAAATTATTGGTCTGTAAGACGACACAAACTTATCGTTATGGTGTTGGATTTGGAAGAAATGGAAGATCGTCCATCCAATAAAATTGATGGATTTTACGACTGTCTGGTAAATCTTTTTCCTTCCATGCAATCCCACCGATGCTCGGTAGGCACCGAAGGAGGTTTTTTTCAGCGTGTAAAAGAAGGCACTTGGATGGGACATATCATCGAACACATCGCTCTCGAATTGCAAACTCTGGCCGGAATGGATGTGGGGTTTGGCCGCACCCGCGACTACGGACAAAAAGGCGTTTACAACGTGGTATTTGCCTATATGGAAGAAAAGGCAGGCAGATATGCGGCAGAAGCATCGGTGAGAATTTGTCAATCATTGATAGACAATAAACCGTATGATTTAAGCGATGACATTCAGGAACTTCGTGAAATAAGAGAGCAAGAAAGACTTGGCCCAAGCACAGGTTCGATTGTGGAAGAAGCCGAAAAAAGGGGTATTCCGTGGATACGGTTAAACAGGTATTCGCTTTGCCAATTGGGCTATGGCACCAACCAAAAGCGTATTCAAGCCACGGTAACGAGCGAAACCAGCAACATTGCCGTTGAATTGGCCTGCGACAAAGAAGAAACCAAATATTTGTTAGAGCAAGCCGAAGTGCCTGTGCCTCGGGGCGAAATAATAAGAAGAGAAAGCAGCCTTGCCTCAACCTGCGACTATGTGGGTTTTCCATTGGTTATAAAACCAGTTAACGGCAATCATGGTCGTGGCATAACGGTAAATATTAACAACTACGACCATGCTTTGGAAGCCTTTAGAGAAGCCCAGAAAGTCTCTTCCTCCATTATTGTGGAGCGATTTGTTACGGGTGAAGATTTTAGACTGTTGGTTATTAATCATAAGTTGGTGGCTGCTGCCAAAAGAACTCCGGCACACATTGTTGGGAATGGGATTGACACCATACAAACGTTAATAGACAAGGTTAATGAAGATCCTCGAAGAGGATACGGACACGAAAAGGTGCTAACTCAAATAACGGTTAACGAACTCACGGCATCATTAATTAAAGCCAAAGGTTACACCCTCGAAACCATATTGCAAAATGATGAAAAACTGTATTTAAAAGATACCGCCAACTTGAGTACCGGAGGCACATCGGAAGATGTTACAGACATAGTACACCCATCGAACGTGGCTATGGCCGAACGCATTTCCAAAATTATTGATTTAGATATTTGTGGAATAGACATTATGACCACAGATATAAGCAAACCCCTTTCTGAAACAAGAGGGGCTGTTTTGGAAGTAAACGCCGGGCCGGGTTTTAGAATGCACCTTGCCCCAACCACTGGTCTTGCACGAAATGTGGCCGCTCCGGTTATCGACAAATTATTCCCTCCCGGTAGCACTGCCCGAATACCCATTATTGCCATTACGGGTACTAACGGAAAAACTACAACCACCCGCCTAATTGCCCATATTTTAAAAATGAAGGGATACAAAGTTGGCTACACCACTACGGATGGGGTATATATTCAAAATCAATTGCTGATGAAAGGCGATTGCACTGGACCATCGAGTACGGAGTTTGTGCTAAAAGACCCAACCGTAAACTTTGCCGTTTTAGAAACCGCCAGAGGTGGCTTGCTGCGAGCAGGTCTGGGATTTAAAAACTGTAATGTAGGCATTGTTACCAACGTTGCCGCCGACCACTTGGGCTTAAAAGGCATTCACACCATCGAGCAATTGGCCAAAGTAAAAGGGGTAATTCCCGAAACCGTATTACCCGATGGTTATGCCATATTAAACGCTGACGACCCATTGGTGTATGATATGCGGAAAAATCTAAACTGCAATGTGGCACTATTTTCTATGGATGAAGAAAACATTCATATTAGGGCTATTCAAAAACTTGATGGCCTATGTGCAATCTATGAAAATGGATATATCACCATTTGCAAAGGCACTTGGAAACTTCGAGTTATCAAAGCTATTAATGTGCCTCTAACCTTTGGCGGAAAAGCCAAATTTATGATACAAAATGTGCTTCCCTCTGTGTTGGCAGCGTATGTTCAGGGGGTAGAAATAGAAGATATAAAATCAGCTCTCGAAACCTTTATGCCTTCTGCCTCGCAAACTCCCGGAAGACTCAATTTATTTAACTTTAAAGATTTTTCGATACTGTTAGATTATGCCCATAACCCCGCCGGAATGAGGGCTCTGCAACAACTTACCGACAATATGGAAGCCACCAAAAAAGTTGGCATCATTGCGGGCATTGGTGATAGACGGGTCGAGGACAACAACGAAATTGGCAGCATTGCCGCCGAAATGTTTGACGAAATAATCATCAGACAAGATAAAAGGCTACGCGGCAAAACCGAGCAGGAACTTATCAAAATGTTGGATGATGGAATAAAAATGAAAGATGCGAGCATAAAAACCACCATCATTCCGTCGGAAAAAGAAGCCATTATTCATGCGGTAAAAACAGCAGAAAAAGGCTCGCTGATTGTGTTGTGTAGCGACGTGGTGCCAGATGCGTTGGAATTGGTTAAGAAGCTAAAAGAGGAGGAAGCTGCCAGATTGTATGCGTAGTTTTTTTCTTTTTGTTCCTCTTCAGTTTATAAAATTTCACTAAGAATTTTAACAATTCTTTCGGTTGATTTTCCGTCCCAAAGGGGCGGAATTTCTCCCTTTTTGTAGGTTCCATCCGATATTTGATCGATATACGACTCAACCAATTCAGGCTCAAACGGCACTAAAGTGTTTGTTCCTACATCAATGGTTATTGGCCTTTCGGTGTTAGGCCGAAGGGTAAGGCACGGCACTTGCCTAAAGGTGGTTTCTTCTTGAATGCCTCCACTATCGGTTAATACAAATTTGCACGAAGCCGTCAATTTTTGAAATGCAAAATAATCGAGCGGAGCTGTCAGAATGATTTGTTTATTAAGTTCCACTTCGTCTAACAATCCATGATTTTCGAGGCTTTTGCGAGTTCGTGGGTGTATCGGAAAAACAATTTTATAATTCTTTGAGGCGTGATTAATTATCCGCATCAACTTATCCAAATTCTCTTTTGTGTCCACATTGGCTGGCCGGTGCATGGTCATCAACACAAAACCTTTTTCTTCCAACCCATATTCTTGTAGCACCGGGCTTTGTTGAATTTGAGGTTCAAAAGCCACCAGTGTGTCAATCATGGTGTTGCCTACAAAATGAACCCTTCCAGCAGCCTTTTCGTCTTTTAAATGATTTAAGCCACTTTGCTCTGTCACAAAAAATTCGTCGGTTATTTCATCGGTCAGCAATCGGTTAATTTCTTCGGGCATGGTGCGGTCAAAACTTCGCAAACCACTTTCTAAATGAGCCAACCGTGTGTCGGTTTTATTGGCTGCAATGGCCGCTGCCAATGTGGAGTTTACGTCACCCGGTGTTATTAAAATGTCGGGTTTCCATTCGTTCAAAAAATTGCCCAACTGCACAATTATTTCTCCGATTTGAGCCACCGGACTCAATCCCTTCAATTCCAGAAAAACATCGGGTTTACGAAGGCCAAATTGCTCAAAAAACACCTCCGACATGTTTCTGTCGTAGTGCTGTCCTGTATGAATCAGTTTGAAATCAAATAAATCTCCGTAGGTATTAAAAACCTTTTCAAACTGAGTAATCTTAATAAAATTGGGTCGGGTGCCGACCACAATTCCCACTTTTTTACGCATTAATTTTTATTTCTTTTTATGAACTACTTTTTTGGTTTCAGGCATCGGAAGTGCATCTAATTTTTTGTATTCCATAAATAGCCAACCCAACAATAGCAGAATAATAATTGACGATGAGGCATACGAAATTTTTTCGCCAGTATAATATTTCGCAGGTTTAAACTCGAATACAATTTCGTGGTTTCCGGCAGGAATTTTCATGCCTCGCAATAAATAATCGGTGCGAATGTGGCTATAATTTTCGGGTAACAATTTATTGTCGAGATACACATTCCAACCCACATTGGGGGCATAATAAATTTCGGAGAATACAGCAAATTCTTCTTTGGCTGTGCTGGATTTGTACACCAAGCGATTGGGCTCATAACTTGCCAATTCAATTTTTCGAGTGCTACTGCTGTCCACCGGCTTATTTATTAACGATTTGGTGTAGTCTCCAAAATCTTTGTCATGCACAATGGCCGTGGTAGCGGTGTTGAAGGTTTCGAGGGTTTTTAACTCTTCTGTTGCCGTGCTTACATGAATAAAACTATCAACAAACCATGCATTGCCCAATGCTCCTGCATTTGGAATAACCTGGCCTTGATTATTGATAAAATATTTCACGTTGAACATATCCATTATATTGGTGGTGGTGAGTGGCGACCGCAGGAAGGTATCAATTACATCCTGAATTCTACCCATTTTAACGGCACTGTATCCGCCAACGGTGTTATGGAAATAGCTGGCGAAGCTTGTGTTGAATGTATTAATTGAACCGTCAAACACCCGATAATATCCTCTGCCTTTTGGCTCTTGTTGCATAATGGCATTGTCCACAGGGCGAGCAACAAACGGTCTGTCAACTTTTGATTTTTCGACAAATTCGTCGGTAGATAGATATTTGTTATTTATTCCAATCATATCTATCAAAACCAAAATGCCCACAATACCTAACACATAATTTAGTTGCAGTTTTTTAGTTACATAAAGCCATAATGACCCACCGACTAACAAGACAAATATTAGTGTTCGTATAGCACTTGCTCTAAAATAATGAACCCTATCATCCATCAATAACGACATGTAATTGTCGAAGTTTTGCTGAGTTTGAAACTGACCCTGATAGCGAGCAAAAAGTAAGTCATCTTCAAAATGGCTAAAGCTAAATAAGCTACCTCCTAACAAGATACAAATGGCCGACAAACCGCCAACGATGCCAACTGACCAGAACAAAATTTTAATCTTTTCTTTTTCAGATTTTTTTGAATTGATGAATTCCGACAAACCATAAACTCCAACAATGGCAAAGAAAACAGCTGCCACGCCCATGGCTGAATTGTGCGAACGGAAGGTTTTATATTTTGGGAAATGCTTAAAGGCAAACTCATTCAATAGCTCAAAATGTTTTCCAAAACTCAACAACGCTATCAAAATCATTGCTGCAAAAATGCCATAAGCCCAAGCCTTATTTTCGATTGAAAACAGGCCAATAACAACCATCAAAGCCAAAACCGCCCCGAAATATACGGGTCCGGAAGTGCTTTCTGCTCCACCCCAATATAGCCAGTTAATTACATCAGACTTGTAGGTGTCTGTAACTTTATACCCTTCTCCAGCCTTTTCTCCAGTACTTCCTCCAGCTGCACCAGGTATGAAAGTAGCCAAAAAGTCTATTGAGTTATTGCTCCACAACATAGCATAATCCCAGTCCAAACCCGCAGCATCTGCCGCAGCCTTTGCCCTTTCTTCTTCTGTCATGCCTTTGGCTTTTTCCAAAGCGGCTTCTTTTTTTAACTCCGAGTTGCCCCTCATGGTAAATTTGGCATACTCCAGCGTTGGATATAGTTTGCCAAAAGAAGGCCCCACAGCCAAAATACCCGCAATAAGCATAATACCTACGGATTTTAAATAAGGCATAATGGCATTTTGTTTAAGGGCATAAACCAAATAAAAAACCATAAATAAGCCCAAGCCAATAGCAAAATAATAGGTCATTTGATAGTGTGTGGCTGCCAAATTGAGTGCCATGGCCAATAAAAATACTATACCGCCAGCAAGGTATTTTCGCTTTTCGAGGAGTAGATAAACGCCGGCAATAGCCAACGGTAAATACGATATGGCTCTAAACTTACTGGTATGTCCTTCGGCAAACAAAATAACATGGTTGGTACCCAGCGAAAAAGCCAACCCACCGATAATGGATAGCCAATGGTTTACTCCCATCACCATCATTAAAATATAAAAACACAAAGCAGCTGTAAAAAACCAAGCGATTGGTGCATTAAACCACAAGTGAAGTATGGGTTCGATATATTTGGCCACAAAGTTTCCGTTTTGTGGCGAACTGATTTGATACATGGGCATACCACCAAACATGGCGTTGGTCCAAAGGGTATATTTTCCCGTTTTTTCATGATAATCGTTGGCCTCTTTTATCATGCCTTTTCCCTCCTGAATATCCCGCATATTCACGGCCAAACCTTCCAACTGAGGATGAAAATAGGTTGCAAAAACACCTAAAAAGATAGCCACTGCAATCAAGTGGGGCTTTGCCAATTCAAACCATTTATTCATTTTTTGAAGCTTTATTTAAAACTGGTGCAAATTAATGAAAGTTTCTTAGTTAGATAGATGTTGGATTTGGCAAAACACATTGTTCAAAAATTACTTTACTCATTTGCAAACCGTTTTCATTTGGTCAAAACAAAACCAAAATCTATCCCTAATTTTGTCCCGATGCGTTTTGCAGATATAATCGGGAAAGAGGATATAAAAAAAGTACTAACCGGAAGAGTTGCTTCCGGCAAAATGCCTCATGCCCAACTTTTTTCGGGGGTAGAAGGCAGTGGCAGCTTGCCTTTGGCAATGGCAACCATACAAATGCTTTTATGCCAAAATCCCACAGAAAATGATTCATGTGCTGTCTGCTCGGCATGCATCAAAACGGGCAAACTCATTCATCCTGATGTGCATTTTTCTTTTCCGGTCATTCCAAAAAAATCGGGCGACAAACCTGTGAGCAATGACCATATTGAGCAATGGCGAAAATCTTTTGTGGCCAATCCTCATTTGAGCTACAACGACTGGATGGAAGACATCAATGCCGAAAACAAACAGGGAAATATTACCAAAGAAGAATGTAGAAGCATCATTCAAAAACTGAGTTTAAAGGCATTTGAAAGCTCAAAAAAAGTATTGCTGATGTGGTTGCCCGAACATTTGGGAAAAGAGGGAAATGCCCTGTTAAAATTGATAGAAGAACCGCCAGCAGAGACGTATTTTATGTTGGTAAGCGAAAACATAGACCAAATTTTACCCACCATACTCAGCCGAACTCAACTGCAAAAAGTATTGCCTTATACCAATGCCGAAATCATGGATTATTTGCACCACAACAAACTGACCAACGATCTGGAAACCGTGGCCTTTTTGGCCGAAGGGAATCTGAATGCCGCACAAAAAATTGCTGCCGAAGCCGATAATGAAATGACCACCGGTTTTAAAGATTGGATGCGGCTATGCTATAGACGCGACGTGCCAGGGCTCATGACTTGGAGCGACCAACTGGGTGCAAAAGGCCGTGAAAATATCAAAACCTTTTTAACCTACGGACTAAAGCTGATTCGTGAAGTGCTGGCCTTTAAAACCATCGAAAACTACCACGTGCGACTTGCCGAAGACGAAAAACAATTTGTCGTAAATTTTTCGGGTGTCGTACAATTTGCTAATATTGAAGTGCTTTATGAAGGGTTGAATGAATGTATTTACCACATCGAACGAAATGCAAACCCAAAGCTGACATTGTTTCAGCTATCGTTGCAGGTTCGAGATTCGTTTTTATCAACTGCCAAAGCACACTAAATTTTAAAGTGATAAGAAGAAATATATATGGGATGCGGAAAATGCGGAAGCGAACATGAGGGCGGAGGTTGCTCGGCTGGATGCGGCCAAAATGGAGGCTGCTCTACCTTAGCCTGTAACAAACTCAATACATACGACTGGCTAAACCACATGAGCCTGCCACAAGATTACAAGCCTTTCAACATTGTAGAGGTTCGTTTTAAAGGCAGCAGAAAAGAGTTTTTTAGAAACGAGGAAAACCTGGATTTATACACCGGAGATATGGTGGTAGTGGAATCCGACTTTGGCCACGATGTGGGCGAAATAAGCCTCAGTGGTGAGTTGGTTAGGCTTCAGCTCAAAAAAAATGGCCTGACCGAAGACGACGAAAAAATAAAGAAAATATACCGAACAGCGGCAGACAAGGACATCGAGAAATATCAAGAGGCCAAAGACCGAGAGGCCGCCACTCTTGAGCGTGCCAGAACCATTGCCATGGAAATGAATTTAGCCATGAAACTAAGCGACATCGAGTTTCAGGGCGATAGCCGAAAGGTAATTTTCTTTTATACCGCCGAAAAAAGGGTTGACTTTAGAGCCTTGATAAAGCAATATGCAGCCGAGTTTAAAACCCGGATTGAAATGCGACAGGTAAGCTACCGCGAGGAGGCTTCCCGTTTGGGTGGCATTGGCAGCTGCGGGCGAGAACTCTGTTGCAGCACATGGCTTACCGACTATAAAGTTGTGACCATGGGGGCAGCCAAAAATCAAAATCTTTCCATTAATATGCTCAAACTTTCAGGCCAATGCGGGCGGCTAAAGTGTTGCCTGAATTTTGAATTAGAAACCTATTTGGAGGCTTTAAACGAGTTTCCGAAAGAAGAAGAACTGATTTTGCAGACCAAAGTGGGCGATGCCCGCCTGCAAAAAACCGATATTTTAAAACGGATGTTGTGGTTTTCATACCCCCAAAATACCGAGTGGATTTCGGTTTCGCTTGATCGGGTAAATGAAATATTAAAACTCAACAAATCGGGAGAAAAGCCAGAAACGTTGATTGACCGACCTATTGGAGCGGAAATTATTAACCGATTTGAGCCCGCCCCCGACCTTATTTCGGATACCGATGTGAGTAGATATGACGAAATAGACAAAGAACGAAAACGAAAAAACAAGAACAAACGCAAAAAGAAAAAAGGAACAGGCACTTCGGGTGGCAACAATCAGCGAAACGCCAACGCCCCCAAGCCTCAACAGCAAAAAGAAGGGCAGCCAAAAGCACAGCACAAAACGCCAAACAATAAAAAAGAGGCAAAAAGTGGCGGTGGCAATCCCAACCGACAGAATAAAAACAATCAGAACAGGAATCGAAATAAAAATCGAAATCAACAAAAAGATAATCCGTCTAAGGAATAAGATTTTTTTTAAAGCTCCAAACACCTTAAAATGTAAAAAATCTTCAGGTTATTTTCGCTAAAATGTAACCTCGTAGGTACAAACAGGTTCATTTTATTTCGACGATGCGAAGCGAGAATTGGGTCGCCAAAAATGCGGGCGTGCGTCCCGATGATAATTGGGGATTGTGCGTTGGCAGCATATTTTTGGCTTGTCTTTTTTGTTTACTTTTTTTGACTAAGAAAAAAAGTAAAGCCGGGTTATAGGGCTGGCAAGCCCTAATCAGGGCAAACAAAAAGTACGAAACTGAATTAAGATTTATTGTTGCCTTACTTTTCGGTTGTATGCCTTTAGAAACTAAGTCCTAATCTATTTTTCAACCACCTTGAAGCAAGACAAAATATAGAAGAAGCCCTATCCTACATCGCCGCCGAATACGGAATTCTGTTTAAAATAGACCGCCCCAGGGTAATTTCGTCGGCATATTCCAACTCTCCGCCCACTGCAATACCGCGGGCAATGGTTGATATTTTCACATTCAAAGCTTCCACTTTTCTCGAAATATAAAAAGCCGTGGTGTCCCCCTCCATATTGGCACTAAGGGCAAAAACCAATTCCGTTATTTGTTCATTTTCTATTCGGCTGAGCAAAGAAGAAATAGCAATTTCATCAGGGCCAATGCCGTCCATGGGCGATATAACCCCGCCCAGCACATGATACACCCCGTTGAACTGTCCGGTATTTTCAATCGAAATAATATCCTGAAAATCTTTTACCACACACACCAACTGCTTGTTACGGTTTACCGACTTACAGATGGAGCAAACATCGGCTTCGGCAATATTTCCGCACACGCTACAATAGTTTACCTTTGTTTTCAGGTTGCCAATGGCCGTGGTCATACGTTCCACATTTTCGGCTTTATCTTTAAGCAAAAAAAGGGTCATACGCAACGCCGTTTTTTTACCAATACCCGGAAAACGGCTCAATTGCTCAACGGCGGTTTCAATTGTCTCCGAAGGAAAATTCATAGGGCAAATGTAAACCCAAATTTTTTGTTGTGGAGATTGAACCAATGTTGTTTGCCACAGGATACAGAATATTGTTTATTTTTGGAATCCGTTTGTTTTTACTTTCTTAAAGTAAATAAATCTGAGGGTTTTCGGTAATTGTTAAAAAGATGCAAAAAATACTTCTATTCATTTCATTGCTCATAATATCGAATATAGTTTCTGCTCAGTCAAACGATAAGCAGGTTGAAGAATTTTTGCAAGTTATTAAGTGTTCAGAATTTTTAAATCACGGCTACGAGAGCATCAAAAATCACATAGATTCAATCAAAGAGGAACTATTCATAGAATATCAAATTGACTTTGGCAATAAAGCAGAAGTGGCTGAGTTTGATTCCTTTTTAATGAATGACATAGAATATTTTAGGCAAACAACTTACAACGATATCAAAGTTGCGTATTGGTCAAAATACACCCATGAAGAAATTCAGGAATTTCTGAAATTGGCTAAAGATTCAGGGCAAAATGCGGCACTTTTAAAATCAAACTTTGCAAATAATTTAGATTCCATTTTGCAATATAACCTTCCTTCTCTTCTAAACGACGTTCATTTGGAATTGATTAAAATTAGGGCAAAACAAAGTGATTTGATTTTAAAAATAATAGCCAATGGAAAAGAAACCGAAGTCTCCGATTGGGATGTAGATTTATTGATAAACACAAACGATGAAAACCTTTCTCAGTTTTCAATTTTAAACAAATCAAATGCAGTAATAAGTTTGCCTGAAAACTTCGATTTTGAAAAAGTTACCTCCTTAATCATCCAACTGGACGGTAAAAATTATGTTATTGAAAGATATAATATGAATTTCCTGGAAATGATACGTAAAGTCTCAAGCCCATTGACATTGTCTGGTTTTAAAGATTTAGAATTTTGGATATTAACATTAACCGACGAAACTATTTGCTTAAAAATTAAAAATGAAACCTGCAGGAGTAGATAAATTTGCTTTTGCAATTTATATCTGGCCTGCTTTTTCCTTTTATCCTTACTAATTTTATTATCCAATAAAAAAATGCAAGTCTCTTGGCTTGATAACGAAATACTTTCAATAGTTATTCTTTGTATTGAATTATCAAACCCTATTTAGAACCAATCTAATGCTTTCTAAAGTTTTTCTTACATCAATAGAATTTTACCTTTGCCGTTGGTATTTGCCATTGGCAAAAACACGAAGAAAAAGAAAATATTATGGGATTACTTTCATCCAGTATTGCACGAAAAATAGCCATGTCCTTATCGGCTCTTTTTCTGCTTGTTTTTTTGTTGCAGCATTGCATCATCAATTTTATTTCGGTGGTTTCGCCCGATGGCTTTAATGCAGCCTCACATTTTATGGGCACCAACCCGCTCATTCAATACGTCATGCAACCCGTTCTGGCATTTGGTGTTGTTTTTCACTTTGTGATGGGTTTTGTGTTAGAATTAAAAAACAGAAAAGCCCGTCCGGTAAAATATGCCATGAACAAAGGCTCGGAAAACTCCACTTGGATGTCTCGTAACATGATTATTTCGGGCGTTGTGGTGTTGTTGTTTTTTGCCATCCATTTTATGGATTTTTGGTTTCCTGAGTTAAACATAAAGTATATTAAAGGCGATATGAGCGGCATGGAACACGGCGAGTGGAGATATTATGCCGAGTTGAAAGAAGAATTTAGCAACCCAATACGCATTGCTCTATATTGTTTGGCTTTTGTGTTTTTGAGTTTGCACCTCATGCACGGCTTTGAGTCTGCCTTTCAATCGTTGGGTTTGCGACACAAAAAATATACACCATTTATTAAAAAACTTGGAACAATTTATTCCATTGCCGTTCCATTGGCATTCATATTTATTGCAGTTTATCACTTTATCAATTCTTAAACCGATAAACAATTAGAGTTATGACAAAATTAGATTCGAAAATACCTGCCGGAAACTTAGCTGATAAATGGCGAGATTATAAATCGCACGTAAATTTGGTTAACCCTGCCAATAAACGTCAGTTGGATGTTATTGTAATTGGAACAGGTTTGGCCGGGGGTTCTGCCTCGGCATCATTAGCCGAAATGGGTTATAAAGTGAAAGCGTTTTGTTTTCAGGATTCACCCAGAAGGGCTCATAGCATTGCGGCACAAGGGGGTATAAACGCAGCAAAAAATTATCAAAATGATGGCGACTCTACCTATCGGTTGTTTTACGACACCATAAAAGGAGGAGACTATCGCAGCCGTGAGGCCAATGTATATCGGTTGGCCGAAGTTTCGGCGAATATCATTGACCAATGTGTGGCTCAAGGTGTGCCTTTTGCCAGAGATTATGGTGGATTGTTAGACAATCGTTCGTTTGGTGGTGTGCAGGTGCAACGTACCTTTTATGCCAAAGGTCAAACAGGGCAACAGTTGCTTTTGGGAGCATACTCTGCCATGAGCCGGCAAATAGGTAAAGGAAATATTAAAATGTATAACCGCCACGAAATGCTTGATGTAGTAATAGTGGACGGGAAAGCTCGGGGCATTATAGCCAGAAATCTAATTACCGGAGAAATAGAAAGACACTCGGCTCATGCAGTGGTTATTGCCTCTGGCGGATATGGCAACGTATTCTTTTTAAGCACAAATGCAATGGGCAGCAATGCTACGGCTGCATGGAAAATTCATAAAAAAGGAGCCTATTTTGCCAATCCTTGTTTTACACAAATTCACCCAACCTGTATTCCCGTTTCGGGCGATCATCAATCAAAACTTACGCTGATGTCGGAGTCGTTGAGAAATGATGGAAGAATTTGGGTTCCTAAAAAGAAAGAAGATGTAGAGGCCATTAGATCCGGGAAACTTCGTCCGAGAGATATTAAAGAAGAAGACCGCGATTATTACTTAGAAAGACGATACCCTGCTTTTGGCAACCTTGTGCCAAGAGACGTTGCATCAAGAGCCGCCAAAGAAAGATGCGATGCAGGCTTTGGAGTAAACGCCACTGGAGAGGCTGTTTATCTTGATTTTTCTTCGGCCATAGAGCGATATGGAAGAGAAAAGGCGGCCATTGAAGGATTGGAAAATCCATCAATCGAAAAAGTTAGAGCATTGGGCAAGGCCGTGGTAGAAGCCAAATATGGCAACTTGTTTCAGATGTACGAAAAAATTGTGGACGACAATCCGTATGAAACCCCGATGAAAATTTACCCTGCTGTGCATTACACTATGGGGGGCATTTGGGTAGATTATAACCTAATGACAACCATTCCCGGATGTTATGCACTTGGCGAGGCCAATTTCTCGGACCACGGAGCAAACCGATTGGGAGCTTCGGCTTTGATGCAAGGTTTGGCAGATGGTTATTTCGTAATACCTTACACCATTGGTGATTATTTGGCACACGATATTCGAACCGGAAAAATTTCTACGGATTTACCTGAGTTTGACGAAGCTGAAAAAGCGGTTCAGGAACGAATAAACTTTTTCTTGACCAATAACGGCACAAAATCGGTTGATTATTTCCACAAAAAGTTGGGAAAAATAATGTGGGATAAAGTTGGAATGGCTAGGACTGCCGAAGGTCTAAAAACAGCCATACACGAAATTGCCCAATTGCGTGAGGAGTTTTGGAAAGATGTACGCGTACCCGGCACCGCCGACAGTTTTAATCAGGAGCTGGAAAAAGCCGGAAGGGTGGCCGATTTCTTAGAACTTGGCGAGCTTATGGCAAAAGATGCCTTAGAAAGAAACGAGAGCTGTGGAGGCCATTTTAGAGAAGAATATCAGGAAGAAGGAGGAGAGGCTAAACGTGATGACAGCAACTATATGTACGTTGCTGCATGGGAATATAAAGGAAAACCCAGCGAAGCGGTGCTACATAAAGAAGACTTGAAATACGAAAACATCGAGGTTAAAACGAGAAGTTATAAGTAGGGAATTGGAATGAGACCGTCACCCGATAGCTATCGGGTCAGAGCGTAGCGAAGCATCTCGAAAGGAGAAAAAGGATAAGTGACAGAAAAACTGATTGGGAAAACAATAAAATTGAAAAATCTGGATTTAGCGAATCCATAAACACTTAAAGATATTTAGAAATGAATTTAACACTAAAAATCTGGAGACAAGCAAATGCCACGGCTAAAGGCCAAATGGTTGAATACAAGGTAAACGATGTTTCACCGGATATGTCATTTTTAGAAATGATAGACGTATTGAATGAGACGTTGGTAAACAATGGTGAAGAGCCCGTGGCTTTCGACCACGATTGCCGCGAGGGCATTTGCGGAATGTGCTCGATGTATATAAACGGCGAGGCTCATGGCCCGGATAGAGGTGTAACCACTTGCCAGCTGCACATGCGAAAGTTTAAAGATGGCGATACCATATACATTGAACCGTGGCGTGCAGGAGCTTTTCCTGTGGTGAAGGATTTGGTGGTTGACCGCGGGGCTTTCGACCGTATCATGGCTGCCGGAGGTTTTGTTTCGGTGAATACCAGCGGAAATACGCAGGATGCCAATGCGTTGCCCATACCAAAAGAAGATGCCGACAAAGCATTTGATGCCGCTACGTGCATTGGCTGCGGAGCTTGTGTGGCAACTTGCAAAAACTCATCGGCCATGTTGTTTGTTTCGGCTAAGGTTTCTCAATTGGCACTATTGCCACAGGGTAAAGTAGAAGCAAAACGGCGTGTTTTAAACATGGTGGAGCAAATGGATAAAGAAGGTTTTGGAAACTGCACCAATACAGGAGCCTGCGAGGTGGAATGTCCAAAAGGAATTTCGCTTGAAAACATTGCCCGTATGAACCGCGAATATTTGTCGGCGGCCATTATGGAAGAATAATGTTTACCGGAATAATTGAAACTCTCGGTACAGTGGTGGCCATTGAGAAAGATGCCACCAACATTCATTTTACGATTTCTTCTTCTATATCCAACGAGTTAAAAATAGACCAAAGCATTGCTCACAACGGGGTATGCCTCACAGTAATAAAGTGTGACGAACAAACCCACACGGTTACCGCCATTGACGAAACGCTCCGAAAAACAAATCTTAATAGTTGGAAAGTGGGCGATACCATAAACTTAGAGCGTTGTATGGTGGCCAATGGTAGATTAGACGGCCATATTGTTCAGGGACACGTAGATACGGTGGGCATGTGCATTGCCAGAGTAAATAAAAACGGGAGTTGGTTGTTTACCTTTTCGCACCCTTTTGGCGAACAGTTTCTTACCGTAGAAAAAGGCTCAATAACCGTTAATGGGACAAGTTTGACCGTCGTTAACTCAAAAGACGGACAATTTTCGGTTGCCATTATTCCATACACCTACGAACACACCAATTTTCATCAAATTGAAATAGGCACCCAAGTAAACCTTGAGTTTGATATTATAGGCAAGTATGTGGCGAGGTTGATGGGGAGGGTATAAAACTATCATTACAAGGCTTAAGCAGTTGCGATAATTGATTTGATTAATTGTAGATTTTTGGATTTTTTGACAAGTCAATATATAACATTGTGTCATCCATCTGATCGGTAAAAGTTTGAATTTTCACTTTTCCCGAAGGCATTTTGGTTATTAATCCAGGAAACTCATCAAATTGTTTTTGTAGAATTTTGTCAATGGAATCCCTATTGGCAATGGAATAGCTGCTATGTTTTCCAAACAACCCGTATGTGCTTCCACCTTGAGGAAGCGGGGGAAATTGCCATTCTCTTACCGAAAATCGATATATTTCCTTCCATTTTCCATTTTTAAAACTTACTATTTGACAATGATTCATGGATGATTGCTGTGGCAAACTTTCAACGAAAGATATTTCATCAGCTCCGTCTCCGTCTAAGTCTCCTTCATTTTTTAACCAAAGTGGCCCAAAAATGCCATGAATTGGGATTGTGTCAAAAAATGGCCGATTTCCGAGAAAAAATGAATAGCAATTCTTTTCATTAGCAGAATCAACCCAACCCCAAAAATTATCAATTCCCAAATAATACTTATTGGTTTCTTTTTTATCCCGAAAACTATAAAAGTGTTCTGTCAAAGTATCTCTTTGCCCGTCTCCATCATAATCCCCAATAAGTTGAAATCGGTGTCCGAAAATCGGCGTTACTTTTATTCTGGGTACAGAACTATCAGCGATACTGGAGCTATCCTGAAATGAGGTGGGATTTGTGTTTATGACATTGCTGCCAGATTTTTTGGAACAAAAGATACAAGAATTTAGTAAAACAAAAATTAATAGAAGTGATTTCAAACTCTGCTTTCGACTAAAATAATTAGCTAATATTAAGATTTTTAATAAAGCATCCAACATCGGAATTTTCATTTTATAGCTTTAACAGAATTTAATTACCATTTCTAATTCTCGCAACGGTTTCTGTGGTTAAAATCCAGTCAATACCCTTTTTTACCAAACCATTTAATAGTTTTTTGTCTCCAGTCCAAAGAGGAGCATCTAATTCGATGGCAAGTGCCACAAATGGAGCGTCAAATTCATCTATGTTTTTGGTAAGTTCGATTGCTTTTTCCCAACTCTTTTTTTGCAGGGTTTCCATATCAATTAAGTCAACTTTTGTAAACAAAATTCGGCATAAATAATCCAGTTCCTTTTCCGAATATCCGGTCAACCTTCTTAATTTATTAGTATGGTTATCCAATTCCTCAAGCACAAAAGATGGAGAGTAAAAAACGAAAGAATCAAGAGAATTAAGTAATAAATCACAAATGTTTCCGTGCTGGTTTAGCATAGCACTAAAAACAATATTTGTGTCAACAACAATTTTCACTCACTGAAGCGACCTTTATTTTTTTCCCACCAAGTAGCATTGATTTCGTCTGAGATGTCATCAATTTGTTGCTGTGTGGCCTTGCTTTTTGAGGTAATTTCTTTGAATTTTAAGAAATCCAAAATTCGCTGAAGACCAATTAAATCAGTCTTTGGAGACAAGCGAATTAATATTTCATCATTTGTTCTTTCAATTTGCATAATCCAAAGGTAATTAATTTCTTTCGGAAAAGACGGACAATTTTCGGTTGTATTACGTCAAGCCTAAATAAAGGCAAAACAGTATCCAACCCTTTTATTTTTGTATCTCGTCAGCTATACAAAAAAGATAGATGAAAAAGCTCATAAAAAAATTTGGATTTCTTGGAGCGTTGGTTTTCTGTAGTTCCAAAATATTTTGTCAGACAACCGATACCATTTCCATTTATTTTGAGTTTGGCAAAAACGAAATAAATTCAAAACAACTCAAAAAAATAAATTCTATCCCGCTAAAAACCTATATCAACAATGTGGACTCGGTTTACTTTATTGGCATGGCCGATTCGGTGGGCAGCATCAAAGACAATCTTGCTTTGGGCGAAAAAAGAGCACGAGAGGTTTATAAAAATTGCAAGTCGTTTTTCCCGACCGACCCAAAAATAACGGTATTAAGTCGAGGTGAAGTGGTGCTAAAAAGCACACAACTTAGCCGAAGGGTTGACATCATTCTTTTCTCTAATTCGCATGAAGAAATAATGGTTGAAATTCCACCCAAACCCGATAGTTTGTGCTACTACAGAGCCGATTCGCTTTATCATCGATCATTGATAAAACCCATTATTTATCGAAAAAAACCGTATGTGCTTATTGAAACATACAGCGGCCCGCACTTCAACAAACGAGCTTATTTTTATGCCAGCTACGACACCGCACTCGACTCCGCCATTTTGCACCCCTTAAAGTGGAGAGTGAGCAAAGCATACGAAAAAACATCTACCCAAACCGACTACTATACCCAAATACCAAAAGAAGATTTTGAAAACTATGGAATTATCACTCCAGGCAAAAAACCTTGTCAAAACTGTGGCTATGAGCTCCAAAACTATGCTGTGGAATATGAAAATGAAACAGCCGAATGCTTACAAACAGATTGGTTTTTGATGCAACATGCCGAGGCAAAAACACTTCGATTTGACAAAAGTGTTGCCATTGTACGTGTCCGGAAAACGTATGTAAACCTTAATCAAGAATATTTTGATGGAACGACCGGTGAACTGATAGAATGGAAAAGTCTGCCTAATCAGGCTAAAAATAGTGACCGAAAACGAAAGCCTCGAAGAGAAACCAAAAGTCAATTTTTCTATACGACCGTTGCAATGTATTCCAATTCAACCATCAACGGCATTACAAGAATGATGCAATGCTGCCCATCTTATTTTGAGCCTTCAGAAAGCACCATGGAGTGCAAAGGAATTAATTGTGGGGGTGCAGAAACATTTCCGATTCAACTAAAAGCAGGTAAATTTTTTCAGGATTCAATCAACCCCAATTACCTTGGGCTGGTGCTACATACTTCCTATTTTAATTACTTTCAGTCTGAATTTTTTGTTGGATTGTCGAGTCCCGGAAAAGCTATGTTTTCACTCACCAACCGCTATATTCTAAAAAACGTTTCAATTATGTCAGGAGGTTCGAACAGTTGGACAAACCTTCAATCTCTGAACCCAACTAAACTAAAAGCATGGTGCGATTTTTATGCCGGCTACGCGTATAATTATTTATTTTTAAAAGGCGAAAATGCCCTATTCAACGGGTTTCTGCATCTTGGTTTTACTGGCAGCAACCGCCCATACTGGAATGTAAACTCCCCGTATATCGAATTGGGAATTGGCCATAATTTTCATCAACCCAACACCAACCCATTTTTCTTTCAAGCCAATGTTGGGTTTCGGTTTATGCTGTATATTTAGAAAATATTTAGTCAACACAAGTGATGTTTTGAAGCACATAAAATTGTTCCCCCTTTTTTGAATGAATTATGGTTATTTTTGATGTGGGTTTGCTCATCGAAAATCCAAATTTGTGCAAAGCCATTTCAACAAATCAAGAATTATATACATGCCTGAATTCAATTTCTCCAAGTCGGGAAGAACTTCATTCGAAAAATTCGTACCACCAATTACTGTTTTTACAATATTGGTGAGTATCGGATTGTTTATTGGAATCAATCTCGAAACCGGTTCCATTACCCCGGAAATCTATAAAAGATGGGGGTCTCCTTCTCCTTATGACATTTTCAATGGCAGCTATTGGGGATTGATTACTTCCAATTTTTTGCATACAGAAATATGGCACTTAGCCTTTAACCTATATTGGATTTGGTTTTTAGGGAAAAAAATAGAATTCGAAACGGGCACGCTGTATTTTGTACTCCTAACCATTACCTCCGCCTTAGTAAGCTCTTTTTCTATGTTAGGATTTTCCAGCACCACTGGTATTGGACTTTCGGGAATTGGATATGCTTTTTTTGGATTCATTTTCATACAAAGCAAAAAAAGTCAAAAGTTTAATGGCTATATCGACGAAAGAACCAATAGGCTATTTTTTGTATGGCTAATAGTATGTGTCATCCTAACCAAAACAAAAATTTTGGCAATTGGCAATGCTGCTCATTTTGGCGGTTTGACATGGGGAATAGTACTTGGTTTTTCGACCCAATTTTCTAAACTTAAGCAATGGATTTTCGCCGGATTGACTTTTTTGGTTATTGGAACTTCATTTTTATGGAGTCCTTTTTCCATTTCTTGGCTTTCGAATCAAGCTTTCAAACTTCATAAAAGCCAGAAAATCGATGAAGCAATAATAGTGTATGAAAAAATTCTTAAGCGGGATTTGGACAATGAATTTGCCAAAAACAATTTAGCACAATTGGAGAAAGCCAAATTGCACGAACGTGCCTATAAATACCACATTAACCTTGAGTATGAGAAAGCACGCGAAATCTATAATGAAATTTTGAAACTTGACTCTACGGACACTTGGGCGAAAGAGAATTTGGAGAGGCTACCCAACGAACAAATAACCCCGAACTGAGATTCACCATTAGATCCCAACAAACCTTCAAAAATCCTACATTTGCACCAAAATCAGATTATGGCGGATTTGCACGAAAAATATGAGGCGGTTATTGGTTTAGATAGCACATCCGTTGTTTCTTTTAATAGATGATAATGGTTATTTTTGACGGAGTTGTTTTAGAATTGGAGATTGTTTGACCAAGACCAGTAAAATATTGCAAAAAATATTAACAGGATTGTCGGATGCCAATATCCCATTTTCCGACCTTATTAATTTACTAATTAAACTAGGCTTTACTGTTCGTATCAATGGAAGTCACTATATCTTTTCGAAAAATGAAGTCAAAGAAATTATAAATCTTCAACAAAAAAATGGCTTTGCCAAACCATATCAGATAAAGCAGGTTAGAGAGTTAATAATTAAATACGGATTAAATAAAAATGCTGATGAACAACGTTAAATACGAACTCATTATATATTGGAGCGAACAAGATGAGGCATTTATTGTGGAAGTTCCTGAATTGTCGGGCTGTATGGCCGACGGTGCATCATACGAGGAAGCAATATCAAACGCTCGACTTACAATAACCGAGTGGATTGAAACGGCAAAAAGCATGGGTAGAAAAATACCTGAACCAAAGGGCAAACTAATGTTTGCGTAGTAGAAAAATATTTTGGCATATCCTACAAAATTGAAACAAATGAAAAAAAGTAAAAAAAGACCTTTAATTATCTATTCCCGCATATGAAAAACCAATGCTTGACACTAACCTATTGCACTTTGATTTTTATGTTGTTCTCTTGCTGCAATCAATCAAACAAAAACAAGGTATTTGCTTTGGGCACTATAGATAGTACAGAATCGAAGGATGAGAATCTTTGGTTTTCATGTTCGCTTTCAAATGCAAACATCGGATACGAAATAGACAGTTGCAATTGTGGCGATGTTTATACCCTAAATGATAGTGTATTCATTAGTTTGTCACAATTCATTGGGGGAGAAATTCAGGGGCGAACAGTGAAGTTTTCCAACCCCGAGTGTGACGAAAATTATTTTATTCTGATGATGCATCAAAATAGATTTTATATATCCAGCATGGGGCCTGATCCTGTTTTAACCGATTGGATTCTATATAACTCACCCTTTGATACGATAAGATACAATCGCGACCTAAAAGGATTCTATATTGACACCATTTCAGAGATAGAAAAGTCTAAATTTCCCACTTTTGACACCCTTG